>CAYNFM010000270.1:0-1526 GCA_964396415.1 uncultured Treponemataceae bacterium | reverse complement strand
AGGGTTGGATAGTCCCCGGCGCCATCCGGATGCGGCTACGGGTCCCGCGCTGGGCCCCGCCGATGTCGCGCCACTGCTTCGAGGCGACCCTCTCCTCGTCCATCTGCATGGCCCGCAGACTTTCCGGCCGTGACCTCGACCCCCTTATCGTGCGCCTTCCCGGCGAGCAGCCGATCGACGAGAGCGAGTACCTCCGCGTCTTCCGTTGTCCCGTCCAGTTCGTATCGAAGAACCCCGGAATGGATCTTCCCCTCTCCATGGTCTCGGTGCCTCTTCTCGCCCCCCACCCCGAGTCCGCCGCGCGCTTCGAGGCCTGGGCAGAGGAGAGCCTCGCCCGCCTCCCGCCTTTGCGTCTCACCAGCGAGCGCGCCATTCGGCTCATGCTCGAACGCCTGGACGACCCGAGCCTCTCCGCGCGCGCGATAGCTCGCGATTTGGGCCTTAGCCTCCGTTCCCTCCAAGCCGAGTTGGCAGAGGAAGGAACCGAGTTCGGCTCCCTCCTCCGCCAGGCGCGCGAATCCCTGGCCCGCGACTATCTGCGCTCCGGCCGCAGCGTCGAGGATATCACCTGCCTCCTCGGCTTCTCCGACGTCAGCGTCTTCCGCAAAGCCTTCAAGAAGTGGACGTGCATGACTCCAGGGAAGTTCAGGCTCGCCGCCGACTTCGTTGTCTGACGACCCAGCCTTCAAGTCCCTCGACGGTACTGAACCCGGATGGCCCGATGCCGGCCCATCGAGGAATGCGGCCCGCACCGATCTCGAGGCAGCCCGCGAGGCTCTACACCGATAGAATTGATGGATTATCGTGCCTTTTTAAAGGCATGCGCCATGCTCGACTGCTCTGCTTTATCGATGTCTAAGGTTTTCGCCCCATCGATCTATGTGGATACGACTGCGAGGATGGTGTCGATGGTTGTTTCAGCCTCGAGCTTGGGAACCCTATTGTAGATTTGCCTGGCATAATGACCTAAATTACTGGCTTAAATGATGTTATTGTCAATATAATGAGACATTATCAGTAAATTTAAATAGAGGGACCCTTGCTATGCAAATGCCCCAAAGGGGGCGCGGATTCGTACATCCTGAGCGCCCATGATTATGGATAAGTACCGCCCCGGAGAGCTGGTCTATAGGGACGAGCGTCGGAATATACGAAAAGGGAATCAGGATTTGCGTGGTTTCCACGTCCCCAGGAGGAGGCAAGGGTGAAACTCATGACTCCTCTTTGTACTCATTTGTATAGAGAATACGCCTTTCCTCTGCACGCCGAGTCGACATGTACAGATATTCACCAAATACTATACACGTCAAGCCCGAATGCCTCCTAAGCTCCAGCATATTGTTCGTGCTTGACGCTTGGTTGCCGACCCGCTATAGTTGATCAAGCATTTTGTATTGTTGCAGAGAAACAACCAGAAAGATTGCCCGAATCCCCGGCTTTTGACGCAGCTAGGTAGTATGAAGATGAGCAGCCAAGGGAAAATCGCCATCATCGGCGCCGGACACGTCGGATCGCACTGCGCGATG
>CAYNFM010000269.1:0-1531 GCA_964396415.1 uncultured Treponemataceae bacterium | reverse complement strand
CGTCCTCCTCGGAGACCTTCTTGAGCTTGGGCGACACGACCAGCATCAGCTGCATGATGATCTGCATGCTGATGTAGGGCATGACGCCGAGCATGAAGAGGGAAAAGTTCTTGAAGGCCCCGCCCGCGAAGAAGTCGAGGTAGTCCGTGATGCCGCCGGCGCCCGAGCTGCTCTGGGAGGCGAAATAGGATTGCAGTGCGCTCGCGTTGATGCCGGGAATGGGCAGGAATGTCCCGAGCCGGAACAGCGCCAGCCACATGAAGGTATAGAAGATCCGCTGCCTCAGCTCCTTAACGCGGAATATGTCGAAGAACGCGTTGCTCGCCATGGTGATCCGCCCCCGCGCCCGTTTACTCGGCCGCCGAGGCGCCGGACGGCGTCTCGACCGTGCCGCCGGCCCGCTCGATCTTGGCCTTCGCGGATGCGGAGACCTTGTCCACCTGAAAGGTGAGCGCCTTGGACAGCGTTCCGTCGCCGAGCACCTTGACGAGGGACTCCGCCTTCTTGACCAGGCCTTTCGCCTTGAGGGACGCGCCGTGGACGATCTCGCCGGCGGCGTACTTCACCTCGACCTGCTCGAGGTTGACGACCTGCCAGTCCTTCTTGAAGGAGGTGTTGGAGAAGCCGCGATGCGGGAGCCGCCTGTAAAGAGGCATCTGCCCGCCCTCGAAGCCCGGGTAGGTCTTGCCGCCCGACCGCGACTGCTGGCCTTTGTTGCCCCTGCCGGCGGTGGTGCCGAGGCCGGAGCTCTGGCCCCGGCCGACCCTCCGCGGCTTTTTCGTAGCGCCCGCGGGCGCGTGGAGGTTGAAGTCGGCCATCACTCGATCTCCTTAACTACGACGAGGTGCTCGACGGCGCGCAGCATCCCGAGGATGGGCGGCGTCGCCTCCTGCAGAGTCTTGGAGCCGATCTTCCGGAGGCCGAGGGAACGGACGGTGGCCCGCTTCTCCGGCTTCTGGTGTATCAGGCTCTTGACCAGCGTGATCTCGATTTTCTTAGCCATGGCTTAGCCCCACAGATCCTTCAGCGTCTTGCCGCGGTTCTTGGCCACGGTCTTGGCGTCCATCATGCTGTCGACGCCTTCGAATACGGCCCTAACGATGTTGATCGAGGCGCGCGAGCCTACGCACTTGGAGAGGACGTCGGTGACGCCGCCCGCCTCCATGATGGCTCGGACCGGCCCGCCCGCTATGATCCCCGAGCCCGGGCACGCCGGCTTGAGGAGCACATGCGTCGCCTTGTACTCGCCGACTACCTCGTGGGGTATCGTCCCGTTCTTGACGGGCAGCTTGATCATCACGCGCCTGGCCCTCTCGATGCTCTTGCGGATGGCCTCGGTGACGTCCTTCGCCTTGCCGAAGCCGAAGCCCACCATCCCGGCGCGGTCTCCCACGACGGTAAGGGCCGAGAAGGAGAAGCTCCGGCCGCCCTTGACGACCTTGGCCGTCCGGTTGAGCTTGACCAGCTTCTCCATGAAATTGTCGCGACCGCCTTCGTCTCGCCTTCCTCTATCCCTGTTATCCACGCCGTC
>CAYNFM010000268.1:0-1535 GCA_964396415.1 uncultured Treponemataceae bacterium | reverse complement strand
AGTGTCCTTCCGAGCCTATCGGGGTTCCCCAGATCATGACGTATTCGAAAAGCGAGGCGAAGTAGAGCTTCATCTGGATCATGGCGCCGCCGGCGATGCTGTAAATCCACGGCTGATCGTGATAGATGCGCCCCGGATAGCGCCTCTCGATCTCCTTCGCTATCGCATCGAACATCGCCGGCTTGGGCTGACCGAGGCCGGCCCTCGCGCATTCGTCGATCGCCTCGGGGTCGAAAATATAATGGATCATGCGCCCTCCCTCAATCGCCTTTCCAGAAGGGTCTGACCTCGATCCGCCCGAAGCGAGCCATGGGATGCTTGGCCGCGACTTCTATCGCCTCGTCGAGGCTCGCGCACTCGATCAGGTCGAAGCCCGCTATCCATTCCTTCGTCTCGGCGAAGGGGCCATCGGTCCTCAGAATCTTGCCGCCGCGCTTGCGAACGGTTACCGCTTGATCCAACCCGCCGAGTCGGTTGCCCATCAGTCTGGTTCCCCGGCCGACCATCTCCGAGACCCAGGCCTCGGTATTGTCCTGTCTGGGATCGTATTCCTCGGCGGAAGGGTCCGTGCACACGAACATCATATATTTCATGGTCTCTCCTCCTTCAACATCGCCGCTTCGCGTAAGCGACGCTCCAGGAATCTTCTTTCCGGCCCTTGCCGGGCGAGCTCGAGGGCCCTCTCATAGGAACGCCTTGCCTCGGCCGCCATTCCCAGGCGGCGGCAAAGATCGGCTCGAGCCGCGTGCGCCAAATGATAGCCTTCCAGGTCTCCGTCGAGCAGGATCCCGTCGATAAGCTCGAGTCCTACCGCCGGGCCGTCCCTCATCGCGAGGGCCACCGCGCGGTTGAGCGCTATCACGGGCGAAGGATCTCCGCGCAGCAGCAGGTCGTAGTACCCGACGATTTTGTCCCAATCGGTCGCCGCGGCGGTCGGGGCCTCGGCGTGCGCGGCCGCGATGGCGGCTTGGATGGAATAGGGCCCCGGGTCTTGGGAGGCCAGGGCTCGCTTCGCCAGGCTCGACCCCTCCGCGATCAATTCCCGGCTCCAAAGAGACCGGTCCTGCTCGTCGAGAAGGATGAGGTCGCCTTCGGAGTCGACGCGCGCCGGCCGCCGAGATTCATGGAGCAGCATCAGACCCAACAGCCCGAAGGCCTCGCTCTCCGGCAGGAGCTCGCACAAGAGGCGCCCCAGCCTAATCGCCTCGTCGGAAAGGTCCTGGCGATGCAAGGCCTCTCCCGCCGAGGCGAAATACCCTTCGTTGAACACCAGGTAGATTACGCGCAACACCGCGCCGAGGCGCTCGGACATTTCCCTCCGCGTCGGCACTTCATAGGGGATATGCGCGTCGCGGATTTTCGCCTTCGCCCTGACGATGCGCTGGGCGAGGGTGGCGGTATCCACCAGGAAGGCCCGCGCGATTTCCTCCGTTCCGAGGCCGCAGACTTCGCGCAGGGTCAGACCGATCTGCGCCTCGAGGGATAGAGAGGGGTGGCAACACAGGAATATCAAGCGCAGCCGATCGTCGAAGGCC
>CAYNFM010000267.1:0-1546 GCA_964396415.1 uncultured Treponemataceae bacterium | reverse complement strand
CCCGGAGGAGGGCGCAGGCCTCCTCGATGCGGAGCCGTCTCACGTAGGCAATAGGAGCCTCGCCGGTCACGCGCCTGAACTCGCGGCGGAAGTTGCGGGGGCCTGTCCGGGCCTCCTCGGCCATCTCCTCGACGGAGAGGGCCAGCGAGGAATTCCGAGCGATGCGGTCGACGAGCCTCCGTACGCGCGCCTCCGACGACTCTCCGTCCGAGCCTCCCCAGATACGCGCCCGCGCAAGGAAGGCCCAGAGCAGAAGGAAGGTCGCCTTCGCCATGAGTTCGCAGCACTCTTCCTTCCTGAAGAGCTCTTGGTCGATCCTATTGACGAGGGCCAGCGCCTCTCGGGTCCCGAAGGCCGATAGGCGAAAGGACGAGGGGCTGCCGGCTGAGCCTCGCCTGCCCGGCGGCTCGAGCGCGGCTCTCTCGGCGAGCGGATCGTCGAGGAGTGCCTCGGCGTCGAAGACGACGTTGACGTACGAAAGGTCGCGCGTGTCCGTGTAGGCGTGCTCGGAGCCGCGCGGTATGAGGAGGACGTCGCCCGGCCTGATACGGCGCTCTTCGCCCGCCGCGACGTGGATGCCCGAACCCTCGTAGACGATGACGAGCTCGGTGAAGTCGTGGCGGTGCGAGGGGAAGGCGGGACTCCGCTCGACGTGGATGATCCTGAGGGGGAGGCCGAGTCCCTCGAAGAAGGTTTTTCCGCGATAGAACGGAGCGGGCGGGACGTCGAGCCGCATGTCCGTATTATCCAACAGTTTGTCCGCGCGGACAATGCGAGATGCGGCGCGACATCGTAATATGCGAACCGTGGAGAACTCGAAGCGCCGGATGCGAAGCGATGAGCCGGGCCTCCTCGGTTCGCGCTTCGTGAGCGGCGTGCTGGTCGCCATCGCCGCTCTCGGCCGCTCCCGCGGCGCTGTCTGTTCCGATGAGCGCGACGACAGGCCCGCCCGGTTGGAGTCGGCCCTCGTCGACCTCAGCAGGATCTTCTACTACGCCGAGGGCAGGGTCCGCTACGCGGCGCTCAGGGACGAGCTTCGCTTCGCGGAGCGCTATCTCGGCCTTCAGGCGCTCCGCTTCGAGGACCGTCTGACGTATCGCGTCGCGGCGGACGAGAGAGCGCTCGACCTCACCGTCCCGCGGCTCTCGCTGTTCAGCTCCCTGGAGCGAGCCGTCGCCGACGCTCTCGAGCTGTCGACGGGGCCCGCCTTCATCGCCGTCGAGGCCGTGCGGCCGGCCGGCCGCGGACTGGCGCTCCACGTCGCCCGCGGTCCTTCGAGTCGGGGGCCGATGAAGGAGGTCGACGTAGTACGCATCGCGGCGCGCCGGCCTCCTTGATGGCCTTCCCCCTCGAATGCAAGACCGCTACGAGACTCGGCCTGGGGGATTCCCTGCATGAAATCCGGGCGATCGGCCTAGGATGACCAGGCGGTTCTCCGGCAAGTCCGAGGTGGCTTTCCTCGACTATTGAAGCGAACTTTTAGGGCGTTTCGGGGGCGTCTTTGCGACCCAAAACTCCACGAGCCGACGGGCAAAATCCTCGTCGA
>CAYNFM010000266.1:0-1589 GCA_964396415.1 uncultured Treponemataceae bacterium | reverse complement strand
GTCCTCATCGGGCCGGGTCGAGTCGGCAAGACTGTCATGCTCAGGCAGTTCGTGCAGGGACTGCTCGACTCAGGCGCACGCGGCATAGACATTCTCTGCGTCTCCCTCGATACGCCCCTCTACGGCGGGCGCACCCTCGAGAGCCTCGTCAGGCTTTTCATGGATCTCCAGGGCCATCGCGAGGGCGACCGGCTCTGGGTCCTGTTCGACGAGATCCAGTACCTCAAGGACTGGGAGATCCACCTGAAATCCCTCGTCGACTCCTATCCCGCGGTACGCTTCGTCGCAAGCGGGTCGGCTGTGGCGGCCCTCAAGATGAAAAGCCGCGAATCGGGAGCGGGTCGGTTCACTGAATTCATACTCCCGCCCCTGACATTCGCCGAGTTCCTCGCCTTTTCGGGTCGCGAAAGCGCGCTCATACGCGAGGCGCCGGGAGGCGGAGACGGCTCCGATCGCTTCGCCTGCGGCGATCTTTCGGCGCTCAACTCGGAGTTCATCGATTACCTCAACTTCGGAGGCTTCCCCGAAGCGGTCATGAACCCCGCCGTACGCTCGAATCCGTCCCGCTTCCTCAGGCAGGACGTCGTGGACAAGGTCCTTCTCAAGGACCTCCCGAGCCTCTATGGGATAGCCGACACCCAGGGACTCAATCGGTTCTTCAACGTGCTCGCCTTCAATACGGGCGACGAGCTCGGCCTTGAATCGCTATCCGAGCATTCCGACATCGGGAAGCAGCGGCTGGCCGACTATCTCGAGTACCTCGAGGCGGCCTACCTGATACGGCGCGTCCATAGGATCGACGACAACGCGCAGCGGCTCCTCCGGGCGAGGACCTTCAAGGTCTATTTGACCAACCCCTCCATCAGAGCGGCTCTCTTCGGGGCGGCGACCGGCGAAGACGACGCGATGGGCAAGCTGGCGGAGACTGCATTGTGGAGTCAATGGCTGCACGGCGCGGAAATTTCCGGATCTCTGCACTACGCGCGCTGGAAAGCCGGACGCCGAGACAGCGAGGTCGATATTGTGTCCCTCGATCCGCGGACCCGGAGACCTCGCTTCGCGGTCGAGATCAAGTGGTCCGATCGCATCGTCGATCATCCGGAAGAGCTGCAAGGTCCCGTCGAGCTCGCCGCGAAATTCCCGCTCGAGCGACCTGTCGTCGTGACGACGAGAACCCGACGAAGCAAGGCATCGATTCGGGGCATCGAAATAGATTTCGTGCCCGCGGCCTTGTATTGCTATTCGATCGCAAAAGACATCCCATCATGATAGAGGCAAGGAAGCGGGGCAAAGAAGGCATCCCGTATGATTTTGGTTTCAGTGCTTGAATGGGCTAAACTCATCCGGCGTTTCGTCCGAGCCGCATTTGGATTACATTAATTCGTCGGCGCTATAAAGCCATATTAGCTGCTGCCTTCCCACGTTCTTCAGCCATAGCGACGCTTTCCCTTGTTTGAGTCAATATTTTTAGACATTATGCCAGGCAAATCTACAATACTTCTGCCCTCGGCCCAAAGGATCCTGCGCGCTCTCGGGGAGAACCTTCGCCTTGCCCGGCTCCGGCGGGATCTCAGCTCGGAAATGGTGGC
>CAYNFM010000265.1:0-1601 GCA_964396415.1 uncultured Treponemataceae bacterium | reverse complement strand
AGAGGCAAGGGCTCGCGCCAGAACTGCTCGTCGCCGGCGAGGGCCGCGGCGGCGTCCGAGCCCCGGGCATTATCCAGGAGACGAAGCTCATCGAGGCCGATCGGCCTGTGCTCGCACAGGACTATGAGCCGCTGAAGCAGGTTCTTCAGCTCACGGACGTTGCCCGGCCAGGAACGAGCGCAAAGATACTCTATCGCCTCCTCCCCGAGGAGCGGCGGATCGGCCCCGAGACTGCGCGCCCAGAAATCGATCAGGGCCGGAATATCCTCCCGCCTCTGCTCCAGGCCGGGAATGGCCACCGGGACTTGATTGATCCGATAGAATAGATCCTGGCGGAAGGACCTTTGTCCGACGAGGCCCGCAAGATCGCGATTGGAGGCCACGATCAGGCTGACCGAGACTTTGACCGTCGCAGAGCTGCCCAAGGCCTGGATCTCGCCGTACTCGATGGCCCGCAGGAGCTTGGATTGGACCTCCAGGGACAATTCGCCGATCTCGTCGAGGAATAGCGTGCCGCCGTCGGCTTGACCGAAGAAACCGGCGCTTTCGGCGACGGCGCCGGTGAAGGCGCCTTTCGAATGGCCGAACAATTGGCTCTCGGCCAGGTCGCGGGAGATAGTGGCGCAATTGACGATCACCAGGGGGGCGGTCGGCGCGATCGCCGCACAGGTGCGCATAGCGAGCCAGCACTTCCTTGCCGGTGCCGTTGGCGCCCTGAAGCAGGATCGTAAGCCCCCTGCCGGCTGTCCTTTCGATGGTGGCCAGGCATTCCGCGAATAGCGGCGAGCAGCCCGCGCAAAGATTCTGGGCCTTCCATCGATCGCGCAGGGCCAGTACCTCGCCCTGCAGGCGATCTTCGCGCAAGGCGTTTCGGATGACGATGTCCAGCCGATCGGGTTCGATAGGCTTTTTGGCTGATTGTGCCGGCGGCCGTTGTCTGACTAGGGACCCTCTGACCGTTTCGACAGCAGTTATAAACCCACTCCAAATAAGGAATTGACTTTCGTCGCGAGATTTATGCCGTTTTTCTGCTCTATCCCTGCCTAAACCCCACTATCTCTCGGGTGATCTCTTAGACAGGAGGTTGTTGAAACCTTCCTTCTAGGACGCCCTGAACGGTAATATCTTCGTCCAGATCCTCCCAGCGCAAGGCCGTTCCATCCAGCCTTAATTCCACTCCTTGCAGTGCCTCGTCAGATGCAGCCTTGAGAAGAGTGAATCGGTCTGCTGGGAAACCAAGTATTCGTTCGTCAGATAACTCGACAAAGACAGTGCGTCCTTCGACCCAAACCCGTGTCGCGCAACCTCGCGAACCCGCAAACGCTTCAGCTATGGAACTCATGATACGCCTCCAGAAGGACTCGCTGATATTCGAAAACTAATCGTTCAATCTCCCGTATCTGCGATGACGCGAGCCGAACGTTTGATGCCATTCGAATGGGATCAAGCCAGAATTTCACTTCGCCATTACCGCAGGCAACATGGATGTGCGGAGGTTCGCTTCCTTCATCGGAATAGAAGTGAAAACGATACGGACCCTTTCGCATCACCGTCGGCATATCAATAAGATAGCACTCTCCGTCGGGGAAAGGGAGTGGCTG
>CAYNFM010000264.1:0-1649 GCA_964396415.1 uncultured Treponemataceae bacterium | reverse complement strand
TGCGGACGTCTTCGTACAGGGGCTCGCCGAGGGCGCCCGGCTCCTTGGTGCGGTCCAGGACGGCGATGGACTTGACGGTAGCGGGGATAGCCTTGATGAAGTGCTCGACGCTGAAGGGGCGGAAGAGCCTCACCTTGAGGACTCCGACCTTCTCGCCCTTCTTGACGAGGTAGTCGACGGTCTCCTCGACCACGTCTGCGCCGGAGCCCATCACGATCGCTATGCGCTCGGCATCGGGCGCTCCGGCGTACTCGAAGAGCTTGTATTCGCGGCCGACTATCTTGGCGAACTTCGCCATCGTCTTCTCGACGATGCCGGGGACGGCGGCGTACAGGTTGTTCGTGGCCTCGCGGGAAGTGAAGTAGACATCGGGGTTCTGGCTGGTGCCGCGGATGGAGGGATGCTCGGGGCTGAGGCCGCGCGCGCGGTGGGCGCGCACGAGCTCGTCGGAGATCATCTGTCGCATGACCTCGTAGGAGAGCTCCTCGACCTTGGACACCTCGTGGGAAGTGCGGAAGCCGTCGAAGAAGTGGAGGAAGGGCACGCGGGCCTCGAGGGTGGCGGCGTGGGCGATGAGGGCGATGTCCATCGCCTCCTGGACGTTGTTCGAGGCGAGCTGGGCCCAGCCGGTCGCGCGCGCCGCCATGACATCCTGGTGGTCGCCGTAGATCGAGAGGGCATGGGCGGCGATGGCGCGGGCGGCGATGTGGAATACGGCCGACGTGCACTCGCCCGCGATCTTGTACATGTTGGGGATCATCAGGAGGAGGCCCTGCGACGCGGTGAAGGTGGTCGTTAGGGCTCCGGACGACAGCGCGCCGTGCACCGCGCCGGCGGCCCCCGCCTCGGACTGGAGCTCGACGACCTGGGGGATCGTACCCCAGATGTTCTTGCGCCCCTGGGCGGAGAACTCGTCGGAGAGCTCGCCCATCGGGGAGGAAGGCGTGATCGGGTAGATGGCGATCACTTCGCTGAGGGCGTGGGCCACATGGGCCGCGGCGGCGTTCCCGTCGATCATGACCATTTTCTTCGTATCGGGCATAGGGTATCCTTATGGGTGGATTGGGATTGGGGATCGGGACCTTAAGGGCCCTGCGTAATAGTAGAGTTTTTCGGATTTTTATTCAATATGCCTCGCTTTTCCCTATGCCGGCGCTAGGAATACGAGCCTCGCCAATCTATCTTGACCGCATCTCCGGCCCCGGCTAGTGTATGCCGAAGTCGGCCGGGGACTCGCCCCGGCTTAGGTCCATATCGCCGGGGTCTCACCCCGGTCTTGCCGGGGTGGTGGAATTGGCAGACACCAGGGACTTAAAATCCCTTGCTGCGAAAGCGGCGTGCGGGTTCAAGACCCGTCCCCGGCATTGCTTGGTAAGTAAATAGACGAGCCACCAGAAAACTGGCGCTTGTCCCTAAATCCAACTATGAGAAAACGGCTATGAGAAAAGCCGTTTCTCAGAAGGAAAGGGCTATGCGTCGGTTCTACCTTCACAAAAGAGCGGGAATCTACTACGCCGAACTGATCAATCAATCAACGGGCAAGAAGCTTCCCGCAAAGTCTACAGGGGAGCGGGAAAAGGACGAAGCACGCGATATTGTGCGTGAATGGCTCCGTACGGGAATACCTTCCTCCCCTACTCGCAAGCCGC
>CAYNFM010000263.1:0-1657 GCA_964396415.1 uncultured Treponemataceae bacterium | reverse complement strand
AGCGCCCCGATCACGACGCCGAGGACGGTTCCGGCGCCGCCCACGAAGTTCACGCCGCCGAGGACGCACGCTGCGACAGTCTGCATCTCGAATCCCGAGGCGGTCTCGCTTTGCGCCATGCCGTAGCGGGACACCCAGAGCACGCCGGCGAGCCCGGCGAGAAGGCCCGAGGCGGTGAGGACGAGCATTTCGACCTTTCGTTCGCTCACGCCCGCGAAATTGGCGGCTACCTTGTTCCCCCCGAACGCATAGACCTCGCGACCCGAGGAGGCGAAGCGCATGAATATCCCCGCCGCTACCGCTACGAGTATCGCGATCCATACCATGCTCGATATGCCGAGCACCTGCGTGCTGGGAATGGATAGGAAGGCGGGGCTCATGTCCCTCGCCGTGACCCAGGCTCCTTTGCTGAAGACGTAGACGAAGCCCCGGTAGATGCTCATGGTCGCGATTGTCGCGATCAAAGGCGGGAGCCGCCCGAAGGCGACGAGGGAGCCGGATAGGGAGCCCAGGCAGGCGCCGATCGCCGCGGCGATCGGGAGATAGGTCCAGGCGGGAATGCCTGGTATATGGAGGTTGAGCAGCCCGGTTACCATCCCGGTGAATGCCATGGTAGAGGCCACGGAAAGGTCGATGCCTCCGATGAGAATGACCAAGGACTGGCCGAGGGCTACGATGATCAGGGCGCTGGTGTCGTTCAGGATGGCGTTCAAGCTCTTCGGCCCGATGAATGAAGGGGAACGGAGCGATACGAGCAGAACGAGGACTATCAGCGAGATGAGCAGGGTCGACTCCCGGCGCTTCAGGATCCGCTTCATTATCGATCTCTCCCTTCAGCGGGATCGCTCGCCGCGATGACGGCTTCGCCGATTCCGGTGGCGGCGCGCATGATCGACGCCTCGTTGGCGGAGTCTCGATCGAATACGGCGGCCACGCGCCCCTCGTACATGACGAGGATCCTATCGGACATGCCGAGTATCTCGGGCAGCTCCGATGAGATCATGATTATGGCGAGGCCCTTTGCAGCGAGGCTCGCGATGAAGGAGTGGACGGTGGCTTTCGCGCCGACGTCTATTCCCTTCGTCGGCTCGTCGAGGATCAGTATCTCGGGCTTGGTAGAGAGCCATTTCGCGAGGACCACTTTCTGCTGATTGCCGCCCGAGAGGGTCTTGGCGTTGGCATTCCATCCCGAAGCCTTGATCTCCATCTGCGTTCCGTATGCATGGGTCACCTTGCGCTCCGCGCTCGCGTTCAGGAATGGTCCCTTCGCCAAGGCATCGACCTGAGGGAGGGTAATGTTCGCCGATATGCTCATGTCGAGGATGACGCCCTGGCTCTGACGGTCCTCGGGCAAGTGGGCGATGCCGAGGCGAAGGGCCTCGCGCGGCCCGGATATCCGGACCTCCTTGCCCTTCAGGACGATCCTTCCGGCGTCCCTCGGCTCGAGGCCGACGAGGGACAGGACGACGTCCGTGCGGCCGGCGCCGACGAGGCCGAACATGCCGAGGATCTCGCCTTTCCTTAGGGAGAACGAGACGTCGCGATAGAAGCCCGCGCGGGAAAACTCCTGGATCGAGAGGATCTCGGGGCCCAGCTTGGCTTGGCGCGTCGGATACATGCTCGAGAGCTCCCTGCCCACCATCATGCTGACGAGGGA
>CAYNFM010000262.1:0-1738 GCA_964396415.1 uncultured Treponemataceae bacterium | reverse complement strand
TTTCTATTCAGCTTCAATCAAAGCTAGGAGCCAATGATGAAGACAATATGCTTCTCCTCGATCAAGGGCGGCACTGGTAAGAGCTCGCTCTGCATCCTTACCGCCAACTACGCGGCCTCTGCGGGTTACCGCGTCCTTGTCGCTGACCTGGACATCCAGAACAGCGCCTCGTCCTACTATCTCGACTCCGCCGATGATGCCGACCGCAAGAACATCGCAGCCGTCTTCCATACCGAGCGCTTGCCTGAGAACATCATCCCGTCGAACTACCCCGGTATCGACCTCTTGGCTTCGTCGCTCGACCTCGTGAAGTTCAGGGCCATCGGCGAACGGACGCTCAAGCGCATCCTCGATTCCTCGACCCTGCCGTATGACTTCATCTTCATCGACACGCCGCCGACCTACGACAACATCGTCCTCAACGCCCTCCACGCCTCGGACCTCGTCATCACGCCCGTTGCCTTCTCGCAGTTCGACTACAAAGGTGCACTCTTCTACGAGGCCCAGATCAGGCGTGAGACGGACAAGCTGCCCGCGTGGCGCATCCTATTTAACTTCCATAGGCCAGCGAGGACCGACAACCCTGACGCCCTCCGCAACCAATATGATGCCCTCTTCCGAAGCTCCTTCACCGACATCATCCTGCCGGGTACTATTCCGGACACCTCCCTAATCCGCCGCTCAATTGACACGGGCGAGAAGATCACTACCTCGTCTGCCAAGGCCCCGTTGCATGCCGCAATCTCCGCCTTCGCCGCCTACTGTGGTGTCGATCGTCGAGCTGGGAGGTTCTAGCCATGCCCAAGCTCACCATGACCACTAAGCCGGAGAAGGCTTCCGTCAACAACTCCGGGGACAAGACCGTCGGCATCGAGCTCTACCTCGACCAGATCACCAAGGCTGAGCCCTTTGCCTCGCTTTTCACGATCAAGCCTGAGGTCTTCGCTGCAATTAAGGCCGACATGCAGGCCAACGGCTTCGATCCTTCTAAGCCTGTCAACATCTGGAGGAAGCCCGATGGCACTCGTATCCTCATCGATGGCTACACCCGCGTCCGGGCAGCGGAGGAGCTCGGCCTACTCCGAGTCACCGCCTACGAGAAGATCTTCGCTTCCGAGGCCGAAGCTCTCGCCTACGCGATCCACACCCAACGCGACCGTCGCAACCTCTCGGATTCCGAGCTACTGCGGCTCATAGAGCTCGTGGACCGGCCTCAGGAAGGCTTCCATTCTGCGTTAGCCTCAATTGAGGCTAACGGCAAACGCCTTAGCAAGAGCGCTAGCCTAACTGCTGATGCCATAGGGACTTCTCGCACTAAAGTGGAGCGCGCCCGTCTTGTTCTTTCTGACCTCGAGGAGTCTGCCGCAGTCCGTCGCGGAGATAAGACTATCCATCAGGCCGCTGAGGCCGCCAAGGTTAAGCGCGATTTTATCTCCGGGCCAAGTTCCGCAGGTTCTAAGCAACGACATCGCTCCAAGACAACCTTTTGGAAAGAGGAGGATGCGCTCTCGGAGGGCCATCGTATCCTTTTGCTGCTCAACGCTCTATCTGCCAGTGACCCGAACGAATCACGTCGGACTTCCTACAAAACGGCCGCAGTCATGATTCGCCGGGCTCTCAAGTAGTACGCTTGCCCATCTTGACGGTCATCCAAACCCGCCGAACCCTTGGCGCCCATGATTCTGAAGCGTATTTGGTTATGGCAGAGTGAAAAGGCAGGGTGACTAGCCTTGCTTTC
>CAYNFM010000261.1:0-1773 GCA_964396415.1 uncultured Treponemataceae bacterium | reverse complement strand
AGGCGGTCGCGTATCTCGCGATCGGCCTCCATCGGACGTTCGAAATTGGCCCAGGAGTATCTTCGAGACAGCGCAAACAGGACGGCGGGCGAGAGCGGCGGCAGGCCGAAGTAGGTCGACCCCTCCCGTGTGCGGGAACTCTTCCTGGTTATGAAACGCTCCGGGAAATAAACCGCCGCGAAGTTGCCATAGGTTTCGTATTCCGAAAAGCCGCAGCCTCCGGCCAGACCTTCGTCCGATATCGATGACAGCGCCCGCCTCGCGAGACTGTCTCCGGCAGGGACCCGATCGCCCATGATCCGGTCGAGCAGGGCGAGCACGATTTCCTTCTCCAGCATCATGTGATCCGAGATGAAGGAATAATCGACCCGGCGCTCGATGCCGACCAAGTTCTTCAGGGTTTCGAAGTAGGCCATGTGAAAGTATGCCGTTACGTCGAATACGGCTCTTCCGCCTTCGTCGAAAAAGGACATTTCGCGGAGCGGCAGGGTATCCGCGTCCCAAACGAGATAGCGGTCGGCGGCCTGGGGCATCGTGGCGTAGGCGAAGATGACCAGCTGCTTGAAATACCAGCCCGCCCTGCCCGGGTCCGCGTTGCGGGCCGCCAGGAGGTCGCGGACGAGAGAAGGCGTCAAGCCTTCGAGAATCTCGTCCTCTACGAGCGTCAGGTCGCCCTCCTGCGGTATCCGGGCCCTTTCCAGTCGGGAGATGCGCGATGAATACCGTCCTTCGAGGAGCCAAGTAGCGGCGCAGCAGCGGCATTCCGAACTCGAGTATTTCCACGTCCCGCTCGATAGTGAGGATCAGAAGCTCGAAGTCCATAGTCACGTATCGCCTATGGCGTTCCGCCATTTTTCGAACTCCCCGATCCAGTGATCCATCCAGAGGTAGGGGCACGACGCTATCTTGGGTCGAAGCCGATCGTACGAAAGCCGCAGGAAATCCTCGTCCCAGGCCGTCACCTCTCTCCAATCGTCGACTATCAAGGCCGGGAGCTCGGGGAAAGCCTCGAAGAACGGAGAGCGCTTCACGATCGGGATGGTGCCGAGATAGAGGGCCTCCCAGGTCCTGTGGCAGTCGAAGCCGTTGCCCGGAGGCGAGAGCGTGAAGGCGTAGCCGTTCAGGCGCTCCCGATAGGAACGGCTCAGCGTCCAGCTCGGTCCGTCGGCGACCGGCGAGGAACGTATCGCCTCCAGGGCGGGCCTTCGCTCCGCCTCGTTCGTACCGACCGAGAAGGCGTAGATTATTCGCATCGCCTTCTTCGCCGGAAGCGCGCGCAGGCGATCGAAATCCCCTATTATGCCGTTGTTGTGCTTCCAGCGGTTCTCGAGGCCGATAGGCAGGGGATGAACCTTGGGGTGCCTCAGCACCGCGTTCATCGCGAACCAGGCGAGGATCCGCGGATCGTCGGCGAGGCGAGCATAAGCCCCGTCGATGTTCCGGTCCGAATTATGCGATACGAGGATAAAGCGCTCCCGAATCCCCGGCAGGATGCTCTCCCCGAAGCGCGGGATCTCGTCGGCGTCGACGAAGACGATATCGCCGCGCCCGACTCGCCGTGCGTCCAGGCTGCCGCCCTTATCGAGGACATGCCGCGCCACTGCCCGGAAGGAATCCCCGCTGACGTAGGGCCGGCTGGAGGGACGGATTCCCGTGGCCATAGAGTAGGAGCGCACGGCGAAACCGCTCAGCCAAAACCGGAAATCGCCTATGCTGTTTATCGATTTTCTCTTGAGGAATTCCGTCATTCGCGCTCGCTTTTCCGGGATCTAG
>CAYNFM010000260.1:0-1788 GCA_964396415.1 uncultured Treponemataceae bacterium | reverse complement strand
AAGAGCTCTGGCGATTCTTCTTCGATACGGGTTTCATCTATCCCTCCAAGTACCTTTCGATCGAGGCTCGCAAGGAAGAATTCAAGCGCACCTACGAGAAACTCTACCTGGGCAGCCCTTCCATCGCCCGGCATTTCATCATCGAAGACAAGGGGCGGATACTCGGACACATGTCCATGATCCGCTACTACTCGAACTCCTGGATACTCCATCATCATGCCGCCTTGCACGACGCCCACGGGATGGCGGGAGTCGAGGTCCTCGACCAGGCCGGCCGCTACACCAATGATTTCCATCTTCATCCTTCCGCGCACATGGACTACCTCATGTGCTATTACCGCAAGGAGAACAGATTTCCCAGCAGAGTGTTCGGAAGCGTCGCGCGCGATATCGCGGATCCGAAAGGCTCTTCGCTCGATTCCTTTGCGTACTTCCACCTGCCGAACGAGAAGAAGGACGGGGAGGCCTCTTTTCAGCTCTTTCCGGCCCGCGCGGACGACTTCGCCGAGCTTCGGCGCTTCTACGAGCGCGCATCGGGGGGTCTCGCGCTCGATGCCCTCAACTTGACCTCGGCCGGGGCTGCGGACGCCGAGCTGGATAAGGAGTACGCCCGCCAAGGCTTCAGGAAGGAACGCTACGTCTTCAGCCTGAGGCACGAGGGAAGACTCGCCGCGGTGATGGCCCTCACCCTGTCCGACCTCGGGCTCAACCTATCGAGCCTGACCAACTGCGTTCATCTCTTCGTCCTGGACGGGGAAAGGCTGAGCCCGAAGACCCTCTTCTCCGGCCTCCGGGCCATGCTCAGCCAATTCGGCGCCGAGGAAGTCCCTATCCTCGCCTATCCTGCGTCCTACCTCGACCGGAACGCTGTTCCCTGCGAGAAGGAATATACGATATGGGTCCTGGATACGGATCGCTCGGACGGCTATTTCGGTTCCTTAAACAATACCTTCAGGAGGACTTGTGGTGATGCCGACGACGGTCAGCGTAGCGACGGATGACGGTCCGCCGCTATACAACAGCAATATTATCATCACGTTCTTGAAGCTCATCAAGTCCAGGTACGGATACGTGGACGTCGCACAGCTGCTCGCCTACGCCGGTATGGAGCTGTACCAGGTCGAGGACGACGGTCACTGGTTCAACCAGACTCAGGTAGATCGATTCTACGAGCGCCTCGTCAGAATGACCGGAAATCCCGGCATCGCCCGCGAGGCGGGACGCTACAACGCATCGCCCGAAGGGCTCGGCATCATGTCCCGTTACGTCCTCGGGCTCGCGGGTCCCGCCAAAGTATTCGAGGCCATAAGCGAGATAGCCGGGAGCCTGACCAGATCGTCCAAATTCGAATCTCGCAGGATCGGCGGTACGGAGATGGAGATTACCGTCACTCCTGAGAGTGGCGTGTCGGAGAGGCCCTACCAGTGCGAGAACCGGATCGGCTACTTCGAAGCCATCGTCTCGGGCTTCAACTACCGGATCCCGAAGATCGAGCATCCGGAATGCGTATTCAAGGGCGGCAAGGCCTGCAGGTACCGCATCTCGTGGCGGGAATCCAAGGCGGCGATGTGGAAGAGGATCCGGAACGTCTTCTCGCTCGCCGCTACGTCGGCCTTGGCCGTCTACGGCCTCGTCCTCCGAGGCCCCTTGCTTTTCCAGCTGGCGGGCCTCGCCGCGTTCTCGGTGCTGGCCATGGCCTTCGTCGGCGAATACCTGGAGAAGCGCGAGCTCAGCTCGGCCATCGAGAACCTCCGCTCCACCACGGAGAAATTCTTCGAGCAGGGCGAC
>CAYNFM010000259.1:0-1797 GCA_964396415.1 uncultured Treponemataceae bacterium | reverse complement strand
GTCGCCCATCGCGAGGGCTATGCTAGTCCTCGTATCGCTCGCGACCGGAGCGGGAAAGGCTAAGTAAGGGGGGCTTCGAGATGGCAATAGTCCCAGCATCCGGGACGTCCAAGCTGGTCGGGAAAGGACTGAACTCCGACGTGTTCGACAACGGCGATGGAACGGTCTTGAAAGTCTACCGTCCGGAAGTGCCTGCGACTCTATATCTTCAAGACTACGAAATCAGCGTGGCGGTATCGAGGCATTACGAGAAAATGCCGGCCGTTCTCGGATTGAAGGATTTGGAACCCTACCCCGGTCTCGTATTCGAGAAGATCGACGGTCCGAATCTCCTCGAGGCTATAGGGAAGAACCTCTTCAAGATCGGCTCATATGCGAAGGAATTCGCCACGACGCATCTTGATATCCATCGACATTCGTTTGAAGGCTTACCTCGACAGAAGGATGCCCTGTTGCGCGAGATAGCGAAGATCGACCTGCCACGCGGGGACGTCGACGATATTATCGCCTACACGGGGGCGCTGCCGGACGGCGATCGGCTTTGCCATAACGATTACATGCCGACGAATGTCGTCTTGAGCGAAAAGGGCATCGTAGTGATCGACTGGCGTACGGCCACTCGAGGCAATGCGTTGGCCGATGTGGCAAGGACCTTGCTATTGCACGAAGTGCCCAGAGAAGACATCGGCATTCCCGCCGTCATGGAGCTCGTCCGTCGACTTTTCATACGCGTTTACCTGAAGGAATACCTGAAACTGGCGCGAGTCGCGAAAGCCGAAGTCGACAAGTGGATGTTGCCCTTGTCCGCCGTTCGCCTTGGAGAAGGTGTCTCCGATAGCGAAAAAAGGATTTTATTGAGGAGAATCGGCCGACAGATCGAGGCCTATAGGAGCGGTGCGCGCGCTCGCCGCTAAGCTTGGAGCGACAATCACCGCGAATGCCAGCCACGTCGCGCCCGAGACGCCCGGCTCCATCCACACTACTCTTCCTCGCCCTTTGCCGAGAGCCTCACCTTCGCGTACCCGCCCTTTTTCCCGTCCTCGGGATGCGGCTCGAGACCAATGATCGCGATCTCGCCCTTCCCAGGCCCATAAACCCAGTACATCCTCGCAGTCGAGGGGTTCCGGTTCTCGAGGTACGATTGTCATACCTTATCGCCATAGCGCCGGCTCAAGGCTTCGATTTCGCGACTATGAAGGCCGGTATACTGCGGGTCCTTCGCAAGTAGAGCCATAGCCTTGCCCCATTTTTTGTAGAGTTTCTCCTCGTCCTTGCCAAGCTTCGAGCGCGCGGCCTTGCAGCACAGATCTTCCCATAGTCCCGCTATCGCAGGAACACCAAGACGTATTTTGAACATGTCGTTCGCTTTTATTTGTTCTCGAGGGCGGACAGATCAATCGGCTTCGAAGCCTTGCCCTTCTTGAGGTTCTTCATGCTCTCGTCCATCGTCGCCAGCGTCCTCTTCGATACCTCGAAGGGCGCGACCAGCTCTCGCGGCTCCAAGACGATCCGACCGTCGGCGTACTCCTGGACGTGGTAGTTGTCGTACTTGGCCCCACGGAGGGTCACGCGCTTCTTCGTGTCGATCCGGGCGTCATATTCTTTCACCGTGGACACGAATCGCCGGAGAGGCGCTGAAGCGAGCCCCCGAGTATTCCATGCAGACTGATTGGGGTCAGTTGATTTCTTAGAGTGTACGAAATAATGTATATACTGAAGGAGTGCTTATGAGCGAGGAAAATTTCGAACTCATCGACAAGTACTGGCGAGCCGCGAACTACCTTTCCGTTGGCCAGA
>CAYNFM010000258.1:0-1838 GCA_964396415.1 uncultured Treponemataceae bacterium | reverse complement strand
GTCATGGGATCGCTGACTTTATAAATACATATATCATATGCCTTTATCCTCAATCCCAATATCGGTATTGCCTCGCAGGATGCAAGCCTAAGTATTATCCTTCCAGAGTGGTGTAATGTCAACGTTGGCTAGCCGCTTAGTCGGCGCATGATCCGACAACCCGGTTTTGCATAAAGCATGGTTGGCCCTACTTGAGAGCCCGGCGAAGAATTGCGGAAGCGGACTTGTAGGCAACCCTACGTGAGTCATCATAATCGGTTTTCAATAAGGCATCCAGGAGCATCAGAATTCTATGTGCTTCCGCGATCGCATCCGAGAAATCCGCCTTCGTCTGACCGGCTTTCGTTACCTTAACAGCGTCTCTTGGTGGTTTCAGCGCACGCTTGGTCTTGGCATCCTGCGCGGCTTGGTGGATGGTCTTCTCTCCGGCGAGGACCGCGGCGGTCTGTTTAGGGTCGGCGAGGACGGCGCGGGCACGCTTAACCTTCGCATTGGATATACCGACAGCCTCGGCCGTAAGCTCGGAAGTGGAGCGGATGTCCTCTCCGTTTGGCTCGTTTGAGCTTATCGTAATATTTTCTTTCCCAGTAAGACTTTGCTTGAAGCCTGTTTGCGGCCTGTCGATGAGCTGGACAAGGCGCAGTATCTCAGTGTCCGAAAGGTTCCGACGATCCTTCTGGGTGTGTATTGCGTAGGCGAGCGCCTCGGCCTCAGAGGCAAAGATCTTCTCATAGGCGGTCACTCGAAGTAGTCCGAGCTCCTCTGCAGCACGGACCCGCGTGTAGCCGTCGATGAGGATGCGAGTGCCATCGGGCTTCCTCCAAACACTGATGGGCTTGGAGGGGTCGAAGCCGTTGGTCTGCATGTCAGCCTTGATCGCCTCAATGACCTCGGGCTTGATCGTGAAGAGTGAGGCGAAGGGCTCGGCCTTGGTGATCTGATCGAGGTAGAGCTCGACGCCGACGGCCTTCTCCCCTGAGTTGTTGACGGCTGCCTTCTCGGGTTTGGTGGTCATGGTTAACTTGGCCATGGCTAGAACCTCTCGGTGTTGTGATCGATGCCGCAGTAGGCGGCAAGGGACGTGATCGCTGCATGAAGCTGGGCCTTTGCCTGAGATGTTGTGATGCTCTCCCCGGTGTCGATCGAACGACGGATGAGCGTCGTATCAGGGATAGTGATGGGCAGGATGGTGTCGCCGAAGGCATCACGGAAGAGAGCTTCATACTGATTGCGGAGGGCATCGGGATTATCCGAGCGCGGGGGCCGGTAGAAGTTGAAGAGGATGTGCCAGGCGGGGAGCTTGTCGGTATCACGCTTGAGCTGAGCCTCGTAGAAAAGGGCGCCCTTGAAGTCAAACTGGGAGAAGGCGACCGGCGTGATGACGAGGTCCGAGGCGTTCACGGCATTGAGGACGATGTTGTCGTAGGTCGGTGGGGTGTCGACGAACAGGAAATCATAGGGCAGGTCCGAGACGGAAAGCATCCGAGCTAGCGTCCTCTCCCCTATCGCGCGGAGCTTCACGAGGTCGAGCGACGAGGCCAGGATGTCGATGCCCGGATAATTCGAGGGGATGATGTTTTCGGCAAGGCGCTCGGTATGCAAGGCCGCCGCGATATTCTTGCGGTCGGCCTCATCTGGAGAATCGAGGTAGTAGGACGTGGCGCTGTTCTGGAGATCGAGGTCGGCGACGAGGACACGGTAGCCGGCAGATGCGGCATAATTCGCGGTGAGGATGCAAAGCGAGCTCTTGCCTGTACCGCCCTTGATTGAGGATAAGCAGATGGTTCTCATGGTGGGCACCTCCCAGGGATCGTTCGCATAGATAGTCTGGTCCACTG
>CAYNFM010000257.1:0-1864 GCA_964396415.1 uncultured Treponemataceae bacterium | reverse complement strand
CCTCGACGAGGAGCGCGACTGGCGCCTCTCGCGCGAGCTCCTCGACAAGGCCTTCATGGACGCCGTGCGGCAGGGCGTCAAGGTCAAGGCGATCTGCGTCCTCAACCCGGGGAACCCTACGGGTTCGGTTCTGGACCACGAGAATATCTCGATGATCATCGACTTCGCCCGATCTCACGACCTGTCCATCCTTACCGACGAAGTCTACCAGGAGGACGTCTACCTGACCGACTTCAGCTTCTACTCCTTCGCCAAAGTCATGGGAGAGATGGGCGTGCGCGACGTCTCGCTCTTCTCGTTCCACTCCTGCTCGAAGGGCTTCATCGGCGAGTGCGGGCATCGCGGCGGGTACATGGAGATACGCAACATGCCCGGCGAGGTCATCGACCAGATCACCAAGCTCCAGTCCATCAGTCTCTGCTCCAACCTGCCCGGCCAGGTCGTCACTTACTGCATGGTCACTCCCCCCGCCGAGGGCAGCCCCAGCCACGACCTCTACGTCGCCGAGCGGGACCACATCATGTCCGAGCTCCGCTCGCGCGCCGCCATCCTGGCGGAAGGACTCAACGGCATTCCCGGCATCCGCTGCACGCGCATAGCCGGCGCGATGTACGCCTTCCCCCGCATAAGCCTGCCCGCGGGAAGGACCGACGACGAGTACTGCCTCTCCCTTCTCGAGGAGACGGGCATCTGCGTCGTGCCCGGCTCGGGCTTCGGCCAGATGCCCGGCACCCACCACTTCCGCACGACCATCCTGCCGGAGACGGCGCTCATACGCGAGTTCGTCGAAAAGCTCGGGGAGTTCCAGGCGAGGTATAGGTAGGCGGGGCGGGCGGAGCCGGTCGATCGAAGGCTCGAGGGAATGCCGTGAAGAAAGAACGAGCGCCGAGGAACCAGACGCTGACCATGGATGGCGACGAGAGGGAACGGTATAGGGAAAAAATATTGTATCCGGACCAGGACCCCCTGTCCCCTTCGTCCATAATGAATAGGACGATCTGCTCGGACCTTTTCGCCGTCATCGATCGGCTTCCCGCGTCCTTCGTCGACTTATTGGTCATCGATCCGCCCTATAACCTCTACAAGGACTTTCACGGCCTAAGGTTCACCCAAAGCGACGACGATGCCTATTTGGAGTACCTGAGAAGCTGGTTTCCGGGAATTCTCAAGGCGCTGAAACCCAACGGCTCGATTTATCTGTGCGGCGACTGGAAGGGCACCTTCGGTCTTTATCGAGCGATGAAGGATTTTACGATCGTTCGAAGCAGGATAACCTGGCAAAGGGAGAAAGGCAGGGGGGCCAAGGCCAATTGGAAGAATACCACGGAAGACATTTGGTTCGGGACGCTCGGCAACGATTATTATTTCGACGTGGACTCCGTCAAGCAGAAGCGGAAAGTAATCGCGACGTACAAGGAAAACGGCCGACCCAGGGACTGGGAAGAGACCGAAGAAGGGAACTTCCGGCTCACCTATCCTGGCAATTTTTGGGACGATATCTCGATTCCCTATTGGTCCATGCCGGAAAACACGGATCATCCGACTCAGAAGCCCGAGAAGCTCATCGCCAAGCTGATATTGGCCAGCTGCCCTCCCGGGGGAATCGTCCTCGACCCCTTCCTCGGCTCCGGGACTACGTCGGTAGTCGCGAGAAAGCTGGGAAGGAATTATATCGGCATCGAGATGAACGAGGAGTATTGCTGCTGGGCCGAGAAGAGATTGGCGCTCGCGGAGAGCGACACGTCGATACAAGGCTATTCCGGCGGAGTCTTTTGGGAAAGGAACACCCTGGACTCGCAGGCGAGCGATCGGAAAAGGCGGGCCTCCCGCGATTCCTCGGCGCCAGCGTCGGCTCCGCGGCGGA
>CAYNFM010000256.1:0-1907 GCA_964396415.1 uncultured Treponemataceae bacterium | reverse complement strand
CAGACGAGGCCGTGCTTTGCGAGCAAATCTCCCATTTCCTCGACGTTCTGCGGCGTGACGTCCCAGCTGCCCACGAGCTCGACGCCCTCGACGCCCTCGATCGCGGCTGCCTGCCGGATCATCTCCTCCTTGGGAGGCTGGTTCTTGTAGCGTGACGACAGGAAGCGGTCGCAGGTGTTGCCCAGGTTGCCCAGGATGATCGAATACTTGCTCATGATGTCCCTCCGTTTCTGTCGGTCTGGCCGACGTCTCCGATGCGCCGTACGCTGCGGCGCTCCACTATTTTCCCTCCGATAAGCACCTTCACCGACGGTAGGTTCGCGTCGCCCCGGATGCGAGCGGCGAGGAGCTGTACCGCCATGAGGCCGATCTGGGCCTTGGAAACCTGGATTGTCGTCAGGGCGGGGTCGACGACGGCCGAGAGCGGCAGGTCGTCGAAGCCGACGACGGAGAGATCGCCGGGCACGGCGATGCCCGCCTCGGAGAAGGCCTTGAGGCAGCCGCACGCGATTATGTCGTTCGCGCAGACGAGGGCGGTCGGCAGGGCCGGCCGGTTCTCGAGTAGCGCCTTCATGTCGCTGTAAGCCCCGTGGAAGGTCTGGTCGACCGAGAAGAGGAAGGACCGGTTCGTCTCGAGCCCGAGCGTGCGCAGCCCGGCGAAGAAACCTTCCTCGCGCAAGCGGAAATTCCTCGTCTCGACGGCGCCCTTCACGAAGCCGATCGAGCGGTGGCCCAGGCCGTAGAGATTCTGGAGCAGGAGGAAGATCGAGTCCTCGTTGTTCATGTCGACGAAGTCGAAATTCATCCGCTCGTGGTAGGTGTCGATGAAAGCGAGGGGCTTGTGCAGGGAGGAGAAGGCCGCGACGTCATCCCGGCTCAGCTCGGTGCCCAGGACGATGAAGCCGGCGGTGGGACTGTCGACCACCGCCTCAAGGACCTGCTCGATCGGGGAGGGCTTGAAGGTGATGACCTCGAGGGAGAAGTTGAATTGCTTCGCCCCCTGGCTGAGCCCGTCGATGTAATCGGTGATGAAGACGTCGTGGTCCCGGTTGACCGTGTGACCGTGCCTGGCGATGTGCAGAAGGCAGAGCGACTCGGCCTTGGCCGCTCGAATCGGCCGGTAGCCGAGATCCTGGGCGGTCTTGAGAATTCTGTCCCTGAGCTCCTCCCCCGCCCCGGTCTTGTTGTTCAAGACCAGCGACACTGTCGTGGCGGAGACGCCCACGCGCGCGGCTATGTCCTTTATTCGCACGCCCATCTACGGCCTACCTCTCATTTTTCCTGCATAGATTAGAATCAGCTTCTGTGTTTGTCAAGGTAAACTGATTATTTACTAAATTTCCTGTTAATGCGAAAGTCTTCGCATAGTGTGGCCTACTCCGATCATTAAACGGAGGACCCCTTCTGGATGAGCAGGACCACATAAATATCTTTGACAATGTTTACTATTTTCTAAGCATATAGCCCTATTTATACACAATACGATAATTACTCTCGCGGAACGGCGGCGGCCAGCGAAGAGTCACGTTACTAATGTTTACTGAATATTTAGCTTGACAAGATAAGGATCAGTGCTAGAGTTGAATCCGAATTCCGCATTTCAGTAGGAGGTCAAAGGTGAAACGAACGTTGGTTACAGTGCTGTCGCTCGTGCTCGTCTTTGTCGTGGCTGTCCCCTTCTTCGGACAGACCTACGATCCCATGGCGTTCAAATCGTCCAAGCCTCAGTCGGCCTGGAAGATCGCCTTGGTCCCGAAGGACGCGACCAATGCCTGGTTCGTCCGCATGGAGGTTGGCGTCAAGCAATTCGCGAAGGAGACCGGCATCAACGCCTTCCAAAAGGGCCCGCCCAAGACCGACGCAGCCATGCAGGCGCAGGTAACCGAGGATCTCATCGCCCAGGGCGT
>CAYNFM010000255.1:0-1910 GCA_964396415.1 uncultured Treponemataceae bacterium | reverse complement strand
TTGATTTTTTATCAAGAAATATTGATTACTCGCAAAGAATCTTGAAGGAAGCGGAAGCCGGACAGTGCCGCTATTGGATCTGCGGCCCCGATCCTTGATCCGATATAGCCTTGGTATAGAGGATCAGCCCAGGCTTGCTCCCGTCGTCCGGAATCGTGACGCAGCTCAGCGAGTATGCGGGGAATGTGTACGAAAAGGCAGCCGCGCCGACGGCCTTGGCCAGACGGGTAAGGGCAAAGGTCTCCTGATCGTTTGTCGCGTTCTTGTTCAGGACGATAGCCACGGTCGCGGTATCGGAGCCGTTGCGGCTGGCATACACGGAGAACCCGGCGGGGGCCGTCGAAGTCAATTCCACGCTTCCCATGTTCCCGGAAACGAGCGCAAAGGCGTAGTACTCAGGACGGGGCTTCATCGTCGAAGGGTCGATGAAGCCGATCGTCCAGGATTCGCAGAGGCTCCAATAGTGCTGGGCCCAAAGCCCCTGCTCGCGGGCGGCGCCGAGGGTGTCGGCCACCCACATGGCCGCGTAGAAAGTCCGGGGGGAGGCCGGCCGGGTACTGTGCGAAGGATCGCCGTCGTAAGTGATGTTCGATTCGGTGATGGCGAAGGGCTTCGGGTTTATGCCCGCGACTAAAGCCTCTATGCTGCGAACGAAGTCTTTATACGCGCTTACGTCGCTCATGGCCTTGGCGATAGTGCAATCGCCCGGTGCGAAGGGATAGCGGTGCACCGTCACGATGTCATAACCGCCCTTGCAGTTATAGAGAAAAGGCGTGAGCCAATCGTTCGCCCCGCTCTGGTTCGGGTAGTATTTCCAGGCCAGTTCGGGGCCGAGGATCCGAATGCTCGGATCGACGGCCTTCATGGCGGAGCTGAAGGCATTGAAATCCGAGCAGAACCGATTGACGTTGTAGCCGGGAATATCGACCGCGCCATTATTGACGTCGCCGTACAGATCGGGCTCGTTGCCGATCTCCCAATACTTGACCCCATAGCCCTTCGTCACGTTGCAATAGCGCACTATCGCCGCCGCATCCGCGGGTTTGGCGGTCCCGTTATTCGCCTTGTAGTTCTCGATGAGGGGGACCTGTAAAACCGGCGCGGCGCCGACGCTTTTGCAATAGCCGATAAAGGCATCGATCTGCGAATCGCCGAAGGGATCGCTGCCGTAAGCCCCGGTGCTCTTCTCGGCGTCGTTGTTGTAGCCTCCGGCGCGAAGGACGTCGAGCTTGAGACCGCCGACCAAGGCCTGCGCGTTCGGCATATTGTCGCCGTAGCCGTCCCAGCACCAGTAGTTTTGCCCGTACCGGGTGGAGACGGTTTTCGGATTCGAGCCGTCGATCGTAATCGTGCCGGCGGCGCCGTCCGGATAGGCCATCGATGCCGCGACGGTGCTCTGGCAGCCCATAAAGACGGTTCCCGTCAAGACGAGGAGAAGACCCGACACGATCCGCTTCATTCGCCGCTCCTTCCCATATAAGACCATCTAAGGGGAAAAATCGCAAGGCGGAATCGATTCGCCAACATAGCCGCCTTCCCCGGCACCATGACCACGACATGACTTTCGGCACTCACCGCTTCCGCTCGTAAAGCGCGATATTGCAGCCATCACGAGGAGGGAAACATGGCATTGATCAGCGTAAGGGACGTAGAGAAGCACTATCAACTGGAAAAGACCCAGGCCCCGGCCCTAGTCGGCGTCAGCCTGGAAGTGGAGGCGGGCGAGCGCATATGCCTCATGGGGCCCTCGGGAAGCGGCAAGTCGACGCTGCTCAACATCATAGGATGCATCGACAAGGCCTCAGGCGGCAGCGTCGTCGTCGACGGTGAGGATACCGGAAAGTTAGACGACGCCAAGCTGTCGCGCTTCCGGAACAGGACGATGGGCTTCGTCTTCCAGAGCTTCAACC
>CAYNFM010000254.1:0-1944 GCA_964396415.1 uncultured Treponemataceae bacterium | reverse complement strand
ATAAACCGACCCTCCGCATCAAGGCCGCGGCGGAGTCGGGCTCGGCGGCCGAGTACGCGGCCGCCATCAGCTACCTGTTCGACCTCCCCGGAGACAAGTCCGATGGGGCGTGAGCGCAGGACGATCAGGATCGGCACGAGGGGTTCCGAGCTCGCTCGCCGCCAGGCCGAAGGGATAAGAGGAAGGCTCCTCGCTTCGAAAGCCGATCTCGCGTGCGAGATCGTGATTTTCACTACGACGGGAGACAGGATCCTCGACAGGCCCCTTCCCGAGATCGGGGGAAAGGGCCTCTTCACCGATGAGCTCGAGCGTGCCCTTCTCGTGGGCGTCATAGACCTGGCCGTCCATTCGCTCAAGGACTTGCCTGTCGACGATCGGCCGGGCTTGGCCCTGGGCGCCGTCGCCGAGCGCGAAGATCCGCGAGACGCTCTGGTTTCGGCTCGCTACAGGACCCTGGGCGAGCTTCCCCGAGGTGCCCGCGTGGGGACCTCGAGCCTGCGCCGCGGCGCCCAGCTTCTCGCGATCCGCCCCGATCTCGCCCTGCTGCCGATTCGGGGCAATGTGGATACGCGCGTCCGGAAGGTCATGGAAGGGGACTACGAGGCCATCGCGCTCGCGGCCGCGGGACTCTTACGCCTCGGCCGCGCTTCGGCGATCGCCTCGTACTTAAGCTTCGACGAGATGCTTCCGGCGCCGGGCCAGGGCGCCCTGGCGGTCCAGTGCCGCAAGGACGACGAAGCCGCGCTCGGCCTCCTCGCAGGTATCGAGCACGGCGCGACCCGTGCCGCCGTCGCCGCGGAAAGGGCCTTCTTAAAAGGGCTCGGCGGCGGCTGCTCGGCGCCCATCGCGGCCCTCGGCAGGCTCGAAGGCGACGCTGTCGAGCTCGAGGGGCTCGTCGCGGCCAGGGACGGGTCGAAACTGATCCGAGTGCACGGGAGGGGCGGCGACCCCGAGGAGCTCGGGCAGCGTCTCGCCGACGAGGCTATCGCAGGGGGCGCCCGGGAGCTCCTCCCTTGAGCGGGCTTCCGCTGGGAGGCAGGCGCATCCTCGTGACGCGTCCCCGCGCGCAGGCCGGGGACCTCTGCTCGGCGATAGGCGCCGCCGGCGGCGAGGCCATCCTCATCCCCGCGATCGAGATCGGGGACGACTTCGACCATGGCGGCCTCGACCTCGCGATCGGGGAGCTGGATCGCTACGACTGGATCGTCTTCACGAGCGCGAACGCCGTCGAGGCCTTCTTCTCCCGAGTCGATGCGCTCGCCGCGTCGGGCCGGGCCGGCGAGGGGAGACGCGCCGCCGCCGCGGACAAGCGCATCGCGGCGATAGGCCCGGCGACCGAGCGCGCCCTGCGCGGGCGCTCGGCGAAAGCCGTCGCGATCCCGGGAGAATCCGTCTCCGAGGCGATCGCCGAGAGCCTGGGCGAGATCGCGGGCATGCGCATCCTGATACCTCGCTCGGACCTGGCGAGGAAGAGCCTCGGCGAGGATCTCCGCGCCCGCGGCGCCTCCGTCGACGAGGTGCTGGCCTACGTCACCTCGCGTGCCGAGATGGCCCCGGAATCCGCGAAGGAAATCGAGCGCGGTTTCGACGCGGTCATCTTCGCGAGCCCATCGGCGGCGCGTGGCTTCGCCGCCATCTCCGGAGGGCCGGCGAGACTTCGCGACGCCCTCATCGCCTGCATCGGGCCGGCGACGGCGGAGGAGGCCGAGAAGATCGGGTATCGCGTCGGGCTCGTCGCGGAGCGCCACTCCGCCGAAGGGCTCGTCGAGGCGCTCGTACGGCATTACGATGAAGCCGCCGCGGCAAGCGGCGCTGGCCAAAGGAGCGAGTATATGGAGAGAACGAGCGAAGTCGGGACGGGCGGCGCGGCAGGGGGCTCGGTCCCCGGCCCGAGGCGGCCGAGAAGGCTCCGGCTCAATGCCGGGATCAGGCGCATGGTCCGGG
>CAYNFM010000253.1:0-1951 GCA_964396415.1 uncultured Treponemataceae bacterium | reverse complement strand
CGCCCGCGAGTTCCAGTCCGGGAATGTCCGGAGGCGAGCCGGGAGGCGGGGGATATGCGCCCATCCTCTGCCCTAAGTCCGCATAGTTCAAACCTGCGGCACGGATGGCCACAAGGACCTCGCCGACACTGGGTTTTAGGTCTTTGTGCTCTTTGATTGCAAGGACACCTTTCGGCTCCAAAGTCACCGCTCTCATCAGATTGACTCCTTTTCGCGCGTGAGCGCATCATTCATTATTATGTACTGATTGGTATGGAAGACAAAGCTCCAAGAGAATCGCGTGGTCGACCGCGAGCGTTTTCTGAGGATGCGGCTCTCGAAGCGGCAAAACGAGTGTTTTTGTGACCCAGGGTCCCCTGTCCGGTCTCGGAGTCACGGACGAGGGTAGACGTCGCTTCGAGCAGCGCCGCGCTCTTCTCGAAGATGCGCTACGGGACCGCTTTGACCGTGCGATCACGGCGGGGGATCTTCCCCGCGACACTTCCTCGCGCGACCTCGCCTGCTTCTATGCTATCGGAGTCGGCCATATCCTGCTCTGGGTATACAAGGATCCCGAGGTGAAAATGGCGACTATCGTGCGGCGCCTGAGCGCTGGAATGCCATCTGGCGTGAACCTCGTTTTGCACACCACCCTCCGGACTCCTCGGCTTCGATCCAGGCGCAAATACAATGCCATATAAGCCTATTGGGCCAGTCATAGGGATTCCCTTTCCTTCAGCCCACAGTTTACGGCGGGATGGCTCGTCGTCGAGATTCGATCAAATTTATTTTTCGCGGGTTCGGTCAAAAATACCCGAGACGCGGAATCTTGCGCAGCAGACTTGCGCAAAGCCAGCTCGCCGCTATCACGAATCCCAGGGTGACGCAAAACTTGATTTCCGCGGACGCCGCGAGACCCAATAGGAAATATTGGGTCCATGTCACGAAAATATAATGAACGACATACATCAGGTAAGCGGATCTCGCGAGCGAGTCCATCCATGCTCTCCGCTTTGTAATGGCTCCGCGGAACAGCGCAAGTAAGCCGAAGCAGCTTGCGCAGCAGCTGAGCACCCACAGCGTCACGTAGCTCAGATCATGAACCAGCCTCGATGCATGCGAGCTTTCGAGAATTCCGGGCACGAACCACAGGAGATTATAGGCAAGCGCGCAAGCGGCTATCCACCATGGCCAGCTTCTCGCGAGCGGGCCATTCTCGGCCACGATCCCATTTCCGATGCCATTCGACCCGATCGCCATTCCGGCAAGGAACCAGGCCACATAGAGGAGGATTCTCGGAACCTGAAACCACAGGGGAGGGAAGAAGAAAGGAATCCAGGTCCCGAAGCCGAAGTGGGCGATCATCGGAACATAGGTAAGAAAGGAAACCAGGAACATTGCCAGAAAAGCCTTGGGCGCCGACCGAAGGGCAAAGCCTCTTCTATTGCGCAGCAGCGAATAGAGCCCGGCGGCAATCACATCGAAGAACAGAAGCACCCAGATGAACCACAAGGGCCCGGAAGACCATCCGTCTTTCAGGATGAAGTGAAACCAGAACTCGAAGTAGCCCGGGCTCCCGCCGTCGGCCAGCCACGATGGATAGTAGGCGAGCGGCATCAAGAAGACGGCGCCCGCCAGGAAAGGGACCCCGAGCCGTAGGAGTCGATCTCGCAGGAAGTTTCCGACTCCTTTCTTTTTCAAGGCCGGCCACACGAACAAGCCCGATATGAAGAACATCAGCGACATGAAGAAGACATCGTTGAAATTCTCCGCGTAATCGAGGAAAGCCCAGCGTCGAGCGTCTACGATGGGAGCCGTCGAGCCGAGGTAATGCGCGACGTCCAGGTGGGCGAACGTCGTGTACGCAAGGGAGCTGTGGTGGGCCAAGACGAGCAGTGTCACGAATGCCCGTAGATAGTCGATCGAAACCTCGCGGATGGTATTTTCACGCGCTACCATGGCAATCCCCCGA
>CAYNFM010000252.1:0-2002 GCA_964396415.1 uncultured Treponemataceae bacterium | reverse complement strand
ATCGGCCGCGGCGAAGCCGGCCTCGACGTCGCCTATGCCGTCAGCGGCGCTGGCCGCGAGATTGCGATGCGGGTCCGAGCCGAGGGGGAACTGGTAGATTATCGGGTCGTCGCGGCCGTCCCCCTCGGTGCTCGACCCGGCGGGCGGAGCGCCCTCGACGTAGCTGACCTCGCCCGAGTGGACTATGGGCGCGCCGGGAGCCCTCGCCTGGGCTATCGACAGGACTGGCTTCAGGACTTCGTACTCGACCTCGATCGCCTCGAGGGCGGCCTGCGCCTCCTCGGGGCTCTCGGCCAGGACGGCCGCGACGCGGTCTCCGACGTGCCGCAGCTTCTTGGAGAACATGCGCTGGTCGTAGGGAGAGGGTTCGGGATAGCCCTGGCCCGCCGTCGTGTATACCCGGTCGGGACAGTTCAGGTGCGTAAGCACGGCGACGACGCCGGGCATGGCCTCGGCGACCGACGTGTCGATCGACCTGATCCAGGCGTGGGCATGGGGACTCGTCAACATCCTGAGATGGCAGGCGTCGGCGTCGACTCGGTCCTCGACGAAGGCTCGCTCGCCGAGGGCCAGGCGGGCGGCGTCGACCTTCTCCCGATCCTTGCCTATGTGCCGCAGGTCGGGACGGAACTTCGGGGACGCGGTTTCGGCGTAGGCCGGGTCGGTCAGGCGCACCGACGCGATCCGCACCGCGTCGTAGAATTGCTCGTAGCCGGTGCAGCGGCACATCGTGCTCGAGAGGGCGTCGGCTACGGCCGCGCGCGAAGGCTGCCGGTTCCCGCTTCGCTCGAGAAGCTCCTCGATCGCGAGGGCGACGGCCGGCGTGCAATAGCCGCACTGGACGCAGGCCGCGTCGACCAGAGCGCGCTGCACGATCGACAGCTCGCGGTCCTTGGAGAGGCCGTCCGCGGTCCTGATGTCGTGCCCGTCGGCCTGCGCGGCGAGGAGCTGGCAGGAATTGACGGAATGGCCGTCGAAAAGGACGGCGCATAGTCCGCATGCACCCTCGCCGTCGCAGCCGTTGCGCACCGACACGATCCCTTTGGCGCGCAGAGCGTCGCGGAGCGACGTGCCTGGATTTAGTTCCCATGCGACGCTCTTGCCGTTGAGCCGGAACGAGGCTTTCATGGGGTCGCCTCCTTCAGGGCGTCGGCCAACAGCTGTGCGCCGCGTATCCGCTTGAAGCCCGCGCTGGCCCTGAGGTCGTCGATGGGCCGGAGGAGGGGCGCGGCCGCGATCTCGATCGCCTCGCGGGAAGGAAGGGGGAGGCCTTCGAAAAGGGCCTCGAGGAGGGGGAAGCGGCGCGCCTTAGGGCCGAGGCCGCCCAAGGCGATCCGGAGGCCGTGGACCATGCCGCTCTCGATTTCGTAGGCGACGGCCGCGCCGAGCACCGAGAGATCGCAGGACGCGCGGTTCCAGCGACGGTACGCCGCGCGCCGGCCCTCCTTGATCGGGACGAGGACTCGGAGCACGAGGTCCGAGGCGCGCTCGAGCTCGGGCCTCTCCGCTCGCGAGCGCAGCCAAGCCTCGATCTCTATCTTGCGGGGCTCGGGCGAGGAGGGCGAGGCGATTTCGACTTCGGCGCCGAGGGCGATCAGTATCGGGACGAGGCTCGAGCAGGATTTGTCCGCGCCGAGGTTGCCGCCCAAGGTGGCGCGATTGCGCGTGTTGCGGTTGGCCATCGAGAGGGCGGCCTCGGCGATGCAAGGCCTCGTCTCGCCCGATTCGGCGATTTCCCGGAAGGTCGCTCCGGCGCCGATGGCCAGGACCTCGTCCAGCCCGGAGTCTTCGCGGCCGAGGCTTCGGGGTATGGCCGCTCCGATGTCGATCACCGAGACGGGCCTGTCCTTCCCGTCTCCGGCCAGGAGGTAGGTTCCCCCCGCGAGGTAGGCCGCCGAGGGCTCGGCTCGCCTGGCCGCGAGGGCTTCGGCGGCGCTGGCCGCCTTGAGATATCGCTTCACCGCCGTCATCTCGATATGCCCGCCTTTTCGAGGAGCTTGCG
>CAYNFM010000251.1:0-2017 GCA_964396415.1 uncultured Treponemataceae bacterium | reverse complement strand
TGAAAATATCGCCGGTTCCCCTTCCATGCTTCTAGAGTTTTTGGAGATACATAGGGCGACGTAAGAAGCGTCATGCCATGTGTATCTCGGTCCGGGCCGATCTGTTCCCAGCTTATATCGTCGGTCGCATCGACCACCACGACGTAGTTCGGAACGATTTCGGCACGTTCGAGGATGTTTAGCTGTGACGGCGAGGCGAAGATAATGCCCTGGAAGGCCCCAAGGAAGGGCAAGGCTGCGTCCAAACTCGGTCCTGACCCGATTACGAGGGCCGGCACATCCCGACCGAACCTGGGCAATGTATCGATCCCATAATCTGCCTTTTGGAACTCGGCTTTTATGCGGGCGAAGTTCTCGTGGCTGTTTTTATAGTACAGCCGGTTGTGGACATCTGCCACCAGTTTGTTGAACGCTGAAAATTGTAATTCCATTATTCCTCCTTGGCGCTCTCGGTCACGGTGTAGCCGTAGCGGGAGATTATCCCGCATAGAGTTATCTTGCCCAGTCTTCCGCCGCTACGCCCGTATTCGTAAACATCACGTAGCATTTCCATCGGCACCGTCTTGGCGCTCTCCGGCTGGCGGGCGGCGAGGAGGGCCTCGACAAAGCGCTCGATCTCGGCTGTAGCGTCATCGAGTTGTTTCCCGACCTTAAACCACATAGGAGATTCGAATTGATAATCCTCCTGCCTCAATGTTGTAATGCGTTCAGCCAGCTCTCGCGCATCCTTCTTTAGTGGGGAATCTGGCTTAAACCAGACTCGCGTTTGCCCTTGTTCTTGTGTGAAGGGCGTGGCGATTGTCGTCTGGAATCTGCATCCCCCCGTGTCTGGCGTATGGTACCGTCCGCACTCTGGGCAGTAGGGCATTATACTTCCTCCTTGTTCTCGTTGAATATCGACCTGATAGTCGCATCGATGTCGATCCATGATGAGCGTTCACTCGGCTTTAAGTCGCCAAAGGCTTTTAATAGCCGGTCCATGAGCACCGTCTTGGTGCTATCGGCGGGGCGGGAGGTGAGAAGGGCTTCTGCCGCATTGAGTACCTCTAACGCTTCGTCGGTATCGAACGCATGATCGCGCGTCAGTACCGCGACGACAGCCCTACCGAACGCATCCTCGCGCTCCGCTCGGCTCGGGGGCTCGGGGAAGGACTCGCGCAGTATCTCTGCAATTACCTGCAATCCCTCCTTGTACGACCGTTCGATAATCTGCTCAGTGATCACATCATACTTGTCGTTCATCGCTCTTCCTCCTTGGCGCTCCCGTCGAGGGCGACGCTGGCGATGTCGTCGCACCTAAGAATAAGCTTGGACTTCGGGTCGCCTGCTTGAATGGCTTTCTTCAGGAAACTAATGTTGACTGCCTGAAGATGAAGCGCATCCCTCAGCGCCTTCACCGCGGCCTCGGCTTTGATGCGCCCACTATAATTAATCTCGACCAATTCGGAGAGTGATTTCACCCGCTCCCGCTCGGCGGTGAGCTGGGCCTCGGCTTTCTCGGCGCGGGCCAGAAGGTGAGTACGGATGGCGGCAATCTCTATCTCTAACCCCTCAGATTTCGACTTCTCTAGAATGCCTGCCTGCGTCGCCTCTGCGAGTCTGGCTTCCAAGCCTCGCAAAATCTCCTGCTGATCATTTACATATGCAGAATAGAAGGCACGATCAGCGGAGAACTGGGCCACAGCCTGCCTTATTGCCTTGGCGTACTCGTGGTAGCCGTCAGTGTCCAAATCACCGATCGCGTTCGGGAGGGTTCGAACGCTCTCCTGATTTTTCACCTGGCATTCTTCCTTCCCGCTCCCGGCCAGTGCGGCGCGGGCTATCGATCCGGCCTGTATTAACGCCTCCCCACGATCGCGTATGTCGGCCGCAGGATTAGGTGAGGCGCGATATGCATGCGCTCGGGCGAGTTGGTCTATTTTGTCCAGCGCCTCCCGGAGCGCCCTCGCCTCGGCATCGGCTTTCTCGGCGCGAGCATAGAGCGCGTCAACCTCAGCCTGCGAGGCAACCATAGCCG
>CAYNFM010000250.1:0-2029 GCA_964396415.1 uncultured Treponemataceae bacterium | reverse complement strand
AAACGGGGGCGTGAAATGGGCAAGATCATACTGTTCGACATGCTGTCGCTCGACGGCTTCTTCGAGGGACCGGGCGGCTCGCTCGACTGGCACAACGTGGACGAGGAGTTCCAGACTTTCGCCATCGAGCAGCTCGATGCGGCCGCCGGCCTTCTGTTCGGCCGGGTGACCTTCGACTTCATGGCGGCTTTCTGGCCCAGCCGGGAGGCTTTGGAGCTGGATCCCATGACCGCCGAGAGGATGAACGGGCTCCCTAAGTTCGTCTTCTCCAGGGCCGGGAAAATGGCGGAATGGAGCAACTCGCGCATGGTCGGCGAAGTCGTCCCCGAGAAGCTTCGAGCGATGAAGGCGGAATCGCCCAAGGACCTCCTCCTCCTGGGCAGCGCGGTTCTGACGGAGAGCCTCGCCGCCTGTGGCCTGATCGACGAGTACAGGCTGATGATCAACCCCGTGATCCTGGGCGCGGGCAGGCCCCTCTTCTCTAAAACGGGAGGCCGACAGGCCCTCGGCTTGATAGCGGCGAGGAGCTTCGGCAACGGGAACGTCCTCCTCAGCTATCGCGGAATGCGGTAATAACTCTCTCGTTTCTCCCCCTCGCTTTCGAGAGGAATTCCCTATGCGGCTCCCGAATGCATTAGAATGGTAGTCGGTGACGGGGAGATTCCCGCGAATGGCGAGGAGGGAGGATCCATGTCGGCTCCGGACTATGTCGGGAACGAGGGACTGAGGCGCTGGGTCGAGGAGACCGCCGCGCTCTGCGCGCCGGAAGGGGTACGGTGGTGCGACGGCTCGGAAGAGGAGTACGAGGAGCTCTGCCGAGACCTCGTCGAGTCGGGCACCTTCATCCGGCTCGATCCGGTCAGGCGGCCGAACAGCTTCCTTGCGCGCTCGGACCCGCGCGACGTCGCGCGCGCTGAGGACCGCACCTTCATCTGCTGCCGCCGAAAGGTCGAGGCGGGGCCGACCAACAACTGGATGGACCCCAAGGAGATGAAGGCGATCCTGAAGGGCCTCTTCGGGGGATGCATGCGAGGGCGCACGATGTACGTCCTGCCCTTCAGCATGGGCCCCCTGGGCTCGCCCTTCTCGCACATAGGCGTGGAGCTGACCGATTCCGCCTACGTGGCCGTCAGCATGCGCATCATGACCCGCATGGGCAGGACGGCGATCGAGGCGCTCGGGGCCGAGGGCGAATTCGTGCCCTGCGTCCACTCGGTCGGGGCGCCGCTCGAGGCCGGAGGGGCCGACGTCCCCTGGCCCTGCGACCCGGAGCGGAGGTACATAGTCCATTTCCCCGAGGACAGGTCGATCTGGTCCTACGGCTCGGGATACGGGGGGAACGCCCTCCTCGGGAAGAAATGCTTGGCCCTCCGCATAGCCTCCGTCATCGCGCGCGAGCAGGGTTGGCTCGCCGAGCATATGCTCATCCTCGGCGTCCAGTCGCCGGAGGGCGAGAAGACTTACGTGGCGGCCGCCTTCCCCAGCTCCTGCGGCAAGACGAATTTCGCCATGATGGTGCCCCCGAAGGCCTTCGAGGGCTGGAAGGTGACGACCGTCGGCGACGATATAGCCTGGATCAAGCCGGGCGCGGACGGGCTGGTCTACGCCGTGAATCCCGAGGCCGGCTATTTCGGCGTCGCGCCGGGGACCTCGGAGAAGTCCAACCCCAACGCGATGGCGACGATCCGCGCGAACACGATTTTCACGAACGTCGCCCTCGCCCCCGACGGCGACGTCTGGTGGGAGGGGATGACGGAGAGCCCTCCCGAGGGGCTCGTCGATTGGAGGGGCAGGCCATGGAGTCCCGGCTCGGGAGAGCCCGCGGCCCATCCGAACGCGCGCTTCACCGCGCCCGCCCGTCAGTGCCCATCCATCGATCCCGAGTGGGAGAACCCGCTGGGCGTCCCGATCAAGGCTTTCGTCTTCGGCGGGAGGAGGAGCGCCGTATTCCCCCTCGTCTATCAGGCCTTCAATTGGATCTACGGCGTCTATCTCGCCGCGACCCTCGGCTCGGAGACGACCGCCGCCT
>CAYNFM010000249.1:0-2092 GCA_964396415.1 uncultured Treponemataceae bacterium | reverse complement strand
TGGGCCCCGCGGCGAGTCCCCTCATCGAGAGGACGAGGCGGCTGCAGGATCATCTCGGAAATCTGCAAGACGCTGTGATCGCGAGCGACATACTCCGTTCCTATCTGCGCTGGGGAGGCTGGAGGAAGGCCCCGCGCGAGGAAGTTCCGCCTGGCGACATCGTCGTGGCGCCGGAAATCGCCGAGTATTTCGCGTTCCGACAGGTCGAGCTGCGGGAATTGCTCGATTCCTTCCCGAAGATATGGGCCGACCTGTCCGGCCCCGATTTCTTCAATCGACTGGCGATCCTCGTGGCGACCCAGGCCTGGGCGTAAGGAGATCACCCTGCGAGAGCGCGGTCGCTGGAAATCGTCAATCCCTTCGCGTAATCGCTTATTTCCGCAGCAGGAGGACTGCGCAAGGGGCGTGGTCGATGATGAAACGGGCTGTATGACCGATGGAAGCCGGGCCGCTCGTCGGCCCAACCTCGGAGTCTTCTCTTGGGAACAGTGTCACGACCTTCGGCTGGATCTGCTGTGCGAGCTCGACGAGCTTTCGCCCTGGCTCTCCCTGGAGCAGGGAAGTCGTATAAGAAAAGCCCGCTTGTAAGGCAGCCTCAGAAGCTTCCGCGAGGATCGTCTCTCCCGATTTCCGCTCAGCCGCTTCGAGCTCTCCGAGAAGAGGCTTCCGAACCCTTGGTCCTTCCGGAGAGGGACCTCGCAGGAAGCCCATCAATTCACGCCTGGGTTCGGTGTCTATCACGTGCGCAAGGAGGAGCTCGTGCCCCGTGCCCAAGATCTCGGCGATCCGCGCGACGAGCTCCGGGCCGCTACGTAATCCGACCGAGCAGAGGATCTTCATTTTCAGCCTCCTTAAACTCCGAGCCAAATCAGAAACGAGCCCGCTACGATGATTATCGGTACCACGATAAGGCCAAGCCTAAAATAGGCCAAGGACGACACCTCGAGGCCTTTCCGTCTCAGGATCAGGGACCACATGATGGTGGACAATGAGCCGACAACCGTGAGGCTGGGCCCGACGTCCGCGCCGAGCATCGATGCGTAGACGAGGCCCGGACCTGCGCCCGCCTTGCCGAGAGACGAGATCATGACGAGGGCCATGGGGACATTGTTGATAAGATTCGCCCCGAGCGCGGTGCCCGTCGCGGATAGGAGGACGGCTGGAAATGAGTGGCTGCCGGCGATTCCGAGTAGCCAATGACCGAAAGCGACGGTAATGCCGGGACCCTCGACTGCTCGGATGATGATGAACATTCCCGTTATAAAGGGGAAAAGCGACCACGATATCCTGCCACGGATATCCCTCCACTGGAAAACGCGAAGGGCTATCGCCCCGATCGAAAGAGCGATCGCGGCCGCGAGGGCCACGAGCGATAGCGGGAGTCGAAAAGCGGAAAATGCGACGTATGCCGCGGCGAGAGCGCCCAGGACGACCAGGGTATAGTTGAAGAAGCGCCGATCGGCTGGCGTGAAGGAGGGAACATCCTCTTGATGGTAATTTCGATGGAGCTCGCGTCGGAAGATGAAAAGAAAGGCTAGGGCATTGAACGCAATGCAGAGGACGCTGGGCACGAGCATGTAACGGAGGAAAGCAGGCAGCGCATTCCCGAAGGCGTCCGAGAACAGGATGTTGATGGGGTTGCTTACGGGCAGGATGAACGAGGCTCCGTTGGCCACGAAGGTGCATGCATACATGAAGGGTAGCACAGGGAGGCGGAGCTGAGTGGCGAGGACATACACTATAGGCGTCAGGATCAAGGCGGTCGCGTCATTCGAGAGAAAGGCAGTCACGATCGCACCTACGCCGAAAATCGCCAGGTAAAGCCTTCGCGTGTTTCCGCGTCCCCAGACGGCCGCCAGATGCGCGATGCCTTCAAAGATCCCGGCTTTTTCGGCAAAGGCAGTCACCGTCATGAGCCCGAAAAAGAAGAGATAGATGTTCCACTCTCCCGCGAGCGCGGCCAGGGCTTCGCGGGGACTGATGAAACCTCCTGCAATCATGAGAACGGCTCCCCCGCAGGCAGCCGCCGCCTCGGGGATTTTGTAGGGCCGGACGAAGACGACGGCCATGGTGAGTACGAATATGCCAATGC
>CAYNFM010000248.1:0-2110 GCA_964396415.1 uncultured Treponemataceae bacterium | reverse complement strand
CGACAAGGCTCGGGAGGCCTTAAGTGTCACACCGAAGCCTTCAGAGCCGACCAAGGCTGCGAAGAAGCAGAAGCGCTGAGCTACTGGCCTTGCAGCCTATCGTGCTAGAGTATTCGGAGGAGGTGGACGATGATCGATCCCAATGATTACTTCGGTCCGGCTCCCAAGAAGGCTCCGCCCGAGACCGAAGAGGAGAGGGTCGCTGCATTCAAGGCTATCAAGGCCAAGCTCGCGGCGGCGGACCCTGCGGCAGACATCAATCGCCTTGCGCGCCGCGCCCAGAAGAAGGCCGACGAGGCTAAGACTACTCCTACTAAAGTCCGCTACTTAAGTTTAGCTATTGGAGACCTCGAGCTCCTCAAGAAAGACTACCTGGCTGACCATCCCATAGGGGATTTGCCTGTCGGTTCCGAGGAGTACTTCGCAGCTATCGACTTTACTGACGCGGCCGACAGGGCAATCGCCCATCTTCGGCAGACCATCGAGCGCCTGGAACTAGAAGCAGAAGAGGAAGGCATGCCTGATCCTGCGCCGGCGTTGTCTTTGCCGACTCCTCCCGCTGACACCTCCGCTTATCCAGATCAGATGACTGCGGAACAGGTTTCAATGTACATACACAGAAGTAAGGACACAGTCTATCGCTATGCCCGTGAAGGCAAGTTACCTGCACAGTGGATCGATACACACCCCCTATTCGCCAAGAAGGACATAGATGAATGGCTCGCACAGCACAAGACCCCTAGTGGGGGCAAGGGCCCAGCGTAAGCAGAACACTAATTTGTGTGTACATTATCCGTACATTGTTTTATATTACCTCTAGGAGACTGATATGTCGAAGGCGGCGACGGTACGGAGCGAACGGATCGATATCAGGACAGACCCCGAGGTGAAGGCTGTGATCGAGCGTGCGGCCCAGCTTCGTCATACATCGATATCTGCATACCTCTTGGATTCCGCTCTGGAGAAGGCAAAAGCCGAGCTTCATGCCATCGAGACTATCAACCTGCAGGATGCAGATAGGGATCGATTCTTTGCCGCGCTTGCGGCTCCGCCTGAGCCGAACGCTGCGCTGCGGAAACTCTTCGCCGAGGGGCGGAGACGGGGGGCGTGAAGCCTTCCCTTGTTCCCATCTCGAAGTCTTTCCAGAAGGCCTCATTCGACTGCGGCTACCCAGTTCTGAACGAGTACTTCCGACTCTACGCCCTGAAGAATGACCGCATGTCGATCGGAAAGACCTTCGTTGCCGTGGACAAGGACGAAGGCGTTGTCGGATACATGACCCTCGCTAGTGCTCAGGTCGAGGCCCGGTCGCTTCCAGAAGAGAAGCGGGCGAAACTCCCGCGCTATCCTATTCCAGCCTTCCGTATCGTAAGACTCGCGGTTGATGCCCGGTTTCAAGGGTCAGGAGCGGGTTCGTGGCTTCTTCGCCAGGCCTTGGAGAGAGCAATATCGGTTTCGGCCGAAGTCGGACTGTATGCCGTCATTGTGGACGCGATCGACGAGAAGGCGAAGCGCTTCTACCTGAAGTACGGCTTCGAGGCCTTCGCCGAGTATCCACTTACGCTCTTCCTGCCTCTGACAACAATCGCCCGAGCCCTATCAGGGGAATAGTCTCGTCAAGCATCACAGATCGAGAAACTTCCCTGCACACCCTTATGCGCCTTGGCTACTTCTATATCATCGCAGCAGCCAAGGGAGTCTCCAAGATGAAGTACGACATCCTCTCTGTTCGTTCAACCCGCACGGCCTACAAGGTCTCTCGACCCGTCGACATCTACGCCGCATTGAGGCGTTATGCGACCTCGAAAGTCGAGAAATTCTTCGTGATCTCTTTGGACGGGCAACATGCTATCCTGCACATCAACATCGTCTCGATCGGAACCACGAACCGATGTATAGTCCATCCAAGGGAGGTGTACCTCGCTGCGGTCAAGGACTCGGCGACGGCGCTGGTCGTGGCCCATAACCACCCCAGCGGTAACAACACCGCGAGCGTCGAGGACCGCGATATCAGCAATCGTCTACGCGAGGCGGGCGAGCTCTTGGGCATTCCGATGTTGGATAGCTTGGTCTTCTCCCGTACAGGGTACTTCTCCTTCGTGGAAGGCGG
>CAYNFM010000247.1:0-2309 GCA_964396415.1 uncultured Treponemataceae bacterium | reverse complement strand
TGCTCGCCAGGAAGCCTGCGACGGCCGAGCGATAGATCTCGGTTGTTCGCGCCCCCCGGCCGCGGACGGCTAAGAGGGCCGCGCGGAGCTCGGGCCGGGGGGCGACTGGATTTGCCATGATGGGGCCACAATATCACACAAAATGTCTTAGGTAATGTTTGCCATTCTTATTAATGCCCTGCGTGGCGGCGTTTTCTCTTTTCTGAACGGAGCTCAAATCGGTACTCGTCCAATGCACGGCGCTCTTCTCGAGAAATGATGGCATGCTCAACTTTTCGGTCTTCAATAGCAGTCGAGAGGGCAGACTGGGCTTTCGTCGAGACCTGCCGGGTTTGCTCGCGTCTCGCTTCGCGCTGGGCGCGCTTGGGGTTCACATGTATTCCTCGAGATCCCCCATCGTCAGTCTTACCTTTATGCCGCTGCATGTCAGCATATTGATAAAGCATGAAATGAAGAAGTTCGGCGTTTGTTGGCTCGCGGCCGAATACGTGACGTGCGACGATGAGGCTTTCTTCGTCGTCGGATTCAAGGATACCAACCCAAAAGGGGCCTTCGAAATAGACAGTGAATATGGCGTTCATTTGCGTCCTCCGGGTATATCAATGCCCGGTGGGGAATGGACGCCGTCAACGACGGTGGTTACTTCTCTGGCCGCGATCATCGCGACTGGAGCGCCGGACTACCTACCAGCGATGTGTTTCTATCCCAACCATTATGAGAGAAATGATGTCAGATAATATTGACCTCGCGGAACAATGTCCGTCAACTGCTCCAGAATCGCCTATCGCAATCCACGCCCGGTCTAAAGATCCGGATTTTTTACCCCAGAGCCTCAATGCACCCATGTCGTGGCCAGAGCTCCGCCCCATATCAACATAACTTATGCGGACATCTTAACGCTCATAATCAAGCAACCCTGTATGAAAGATGAGCAGCCATTCCCCCTCGACTTTCGTATATCCCTTGCAAGCCCGTCCATTCCAATGCATAAGACTGCCGTCTCGTCGATTACGCCATAGGGTATCGATGTCGACGACAGCAAATGCACCATCGCCTTCGGCTGAAATAGCAATACGGATTGTCTTCCTTATGTTGTGAACGAGCTCGTTGTTGGCAAACAGTTCAGCCCAGCCAGTTTTCCAGCGAGCACGGTTGTATCGTCCCTGCGGGAATTCCCAGGTTGTTGGATCGTGTCCAGTAGCATCGGGTGGCCACGGCCAGACCATATCAGGATGGAACAGAGAGACGAGGGCCTCGGGATCCTGACGATCCCAAGCTGCCGTTTCGCGATCGACGAGCTCCTGAATCTCGCGCTCAGTAGTCATAGGCGCCTCTCTGATTGTGTGAATATTATCTCGATACTTCTGTGTTCGGGAAGGTTTGTCTAGATTCCGGAATGGCATTTTTTGAGACCCTTCCCCCGATAAATCCGTATAACATTATCTTATACGGATGGTCCAATTTCGCCTTCCGTGCTACACTTTTCTCTTCACAAGGAGGGCCGATGCGGCTTCTATTCGCCAGCGTGTTCTTCCTCGTCTTTGGAGCCGCGTGCCTCGCCCTGGCGGTTCTGTCCCTCATTGGCAGGCACCATCATAGCCATGTGCCACGCGTCATGATTTTGGTTGGAGGTGGCATCGGTCTTATGATCGCGGGCGGGCGGCTCCTCGCCCACGCAATCGCGCAGAGGAAATCAGTAGCTCCCGTCGAGGGGCCGACGCCGTAGGAGGCCCCTGTATGCTCGTCGATGCCACCAAGCTTCGCCGCCGCCTCGAGAAGGAGCTGATCCGGATCCGCTCGCTCCCCGTCCAGCGGGGCCAGGCCGCCGCCTATGAAGCCGGCAGAGCCGAGGGCCTCGAGATGGCCCTCGAGCTGCTTTCGGAGCTTGAGCCCCGCGCGCCGTTGATTCTCGATGGCGACCCCGACGTGCCCTCCAATGCCTGATGCTGTCGCCGAGCCGCGATCGGCCTCTGCGCCGGTCGGGGGCGCGGCCGTCGACGAGCTCGCACGCCGCCTGGCCACGGAGGCCCCCGAGCTCGCGGATCTACAGCCCGACCAGCTCGAGGCCGTCGCCCGGATGGTCCTGGGGCAGCGCTTGGCGCGGGACCTCGATCACAAGGTCGACGTCGCCGGGATCGACTACGAGGCCGAGAAGGCCACGTTCCTCGAGACCGCGGGAAAAAGTAGGAGCAAGCATACAAAAGCGGCCTATGGGTTCGCCGTGGGGCGATTGGAGGCGTTTTCTGAGCGCCGTGGGATTGCTGTTCTGGCCATGATGGCGAAGGACGCCGACGACTTCGCCTATAGCC
>CAYNFM010000246.1:0-2310 GCA_964396415.1 uncultured Treponemataceae bacterium | reverse complement strand
AGAAGGCCTGGCGTTTGCTGCCGGACCGGCGCACCGTGCTGGTGGACCTGGGCCGGGTGTGGAAGGCGATGGGCCGCACTGACGACGCGATGGCCGCGCTGCTGGCCGCTTCCCGCGGCGGCGAGCCGCGCGCCGCCGAGCAGGCGCGCGAACTGTTGCCGGACCGCTACCCCTTCGTTGCCGAATTCCGCCGCGCGCTCGCGCTCGATCCCCGCAACGGCGAGTTGCGCCGCGAGCTCGGCTATCTGCTGCTGCGCATGAACCAGGAGCCCGAAGCCGAACGGGAGTTCCGCACCCTCGCCGAAACCGCGCCGGATGACATGCTGGCCGCCACCCAGCTCGGCTTCCTGCTCCACGCGCGCGGCGACGACGCGGCTGCCCAGCCGCTGTTCGACCGCGTGCTGGCCGGCCCGGACGAGGACCTGGCCAACCGCGTGCGCGCGGTGCTGCACCTGCCGCAGGTGCTCAGCCGCCGCCCGCAGCAGCCGCCCGATTCGATTGACGCCAAAGTCATGGCGGAGCGCAGCATCAAGGCCGGCTATATGAAGGATGCGCTCAAATACCTGCAAGTGGCCCACGAAGACGACCCCGGCGATTTCGAGGCCATGCTCAAGCTCGGCTGGACCTACAACATCCTGCATCAGGACCCGACCGCGGCCCGCTGGTTCGACCTGGCGCGCCGTAGCCCCGATCCGAAGATCGCCGCCGAGGGCCGCCAGGCGTGGCGCAATCTGAGCGGCGTATTAAGGAAGTTCCGCACCACGGTTTGGGTCTACCCCATTTATTCCACGCGCTGGCGCGACTTCTTCGCTTACGCGCAGGTCAAAACCGAGCTGCGCAACAAGACGCGCCTGCAGCCTTACCTGAGCGTGCGCTTCGTCGGCGATACGCGGGTGACGGTGGGCACCGTCACGCCGCTTTATCTGTCGGAAAGCTCGTTCATCGTGGGCGGCGGCGTGCGCATGTTGCCGTGGCACGGCGCCGGCGCATGGTTCGAAGCCGGCAGCGCCATGGGCTACGCCACCGGCCACATCCTGCCAGACTACCGCGGCGGATTGAACTATGCGCACGCGATCGGTCGCTCGCTCGGCGCCGAATCCTCCGGCTGGTTTGCCGACACTGCCGCCGACGCGGTCTTCATCAGCCGGTTCGGCAACGATTTCCTGGTGTACGACCAGTCGCGCTTCGGCTACTCGATGGGGCCGGCCGCCTTTCGCACCCAGTTCTTCTGGAACGGGAATCTCAATGTCGACGCCCAACGGCAGGTCTGGGCCAACTTCTTCGAAACCGGGCCCGGCGTGCGCGTCCGCGCGGCGTGGATGCCGCCCTCGATGTACGTCACCACCAGCCTGTTGCGCGGCACCTACCTGATGAACAGGTTTGGCGCCAGCCCGGCCACCTTCGGCGATTTCCGCTCGGGAGTCTGGTATGCGTTTACTCACTAGTGGTAGGGCAGCTTCAAGCTTGCCAACGCCCGCTGGCGGGCGCATTCGGAGCCGGGCCCAGAGGGCACCCCGTCAGGGATCGGTCGCCAACATTGTTACGCTTGCCACGAAACGATTCCTCATCGCTCTCGCTGCCACCACCCTCGCCTCGGCCGCTCCCCTGCCCTATTATTGCGTCCTGAACGCGGACGCCGGCGCCTGGCCGGAAATCCTCTCTTCGATTGGCTTGGTGCGGCAACCGGCAAACCTGGCGCATGTTTTCGTGGCGCGCACCGGCACCCCCGCTTCGAGCGAGTGGAATGAGCGGGTGGAGCAGGGCGCCGTTTTGATCCTCGAAGGCGAATCGTCGCTGGCCGAGATGTTCGGCTTCCGCCGCGACGCGGGGTTCGTCAAGGTGGGCAGCCTCACCGACGTGCACCGCCCGGGGCTGCCCATCATCTGGGAAAAAGGGCTCGAGCTGCCGGTCTTCGGCCTTCCCGCCGGCGCCGTCGTGTTCGCCCGCGAGCGCTGGACCGGCACACCCATGATGGCGGGAGTGCGGCGCGGCGCCGGAATTCTGCTGTGGGTGGCCGTGCCGCCCGGCGATCGCGGCTATGAGCGCTTCCCCTACCTCTTGCAAGCCCTGACCGATCTCGGCATGGAGCGGCCGTTTTCCTCGTCGCGCCTGTGGGCGTTCTTCGATTCCGCCTACCGCTCGCGCGTGGACCTGGACTATTTCGCGGCGCGCTGGCGCGCGAGCGGCGTGGCGGCGCTGCACGTGGCGGCCTGGCATTTCTGGGAAGCCGACCCGGAGCGGGACGCTTACCTCGAAAAGCTGATTGCCGCCTGTCACCGCGAAGGCATCCTGGTCTACGCCTGGCTGGAG
>CAYNFM010000245.1:0-2354 GCA_964396415.1 uncultured Treponemataceae bacterium | reverse complement strand
CGGCCCACACGCCTGAGTCCTGGTGAGTGAACATGACGAGCTGAAGGCCATCGTCGGGCATGTGGCGGACGAGATTGGCATAGATATCGACCATGCTCTTCTTGAAGTCCTTGTCCGTTCCGCGTACAGCCAAAGCCGCACGGGAGTCTGCGTACCATTGAGGGAAGAGCTTGGGGAGGAGCTTTTCGTACCAGGCAAGGAAAAAGTCGGCTAGTTCGTGATAATTAACCGCATCGGCGTATGGAGGGTCAGTAATCCATAAATCAGCAGTAGTCGTAATATCACGGGCATCAGAAGGGAAAAGCTGGGCCGAACCTACAATACCTTTGATGTCTGCTAACTCCAACTTGGATGTATCCAGTTTTAGTATGCCGCGACATGAGTAATTCATCTGTGTATTGAGTGCTTGATTGGCGAATACCTGGTTACCTTTCTCATTGCCCGCGTGAGGCATCCACGCGGATAGGCGAGAATTCCAATCTGCCATTCTTGATATAACAAAGAAGCCGAATGGCATATTCTGCATTGAAAAACTCTGATTAACCGTGCCATTGACCAAAAGCTGTCTCGGGTTAAATAAATGGTGCCAATAAGTCCAGCCACGCTCGCGCACAGGTTGTTCTGTGTTGTAGCCAGGGGAGATTTTCATCGAAGGAATATAGCCCGTCTTCTGCCATTCGAAGAAGCGCTCCTTGAGAAGAGAGAGTACCCTCTCTTCGCGCGCGCGGTCTTCGTCAGTGACAGCCTTATAGATCCTGTCGCCTTCCGAAGTCACCCAGCGCACACAGTAGAGACGTTCCTGGAACACGTCATCCGACCGCGGCACAAGGTCTTCGTTCTCCCATAGGCGGAGACCGTAATCCTTGCCACGTTGATCGCCGCGCAGTGAGGCGATGGAATAGCGATGCTCGGGATTCTCTGGATCGACGAGATGGCTATCTTGCACCGTGCCATTCTTGGCGGCAGCCATTTCCTTGTCGCTCGCACCCATAACGATCTCAAAATCGTAGTTACCCTTCGAATCATTGCGCTTGAGGCGGGCGATGGTCTTTGTCCGCTCACCGATGACCCAACTTGGTGCAAGAGGAACCCAGAGTCCTGTGGCAGGGCACTTGGCCTCGACGCAATAGAGATAGGCATCGGCTCGATTGCCATTACCATCGTGTTCAATGCCCCAGGCAGTAATCTGCTCGTCAGCCTTCTTCCAGGCTTCTTCCTGCGCTGTCCTCACCTTAGCCTGTACCTCGGGCCCACCACCCACGAGGTTTACTGCGCCCCAGGTAAGGAGAGTAGCTACAGGATTGAGGTCGCTGCCATATGCATCGAGGCCGAGGCGAGCTGCCTCGAAGGGTACGGAACCACCGCCGCAGAAGCAGTCGCCCACTCTGGCTTTATGGCCGAATGCCTTAACGGAGAGCTGGTCGAAGAGCTCGGGCAAAGTAGAGGCTCTAGTACCCAGGTGGGTATTGATTACCGTCCAACCCGACTCAGTAGGACCATCGATCTCCTCGGGCCGAGCGCAGATAGCAAGCTTCTCCTCGTACGATAGGCGCGCGAAAGCCAGGCGCTCGAGGCGCTCCTTGTCCTCATCGGCCTGTCCACGCTTCCAGCGCTCGGTCTCTGCATCGATGAGGCCATCGCACTCGGCTGACCCAAGGATAGCCATTACTTCCTTAGCGGTCAACTTCTTGTTCTTTCGCTTCCAGAGCCCATCTTCATCCATGGTGAGGATCTTGAAGAATATCTCACGGTCCTTAGCCGGGTTCTCTGATGCAGGCATGAGGAGGCCAAGGATGCTCGCGCGTACAAGGACAAGGGGTTTACGGCCCCACCACTTGCCCAGGCCAGTTAGGGTTTGACCGAGATTGGCTTTGCGCTCCTTGTAGCTCTCCATGGAAAGGCGTGCGAGGGGGAATTGGGTTTCAATGAAGGGGCGGTGAGACATGGAGATCTCCTGATTTAGTCATTCTCTTCGAAGAGGCTCGGCTCCATGATAGCCGGGCGCTTGCGGATGATGCCTTCGGTCACAGGATTCTCGCAGAGTGCGAAGCGTACGGCCTTGCGCCAACCCTTGTTGCGGCCGGAGAAGGCCTGGCCCGTGGCGGCGGCCGTCATGGTGTAGAGCCACCAGCGTTCTTCGGGCGAAAGGCCGAGCCAGTTGCGCGTGGCATTGGGTATGAGCGTGGGATCGGCGTCCTCGATGGCCCACAGGAGGAGAAGGAGCTCTTTTCCAAAGCCGCGATCGATAGGTATGGCACCCTTGGTAGCCCACTTACCGGTGGGGTAGCCATGAGCGGTCAGGCGGCGATTGAACTCGGCGCGGCACTCGTCGACGACCTCATTCCAGCGCTCGC
>CAYNFM010000244.1:0-2396 GCA_964396415.1 uncultured Treponemataceae bacterium | reverse complement strand
GCGGAGCATTCCGCGGAGCTGGCGCCCGACTTGATCGTCATCTGCACGCACGGCAACGGCGGCATCCGGAGGGTCCTCTTCGGCGTCATCGCCCAGCAAGTCATCTCCCTCGCGACCGTTCCCGTGCTCATTGTGCATCCTTCGAACGAGGCCGAGGCCGTCGGAGCGGAAGCGAACTTCAAGATCATCCTGGCGCCCATCGACGGCGATCCGAGCCATGAAAAGGGCCTACCGGTCGCGGCCGAGATCGCGCGAGCCTTCGACTGCCGGCTCCACCTCCTCATGGTGGTGCCCGAGCTGCGGGACCTGACCGGCCCGAAGGCGGCGGCTTCGTTCATCCTGCCGGGAGCCATGCGGGCCGATCTGGAAATGGAGAGCGCGGACGCTCGGACCTACCTCGACGGGCGAGTCGCGGAACTGGGACGCAAGGGAATAAGCGTGGAATCCGATAGCTCCCGCGGAGACCCGGCCAACGCGATCGTCGCGACGGCCAAGCGCCTCTCGGCGGACCTAGTGGTCATGGGGACCCACGGCAGGACCGGAACGGACGCCTTTTGGGAGCGAAGCGTCGCCGCGCGCGTCGTCTCCCGCATCAAGGCGCCGCTCCTGATGGTCCCTTTGGGAAAAGGCGACGCTCAGGTTACGTGACGCGGGGCCCCGGGAACGGAGCCCGATCCTCTCTCTCGGCGACCGGCTTGACGGATCGCTCAGGCGCCGTAAAATGAGTGTCTGTGCCCAGGAAGATCCGCTCCGCCACCGGCGGCGAGAAGAACGCGCTCATGGAGTCGCTCGGCGAAGGCGTCGCTGTCCTCGCCCTCGACGGGACTGCGACATATTGCAACGAGCTCTTCGCCCGATCCCTCGGCCTGCGGCCGGATGGGCTCGCCGGTACTTCCCTGGAAGATTACGTGGAGGCGGAGAGCTCCGCGGCCTTCGCGGCCCTTCTCCGCGGGCCCGAAGATGTCCGCGGCTTGGAGGAACTGCGGCTCGCGACGCCGGCCGGGGAATCCCGGATCGTCCGGGCCTCGCGTCGATGCCTCGACTTCGGGGATTCTCGCGAGGTCGGCGTCGTCCTCGTCGATATCACGGATTCCAAGAGGACGGAAGGCAAGAGCCTTCGCCTGAGTCGTCTGTACGCGACCTTGAGCGCCGTCAATCAGGCCATCGTCCATACCGTAGATCGCGATTCCCTGTTCCGGAATTGCTGCCGGGCCGCCGTCGACCTCGGGGAATTCCTACTGGCGTGGATAGGCTTTATCGACCCCGAGACGAAGCTCGTCAAGGTCATGGCGTCCTACGGCGAGCTAGGCTATCTCGACGGTATCCGCATTTCAGCCACGCAGGATCCGGAGGGCCTCGGGCCGACGGGCATAGCGGTTCGCGAGGGCACCTATTATATATGCAACGATTTCCTCGATTCGGAAATCACCCGTCCCTGGCACGAGCGGGCGCGCGCCCACGGCATCCGGGCCTCCGCGAGCATCGTGCTCAGACAAGGCGGCGAGACGATCGGCGCGCTGACCCTCTATTCCGGAGAGAGGGACTTCTTCGACGCCGAGCACGTCGCCCTGCTTCGCGAGATGGGCGACGATCTCTCCTTCGGCCTGGATCTCCTCCGCGATAGGGAGCTCCGCCTTAAGGCGGAGACGGACTTGTGCGAAGAGGCGATCGCTCACGAACGAACGTCGCAGGCGCTGAGGGAGAAGGAACAGGCCTTGATCGACCAGGGCCGCCAGGCCGCCATGGGAGCGATGATCGACAATATCGCCCATCAATGGCGCCAGCCGCTCAACGCTCTCGGGATAACGATCCAGAAGCTCTTGTTGTATTACGATCATGGCGATTTCGACCGGAGTCTACTGCGGCAGGGGGTCGAAAAATCGATGGACCTCATTGGCCACATGTCCCAGACCATCGACGATTTCCGGGATTTCTTCAGGCCCAATAGGGGGAAAACGCGGTTCGACGTCCGCGAATCGATAGCGAAGACCTTGTCGCTCCTCGCGGGGACTTTCGAGGCCCTGAACATCGACGTAAAGCTCGAGGCGAGCGGGGATGTCGAGCTCAGCGGCTATCCGAACGAATTCTCTCAGGCCCTCATCAACCTGATCATCAACGCCAAGGACGAGCTGGTCGCTCGCGGGATCCCCGGGCCTCGGATCGAGATATCCCTCCGGAAGGAAGGATCGAAGGCCGTCATCGTCGTCGCCGACAACGCCGGAGGAGTACCCCAGGAGATCCTGGACAGGATTTTCGAGCCTTACTTCACCACCAAGGGCGCCCAGGGTACTGGGCTCGGGCTTTCGATGTCCAGGACGATCATCGAGAAGAACATGGGCGGCCGGCTCTCCGTCCGGAACGGACCGAGGGGCGCCGAGTTCAGGATCGAGGTATGA
>CAYNFM010000243.1:0-2400 GCA_964396415.1 uncultured Treponemataceae bacterium | reverse complement strand
GCTAAGCCCTCCCCGACAACTCAAAAGGTCGGACAAACCTGTAGATGCACGTGATGCGCGCTCGGGGACGGGGGTTCGACTCCCCCCACCTCCAAAGAGACCCGCCGGAAGGCGGGTCTCGTCATAGTGGAGGGAGTCGAACGGGAAGTCGCCCCGATTCTCGCCCGAGACTCGCAGGACGAGAATCGATCGAGCAGCCAGGGATGGCTGCGAGGGCGACTTCCCCGGCCCTGAGCGAGGAGGCAGGATGCCGACGAGCGAAGGGTCGACTCCGCCCACCTCCATCATATGTAATAAAGAGTTGTTTTACTTTTCGGTCCCACGTTGCAAATATGCGAGCAGCATGGGGGACGAAATGCCCAGGGTCAAAGCATTTTTTACCCTCTAATCCCGAATCCCCTCCGATGGCAAGAAGGTCCGTACGATCAGTCTGGCGATGCTCAATGCCATCGCTTGCCCGGCCAATCTACCGGCAGGAGAACAAAGAGCGGGGCCGAGACTATCACGAGGAGCTTCGCCGTACCGGTCGTCTCGGAGCCCCCAAGGGCCCTACCCTCTCCAAAGGGGTAGCTGAGCGACACTGGTACGAATGGCCCAGGGACAGCGAGGTGCCGCTTCGTCTGTTCGCAAGAAGCCGACTTGCGCGTATTTCCGAAGAAGGGCCTGCTGTAGGCCTTGGACATAAAGATCGCTGCGTTGCCTATCTCCGCGATTACCTACTTCCATCTTTTGGTTCGAGACGCCCCGACGAGATCATGCTTTTCCAACTGGAAGGGCGGCTCTTTACTCTTGCTGCCCACTGATAAACCTAATAAGCCGTCAACAATATCGCTTCGAACTTCCGCACGATTACTTTGAAGGCTCAGCGGCTAAATCTTATTCCTGAGGATCCCTGGGAAGGGGTACCCCCTTCGCAGGCGACGCGAAGCCGGACACAGAAGGGCTCGTTATACTGTCACATGAGTCCGACGGCCATGATCACCGCATGCAGACAGGGCGAACTTTTTGCCCTCCGCCGAGAGAAGCTCACGAAGACCACTTCGACGTCGAAGCTTCCTGGAGCATCCGCTACCATAAGCGCGACTCAACCAAAACGAAAATCAAGGCGCCTGTGGCCATACCTCGATACATCCATGAAGCACTCTCGGAGATCGCCTAATGGGACGGCTACATCTTAAGCTTCACACCGGGAAGGATGCCTGCAACCGGGGCTTGCGTCACGGTCGCACTGTATATGGCCTACAGGACATAGAGATTAACGAAGAGGAACGGCTCAGTCGCGGCCTCCTATTTCACTCATGGCGGCGCTTTGCCAACACTTACTTACGGGCGAGAGGCCATTCTGATGCGAAAGTCCGCCAACCGACACGCCATGAATCCGAGTCAGTGACCGACCACTACACCAGCTGGAATACCGAGGATTTCAGCGACGTTGCCAAGGAACAGGCCCTTCTTGCCAAGACTCTTGCTGCCGACAAAACCCGAGACCTCTTCATCAAGCGGGGCCCAGAGTTGGAAGACGCAGATATCGATGAACCCATGGTATGGTAGCCAGTTCCCGACAGCACAAGAATCTATAGAGAAACTAGGTAGTTCGGAACATAAGGAAACTTTATTCATCGAAGATGTTATAGTCAAACTCTGGCGAGAAATCACTCGACCTGCAGTTGAGACGCAAATGCTTGCCGGTTGATTTACAATTGCGTTGCTCCAGGATTATTCTCATTTGACGATTGGATTGCAGCGCCTTAAGAATATGAATAGGAGGTGCTTCCATGATGGACAGACGTGCGTTCCTCAAGAAAGCCGCGGCTTTGGGCGCCACGGGCGCCGCGGCCCTTCTCTTTAGTCACCGTAGCGCGTCTGGCAGCCTCTGGGCTGCGACACCCTCGCCTAGCCCGAATTCGCCCGACATCGTCGCGGTGAAGGGGGGAAGTCAAGCGGCGAGGCTCGACCGCGCCTTGCAGGAAATCGGCGGCATCGGCGCCTTCGTCCGCAAAGGACAGACGGTGGTGATCAAGCCGAATATCGGCTGGAGCCAAGAACCGCGCGTGGCCGCCACTACGAATCCCGAGCTCGTGAAGCGTCTCATCGAGCAGTGCGTCCAGGCAGGGGCGAAGAAAGTCTGGGTTTTCGATCATAGCTGCGACAACGGTCCCGCCTCGTACAAAGCTTCCCTCATCGAGAACTACGCCAAGGATGGCGGCGCGACCGTCGTTTCGGGCGACGGCTCGTCGCGCTATCAGGAAGTAGTCGTTCCAGGAGCGGTCATAATCAGGAAAATGCAGGTGCACGAGCTGATCCTGGAAGCCGACGTCTTCATCAACGTGCCCGTGCTCAAAGAGCATATGGGCGCGGGCATGACCTGCGCCATGAAGAATCTCATGGGCATCGTCTGGG
>CAYNFM010000242.1:0-2414 GCA_964396415.1 uncultured Treponemataceae bacterium | reverse complement strand
CACGTCCCTCGTCATGCTCGATTCGGACCGGCTCGTGACGGCGGTCTCGGCCTGCGCCGAGCTTTCATTCGCCCGCTATCTGTGGCGCTATCCGCTCATAGGCAGCTTCCCCTTCCGCGCCTATTTCTCGATACGCGAGGCTCGGGAAGAAGAAGCCCGACTCAAAATCGCTGGGCTCGACGTCGTAGCCAGGCCGGTCGATGCTTTCAGTACGCTGGGCTGGTTCTCCGATCCTCTCTTTTCTTTCATGGCGAACGAAAGCGAAGCGGACATCGCCGACATCATCATCCAGGAGCTTACGCACGCAACGATTTTTGTTAAAAGCGAGGGCGACTTCGATGAGGAGATATCCGCCTTTGCGGGCGATGAAGGATCCCTTCTCTGGCTCAAATCGAAATATGGGAAAGATTCCCCTCTGGTCGAGGAGGTTCGTAGGGACCGGGCCGATGATACGGCATTCTATGCCTGGCTCCGAGGGACGGCCAACGAGCTCCAGAACGTGTATGCATCGGGATTGTCTACTGCCGAAAAGCGGGAATTGAAGTCCAGGATCATCGCCTCACGGGCGGCGGATTTTAAGAGTGAGTATGCTGACCACTTCAGAACGGATCGCTACAAAGATTTCCCAATGGAGAGGATCAACAACGCCTACCTTGATCTCTACCGCATCTACGAAGGAGAGCCGAGCCTTTACAAGGACTACTTGGAAAAAGTTTGCGGGTCTTCGATGAAAAAGTTCATAGTCGACGTCGAAAGAATTGCCAAACATGGAGGGGACCCTCGAGAGGAGATGCGGAAAGAGCTGGCGGTCGTTGAAAGAGGTGACGTTACCGGTGATCGTTGACCCAAAATGATCCCGAACAGCGTTGTTGCAGGGATAGTGAAGGGTGCCTCCGGTAGATACCCCCGTCATCGGCCCGCTCGTCCCTCTATCGGCGGCAGCTCGGTAGGCCCGAAGCCTACGTTCCGCTTGACTTCGACGCGGACGCGATCGCCCTCGAAATGGAAGGCCAACGTCATTATGAAAGGAGTCTCGAGGGAGACGTGCTTGACCGTGAATACGCCGGGAGAGGTCCAGGCGCCGGCGCAGGCGGCCTTCCTGGGGCCCTCGCCCTCCAGGTATGAGACGCCATCCAGCCATTCGCCGTAGCCGCATGCGAGCTTCCTCCTCCCCGATCCTCGCGGCGGATCCTTCGAGCCCGCGAGTCCGGCGCGGACCGCCTTCCGCCGCGTTATGCGATACGACATTTCCATCCGATCGCCGCCGAAGCGGAAGCGCGCCTCGTCCAGGCCGGCCCAGTTGTCGGCGAAGCGGAAGCTCCGCCCGGCGAGGGAGCCCGAGAGGACCGCCGCCTCCGCCGCGGCCCCGGCCCCTGCGGCAGGAGGGCGAAGGCTCAACGCCGAGGAGAAATCGCGAAGCCGGGAAACGGCTGCGGGGTCGGGAGGGAGGGGATCCTTCGACATGCCGGGCAGGAGACGGTCCCACGCCAGGGTCAGGGCCGCCTGGATATCGGGGATGCCGGCGGTGACCGCGAGCACGGCGTCCTCCTCCTCCATGACGACGCAGAGCTGGCCGAAGGCCCCGTCGCCCCGGTAGAAGCCGTGTCTGCATCGCCAGAACTGGTAGCCGTAGCCCTGGTGCCAATCCGAGAGACCGGCGGGGTCCTCGGGGACTCCGTTCTCGGACTGCTTGGACGTGGCCTGGGCTATCCATGCCTCGCCGAGGAGGCGTTTGCCCTTCCAAAGACCCTTGTCGAGGTAGAGCTGGCCGAAGCGCGCGATGTCCTCGACCTTGATATTGAGGCCCCAGCCGCCGAACTCTATGCCGCAGGGGTGGCGCTCCCAGCGCGCCCCCTCGATGCCGAGGGGTTCGAAGATCCGGGGCTCGAGATAGGCCGAGAGGCGCTCGCCGGTCAGTTCTTGGGCGATGGCGGAGAGCATGAAGGAGGCGCCGGAGTCGTAGACGAAATGACTCCCGGGCTCGCGCTCGACGGGCAGGGACAGGAAGGCCTTGACGGGATCGCGGTGCCGCATGATCCGATCGGTCGTGTCCTCCTCGTGCCCGGTGTTCATGGAGAGAAGATGCCTGACCCTCATCGCCCGCAGGTTGGCCGAGGGCCGCCCGGGGGCCTTGCCCGGAAAGAAGGAGAGGACGGCATCGTCTACCGAGAGCCTCCCCTCCTCGACCACCAGGCCGATGGCCGTGGAGGTAAAGCTCTTGGAGAGGGAGAAGAGCATGTGCGGAGAATCGAGACGGTAGGGCTTCCAGGCTCCCTCGGCGACCACGGCGCCGTGCCGGAGCAGCATGAAGGCGTTCAGGCTGTCGAGCCTTTCGTCCGCGCCCTCGAGGAAATCCAGGATCGCCCCGGAGCTCAGGCCCTGGGATTCCGGGTCGCTCCGCCGCAGCCGCAAAG
>CAYNFM010000241.1:0-2474 GCA_964396415.1 uncultured Treponemataceae bacterium | reverse complement strand
TCGCGCATGCCCGAGCTGACCGCCGGCCTCCTCGAGCGCGGCCACTCTCCCGATGCGGTAGGGAAGATCATGGGCGGCAACTGGCTCAGGGTCATCCGCGAGATAGTCGGCTAGGCTCTCGGCTCCTCATCGCAGGCGGTCCAGCCTGACTGCCGTCGCCTTCTTCCCTGATACGAGCACCTCCAGACGCTCCCGCTCGACGAACCAGGGCCCGGGATCCGTCTCGTTCCCTCGCGCGGTCAGGATGACCAGCCTGCCTTCCGGCGCGAGGAGGCGTGCGGCCTCGGCGAGGAAGGCGCGCAGCAGCTCCGCCGCCGCCTCCGCTCCCGGCCCGCCTCCGTACAATCCCCAGGGAGGGTCGGTCGCTATCGCCGTGACGAAGCCCGATTCGAAGGCGCTCGGGTCCAGGGCGTCGCGGGTCTTGGGAAAGATCGTCTTTCGCCTTCGTTCGAGGAGCCGCGACGAGAGAGAGGCTTTGACGGCCGCGGTCTTCTCGGGATCGACGTCAGACGCGAAGACGAAGCGGGAGGGCGCCGCGAGGGCGCGCTCGAGGGCGATTCCTCCGTAGCCGCAGAAGGGATCGAGGAAGACGTCGTCGGACCGAGGCTCGGTCAGCTCGGCCAGGAGGCGGCAGGTGCTTCTCGGCAGCTCGCCGCGCCGCGGCGCGGCTTCCTCTTCGGTGGCGACGCGCTCGAGGAAGAGCGTGCCTCCGTCGGCTCGTTCCTGGAGGCGGTACTCGCGACCCGGCCTCTCGGAATCGGGGCGCGCCCCCGTGCATCGGGCGATCAGCCCCTCGAGCGAGCAGCGCGCCTCGCGCGGCATCGAGACGGGATCGTCCGGCCCGAAGGAGCGCAGGACGAAGGTCGCCGGGGCCCGACGCTCCTTCGCCATGGCCGGGCCGCCGGCAAGGTCCCGCGCGATGGAGCGCGAAGCCCGCTCCAGGCCGCCTGGGGCCTCGGCGACGACGCGAAAGAGGCCGCGGCAATAGGCGAGGAGCCCCCGAGGCGCGGTCGCGGAGGAGAGACGCAGGGCATTGTCGCCGTCGGCGCGGGCATCGCAGCCGGGGAAGTCGCGCGACGCGAGACGGAGGACGAGGGGCCCGAATCCCGCGGCGTGCGTCGCGAACCATCGATCGGCCATCGCCGCATGATAGCAGTTCCTAAAGAGGCTCGAATAGGCTATGCTTTTGGGTCATGAAGGTGCTGATACTCGGCGCGGGCGCCGTCGGACTCTCCATAGCGGCGAAGCTGTCGAAAGTATGCGAAGTGCGGGCCGTTGCCCGGCCCCGCGTCGCGAAAGCCGTCGAGAAGGAGGCCTTTCGCCTCACGGGCAGGTGGGGCGAGGGCGAATACCGCTTCCCGATAGGCGATTCCGTACCAGCGGGCGAGCGCTACGATTACGCGATCCTGACGTCCAAGGCCGTCGACACTCGGGCTATCTGCGCCTGCCACTCGGAAGTCCTGCGCGGCACCGAGACGGTGAGCCTGCAGAACGGCATCGGCAACGAGGAACTGATCGCCTCCTCCGGCGGCAAGGCGATCGGCGGGATGATCATCACGGGCTTCGAGTGGCGGGGCGACGCGGCCGTCCATGTATCGGTCGAGGCCGGGCCAATCAAGCTCGGCCGCTTCCCGGAAGGCATCGACGAGCGGGTACTGAGCGCGGTCGAGCTCTTCCGCGGCGCGGGCATGCGCGCGGAGGGCAGCCCCGCGATCCGCTCGGAGCTCTGGGCCAAGACTCTCTACAATTGCGCCCTCAATCCCTTGGGCGCCCTCATGGGCGTGCCCTACGGAAGGCTCGCGGAGGCCTCGGCCTGGCGGATCATCGAGAGCGTAGTCCGCGAGGGCTTCGCGGTCGCCGCGGCCGAAGGCGTCGCCCTCCCCTGGGCCCGCCCCGAAGACTATCTCTCCTACCTGCGCGACGCGCAGATCCCGAGCACCGCCGAGCACCACTCGTCCATGCTGCAGGACCTTTCGAGGGGAAGGGCGACCGAGATCGACTTCCTGAACGGCGCGATCGCGACGCGAGGCGCGGCCCTCGGCATCGCGACCCCCGTCAATTCCTGCCTCGTCGACCTGGTCCGATTCCGAGAATCCCTGGGAAGGCCGGCGGGCCCATCGACAAGCTAGCCCGTCGACGGCCCACTAATTATACGTACTTGCCGTAGCTCTTGAGCATGATGAAGCTCTCGGAGGCGAGGATGCCCTCGACCGAGGACAGTTCCTCGGTGAGGAACTGCACGAGGCCCCGGTTCGAATCGAGGAGGACCTCGGCGATGAGATCGTAGCGGCCGGAGGCGATCGATACCGACAGCACGTTCTTGAGACGCGACAGCTCCTCGGCCTTGCGGTCGAGGAGCTTGGACTCGGCTACGCGCATCGCGACCAGGACCAGCTGCTTGTTCTCGAGCACGTCCGGATTGATGAGGGCCCGGATCTGGAGGATGCCCGCCTCCTTGAGCTTCTTGAGGCGGG
>CAYNFM010000240.1:0-2540 GCA_964396415.1 uncultured Treponemataceae bacterium | reverse complement strand
GAGAAGGAGAATGCGCTTTGGGCGTCTCATTGAGGCGAACATAGCGCGGCAGCCGACGGGCGTCCATAGGAAGAATCTTCAGCCCTCCCCTCGGTCAATGCGGAATTCCCTGTGGCGCTAAGGTATAAAGCTTGGTACGATCGGCCTTATCAAGTTCCTATCTGGATGGAATAGGAGAAGCTGCCCTATGGATGAAGCATGAAGGACGGCAAGACGGTATCGCGAGTCATAGCCCTCGAGGAAGCCTTTCTGCACCCCAAGCTCTTCGAGCTGTTCCCCTCTGCCTTGAGGCGGAAGTATGCCGTCATCAAGGAGCGCCTCGACGACGTGGGACCGGCGCGGATCGCGCGGATGGATGCGGCCGGGATCGACATGCAGGTCCTGTCTCATGTAGAGCCCGGAGTCCAGTTCCTCGACGATCCGAAGCTCGCGCTTTCCCTGTCCAGGGAGATAAACGATTGGCTGCATGGAGTCGTTCGCGAATACCCGTCGCGCTTCGCCGGATTCGCCATGCTCCCGACTCAATCGCCCGAGGATGCCGCGGACGAGCTCGAACGATGCGTGACCGAATTGGGATTCGTCGGGGCCCTCGTCAATGGACATACGAAAGGCCGGTATTTGGACCACGAGTCCTTCTCCGTGCTATTCGATCGGGCTGAGGCCCTGGATGTGCCGATCTACATCCATCCCACCGACCCTCCGCAGGCGATATCTGATATATATTACGCGGGACATCCCGCGCTGATCACGGGCTGGGGCTGGCCCGTCGAGACCGGAACTCACCTCCTCAAGCTGGCCGCGAGCGGAGTCTTCGACCGCCATCCGCGACTCAAGATCCTAGTCGGCCATATGGGAGAATTGCTGCCTTTCTGCGCCACGAGGCTGAACGTGGCCCTCACCATGGGAGAATGGCTGCTCGCGGCCCAGGAGGAAAAGGGGAAGCTCCCCTCGCCGAAACGAAGTATGGAGAAACCCTTCAGCTATTATCTGCGCGAGAACATTTACGTGACCACGAGCGGCGTCTTCGACCTTCCGGTCTTCGAGTGCGCCCGAGCCGTCCTCGGCATCGATAATATGCTGTTTTCCGTCGACGATCCCTTCCAGGATAATTTCGCGGGCATCGAGTTCCTGAAAGCATGCCGCCTTTCGAATCAGGACCGAGAGAAGCTTTCCCACGGTAACGCGGAGCGTCTTCTCAAATTGCCCGCCGCCGACGGTACTCGCGCTCCAGCCGCGGGGAAGGGGCGGATTCGAGCCGGCGCTTCCCTCTATTCGCTCAAGGCAAGGATAAAATCGAAGCTAGGAAGGGCACTGATAGCGAGGTTGGTGAAGTAGATCGATAGCGGCCGCGGTCTCGCATGAGAGACATCGGCCGAGGCCCGCTCACATACCGAGCCTATTTTACGGCCGTCGCGGCATAGAGCGCCGAGCTCCATCTCACTATCGCCACCTTCGCGAATCCGGCCCCCTCGAGGAGGGCGCGCATCTCCGCCTCGCCGATCCGCTCGCGGGCCGGCGGGCCGAAGGTCGCTCCCTTTCCGAATTCGACCACCGCGATCCTCCCCCCAGATCGGAGGGCGCGATGGAGGGCACGGAGCATGCCCGCCTTGTCCTCGACCTCGTGGAGGACAGTGTACATGAGTGCCAGGGTCCCGACGCCGTCGGGAAGACCCAAGGAGGCCTCCGTGGACAGGATCGCCCGGAGGTTCGCACGCCCCCGCTCGCGGCGCCTGCTCTCGATGAGGGCGATCGCCTCCGGCTCTATGTCGACCGCGAAGACTTCCCCTCCGCTCCCGACCATCTCGGACGCGGGCAGGGAAAAGTAACCCGAGCCCGCGCCGACGTCGATGACCACGTCCCCATCGGCGACGCCGAGGCGCCGCAAGGTCCTCTTGGGGGGCATCAAGAGCCGCCTGAGGGGATTGTCCAGATGCCCCAGCCGTTCGGGTTCGAAGCGGTGCGGCATGCTAGGCCTTCTCCGCCTCGTCCTCGCGCAGGTGCTGCCACACCTGGCGCTTCCTCCAGTGGCTTCGCGCCGCGCCGCGAGCGGGCCCACCCTTGAAGAGGATCTGGGTGAGGACGATGATGCCCACCGCCTGCCAGAATCCGATCTCGGGAAGCTTGAAGATTCCCGGCATGAGGGCGTTCCACAGCCACATCGTGACTGCTCCGAAGAGGGCGAGGAGGCAGGGTACCCCGACGACCACTCCGGCGATCAGAAGGGCCTTCGCCCCGCTCGACCACTCCGACCACGGCTTCCGATGTCCGTGTCCATGACCCATTCTCGAATCGCTCATTCCGCACCTCCAGTGCCTAAAACCCTTTCAAGGTAGTGTTGAAAAAGGCTCCGTAGCCTTTTTCAACACCTCGTTAGTCCTCCATCCAGTATTCGAGCGCCGCCGCGAGCTTGCGCAGCGCCCGGCGCTTTCTCGACATGAGAGTGTCGATCGAGACCCCCGTCCTCTCGGCGAGCTCGCGGAAGGCGGTCCCGCCCAGGGCCTGGGCGCGGATCACCTCGCGCTGCTCCTCGGGCAGCGCCT
>CAYNFM010000239.1:0-2540 GCA_964396415.1 uncultured Treponemataceae bacterium | reverse complement strand
ACGGCGACGCCGCAGATCGGCAATCTGACCATCTCTGGATCGGGATCGGTGACCCTGGGGTCGGCCCTCTCCCTGGCGGGGAACCTGGATATCTCCGCGGCGGCGGCTTCGCTCGATGTCAATTCGGCCCACAGCTATCAGATCACCATCGCCGGCAATTGGGTGGGCAACGCCAAGACCGGAGGCGCGCTCAACTCCGAGGCCGGTACCGTGAAATTCACTGGAAGCAGCGTCCAAGTCGATGGGAATAATACCTGGTACATCTTCGACTATGAAGTTCCCGGAGGAATCATCTACTTCCAGGAATCGCGCATGCAGACAATCACAGCGCCCGGCGTTTTCAAGGTATCTAGCGCTTCGACGGCGATAACGATTACCCGCCAGACTCCCGACCAAGTACATGCCTTGGGCTGGGTGATCACCTCTTCGCCCGATCCCACTCTGATGTGGCAACTTAATCTCAGCGCGGGAGCCACCCTCACGATGGCCAATGTCCTGGTCAAGTACTCCGACGCGCGGGCCCACCCCGTAGCGGTGCCTTCGAATAACGTGACATTGTTCACTTCGCTGGATACTCCGATTCCCGCCGACCAAACCGACCTCACCTGCTATCAGTGGATCAGCGGCGTCCTCGCGGTCTACAGCTATACCGAGGACTCCGACGGAGACGGAAAGATCGACCGCATAAGGGTCGTAGCGCAGACTACCCTCAACGGGGACTTCTCGGGCTTCACCGCCTCGGTCAGCGGCTATAGGATCGATACGTCCAAGGGCGACAACGGCTACGCTATGGTGCCTGCGGGCCAGACCCTTCCCTCGTCTCCGATACTCTACGGCGGCGTGGGCTACGAGTTCTTCATCTACCTCGTCGAGAAGCCCTACAACGATACGGGAGCGACGCCGACCTGGTCGATCCTGACCAACACCTCGCTCAAGGACAATTCGACCGGGAAGCTCAAGCTCATCACCTTCAACGACGGCAACGCGAACGTGGCCGAGACGCCGATCGACGAGGCGGCTCCGAAAATCGCCTATACCCTGGCCCTGCCGGGCCAGGCTCAGGTCTTCTTCCACTTCAGCGAGCCGGTCTACGCCGATACGGCGGGCCACCCGCTTACGGCAGCCGATTTCACGGGAGCTTCGTCTATCACGCGCGTCACCTTCAGCGGCTCGGGGACTTCGGAGCTGCTCGCGACCTATCCCGCCGCGATACCGGTATCGGCCATCGCGTCCGGGTCGACGGCCTATTCCCTCGCGACTGCGCTCTATGATGACCAGCAGGCGCCGACTAATTACGCCACGAGCGCGATCTGGGCCCCGTATTTCATCTCCACCTTCGGCGGCCTGCCTCCGGCGCCCTACAATAACGCCAACCCCTCCTCTCCCACGAGCTGGCCGACGCCCGTCGCCTCCCTTAGCCACCGCGTCTCGGACCTCATGATCGACCTTCCGCCGCCCCTTTCGGGCGCTTATAACCCGGCGACCTATTTCGCCTGGCCGATCTACGCGAAGGACTCGCTCACGCTCACGCTTTCCGACGCGCAGATTGCGAGCCTCACGGCGGCCCAGTCGGCGGCGGAGGGGATAGGGCTCATCAGGGCCTTCGACGGGTCGCAATGGCTCAGGACCCAGACCGTCACGGTGCAGGCCCGCGTGAGCGCGAGCCTCGGAACCGCGCAGCCTTCGATCGCCTACGATACCAACGTGGCCTCGACCTACAAGGGCGCGAACGGACTTTGGCTTCCGACCCATTCGCAGACGGCCTTCTCGGGTCTCGACGCCTATCCGGACACCCTGGCGGCCTTGAGGAGCGATGCGGTCTCGGCGGCGACGGGCCTATGGAACCTGTCGGTGCCCAATACGGACGGGAAGATAAACGGCGTAGCGAACGGATCGATCTTCGACTTCTTCCTGACGCTATCGGGAGCCCCGAGCGACCTCAATGTCGCGCGGCTGGATATCGCGAGCGGCGTTTCCGTCCCCTCCGACTGGTATCTCCACGTAAAGCCCTTCTCCTTCTTCTTCCATAACGTGAACCTCCAGAAGGGCGGGGCGACCATCCTCAACAACGTCATAGACCCGACCAAGGGCCAGACGGCGCGGCTCTCGTACCAGCTGCCGAGCGACGGCGCGGTGACGGTGACGGTCTTCACGCTCGACGGGGACGTCGTCGCCAGGCTGGTCAACGGCCGGCAATCCGCGGGAGACTACTCGGTGGACTGGAACGGCCGCAACCTGGCCGGCAACGCGGTGGCGCGCGGACTCTATTTCGTGCGGATCGTGGCGTCCGGCGTCGACGAGATACGAAAAGTCCTCGTAGTACGCAACTGATGGCCTTCATTTAGGGCCCCGGCTTGGCTATACTGTTACCGAGGGGCCCTTCCGGCCTTTCCTACGAGGAGGAAGAAATCCTATGAAGATCCTCATGGTCTCGAGCGAGGCCGCGCCCTTCGCGAAGGCGGGGGGCTTGGGCGACGCGGTCTCGGCCCTGGCCAGGGCTTTGTCCAGGGCCGGCCACGACGTTCGAGTCCTCCTCCCCC
>CAYNFM010000238.1:0-2546 GCA_964396415.1 uncultured Treponemataceae bacterium | reverse complement strand
CCGCAGTGACTCCGATGTGCGGCACCCGCAGGGTACATGCGGACTGGATGCTGGTCCGCTGGAATGCTGTAAGTCGCGAGCGCGCGGCAAGGGGGATCAGTATCCCTGCTCGCACCGATCAGCCCAGCTGAACATTCATCCTCAAAGAAGCGTCAGACTTTAGATCGGCGCGGACGGGAGAGCCGCCGCCGCGGCCCCGTGGAAAAATTTTTCTCGCAGCTCCCGTCTTTTTCCGCGCTGCTGCCGCTCGGATAAAAATCTCATTCCTTCTAACCTCCCTTCCAGCACGAACCGTGGTTCACGCTCATGCCAGCCCGGCACGACCAGGAAAGGCGGTCCGAATCCAAGGGGGAAATGATGGGAAACTCCGATCCTACAGGTTTTGACAATTTGTCAAAGCTTACGAATGAACTGAAGGAGATTGAAGGCCGCGAAGGCGGCGTGAAAGATCCTGCGCGGGCAGATGAGGTTCGCGAAGGCCTCGTCGCGGCCATGCGTGGCTTCGTTAAGAGCCTCTACCACTTCGCCGAACAGCTGGACTGCTACCACAAGCTATTCAAGGTCAAGAAGACCGCGACTGCCGCGATGGAGAGGATCGCGACTGAGCGCGGATGCAGTTCCCGCACGCTCTACCGTCTGCTCAAAAACTTCAACAGCTCAAAACAACTGTCTCTGTTCGTTATGGACGAGATGCGCGAGCAGGGCATCGATCCTGTCCTGACCAGGCACCAGGCGCTCGTGGGGACTCTCACCGAGGCCCCCGAACCTGCGAATCGCGAAGAAGCCAAGGCCTCCCTTACGACCGCGCGTGCGAAGGTGCTGAAAATTCCTTCCGTCGCGGGGAAAGCCCGCACCGCCCCCAGCGCCGAAGCCGCTCAGACGACAAAGGCCACCGAAGCCACGGACAGCACCGGCACCGATCGAATCGCCGACGTCGAGATCGATGAGTTCGCCACGCGCATCGTCCGGATGTTCGAGGAGCGATTCGGGGCCTACCGCGGTGAAGATCGCGACGCACAGATCCGGTCCGTCCTCGAGCGCGTGGTCAACTCCCTCGGTGCTGATGTGCATGAACTCTGCATCGACCATCGTCCCGAATGCGTGCGCAAGCCTGCCAAGTCGAAGCCCTAGGATGCCCCCCCGGCCGGCGGTGAGCTTTGTTCTGCTGACCGCCGGCCTCGCCCTCTGCGTTTCAGCAGCCTCATTCTCATTGGTGCACCTAATAACCTTTTGTCCATTCTGTCCGATAGAGAGGAGGGGAACCTGCTCCAACTCAGCAACGGCGGAGGACTGCGAAGGCGATCATGGGCAAAGTGGATGTTGCTTGGAATACTTTTCTTGACACTCTCAACAGCGAACTCAAAGAAATTGAGGAGCGTACCTTCAAAAGGAACGACTGGGCAAGTGTCGCCGCCGCGCGAGACAAGATGATCGGTGTGATGCGCTCACCGGAATCACGTCGCTATGAACGAGGATTGGCAGTCAGGGACTACCGAAACCAATATAGGCGAAATGGCGGTGAGCTAGCGTGGCGCGACGATGACGGCGCCGGCGCGAAGATCGCAAGAATTGAAGAGAATACAACCGCTAAATCCGCAGACCACTGGATTAAAGACGCTGAGTTTGCCGAGCCATTGGGCGATCTGCTCAGGGATGCCATGCTGGCTTGCAACTGCGACCCGACCCTCAGGAAGAACAAGGATATTGTCAATGCTTTGATGGAGCAGGACGGGCCCAAGAATCTGGAAGAAGCACGGAAGCTCGTCGAAAAGGTGATTGCCGAGAAATCCAGCCGTAAACGAGCTCAGCCAGTCAGCGCGAGTGAGCGGCGGGAACGGCTTGCAAACCGGGTCACCGACTTCATCATTAACCAGCCTACGAGGACTTGGGACGTTACACGTGAGGAGATCTTTGAGCTGGTGAAGGCGAAAGTGGAGACCGAAGAGGAACGGAGAAAAGCCGTCGTTGAGAGAGAACCGAGAGCGATCGCTCGGAGGGCCGATGCAATCGGCCTGAACCGCCCCGTCCTCGTTACTGCTCCCAGGATTGTCGGGCCGAAGTCTACGGCTGCCGCAAGGCCAGCATCACCCGCCCGCAACAAATCCTCGCGCCCTCAGGTCAAACGAAAGTACTCCCATCCCTGGGGCAATGCCAGTCTTGACGTCCTCGAGGTTCTGACACCGGACTCCGGTGGCAATCAGAGGGTGCAATTCCATCGCAAAAGCCTCTATGAAGTCGGGATGGACCTCAGGCCTACAAGATACCTGGTGGCGGGGAAGCTTGATCTGTTTGACCCTGGGGTTGCAGATGAGGTATTCGATGAGCACCTGAACGTCTTCCTGAAGGCAGACTGGCATACTTTCGTGGCCTTGACGCCGCACGCCGAGTCCATCCGGAGGCATTGGCAGAGATGGAAGGTCGCGCCTCGCAATGGTTTCCCCATCAACTTCTGGCCCGGCGTCAGGGTCGATTGCGTGGACCATCTCAGCCGTATCAGAACCCTGCGCGAGACGGGCATGAGGACAAAATGGGCTTCGTTTGTTGAC
>CAYNFM010000237.1:0-2573 GCA_964396415.1 uncultured Treponemataceae bacterium | reverse complement strand
GTCCTTCTTTTTAAGGCCATAGCCGCCGAGACCGCGTACGCCGAGCTCTTCCGCGAGCTTCCCGAGGGCGGGACCCGCGTCTTCGGGCCCGACGGAAGGGGTCGCGGTGAGCAGGCGCGCGACCTCGGCATAGCGCTCGAGGACTCGACTCTCAGGGTCGCGAGCGCGAAGGGCCGCGACATTGACCGTGGCTACCGGCGACAACAGGGCGGCGCAGGCGGCGCCGTGCGGGATGGGGAAGGCCCCGCCCAAGGGAGCGGCGATGCCGTGGACGGCCCCCAGGCGGGCGTTGGCCAAAGCCAAGCCGCCCGCTAGGCTCGCGAAGGCCATGCCTTCGCGGGCGGCCCTGTCGCCTCCGTCGCGGTATGCGCGGGGCAGAGAGGCTATCGCGCGCGGCAGCGCCTCGCGGCAGATCGCGTCGACGAGGATGTTTGGGCTGGAGCACACCAAAGGCTCCAGGAGCTGGGCCAGGGCGTCCATGCCCGTCTCGGCGGTAAGTCGCGGAGGAAGGCCGTAGCACAGCTCGGGATCGACGATGGCGAGACGCGGCAGCATGGTCGGGGATCGAAGGCTCGCTTTGGCGCCTTTTTCGGGGGAGGCGAGCACTGCATTGCGCGTCGCCTCCGATCCCGTGCCGGCTGTCGTGGGGATTGCGATACAGGGGAAGGAGGGCTCCAAGAGGGCCCTGCCTCCGCCTATCACTTCGGCATAGTCGAGGGGATCTCCGGGATTGGCTAGGAGAACGGCAACCGCCTTGGCGAGGTCGATGGCCGAGCCCCCCCCGAAGCCTACGACGAGCCGGCAGTCCGCGGCTCGGGCTAGGGCCAGGGCGGCTCGGGCATCCTCGAATCGAGGCTCATTCGCTATTTCGAAGCGCTCGCAGGCGAGTCCGGCGGCTTCGAGCGATGCTAGGAGGGGCGCCGCGCGTGAGGTCGATCTTCCCGATACGACGAGGACCCGTGGCGCTAAGGCGCCCGCCGAGGCGCTCGCCGAAGCGAGGGAGGCGGCCGCGGGCCCGACCTCGACGAGGCTTCCTGGCCCGAAGACAATCCTGCCCGGCGCCGCGAATTCGAATTTCATAGCTCGGAGTAGAGGACCCGCGTCCTAGGCTCGGACATCATGGGCTCAGCCAAGTCCTTCCATTTTCGATAGTGCGGCGTCTCCTTGTGGCTAGCCTGCGCCTTCTCGTCCCGGTAGGCCTCGAAGAGGACGAAATGGCAGGAATCTGCCTCGTCCTGGAGGATTTCGAAGCGCGCGACGCCCGGTTCCTTCCTGCTGGCCTCCGCGTTCTCGCGCGTCGCGGCGACGAATTCGCCGACCCTCTCCTTCGCTACCCTGATATTGACGATAAGGACTTTCATGTTCCCTCCCGCGGAATGGGCTCCCAATAGCTCACCCTGTTTCGACCCTTGACCTTGGATCCATAGAGCGCCTCGTCGGCGCGCCCGAGATACAGGGCGAGATCCTCGTCCCGCGCCGGCACGCCTGCATAGGCTCCGAGACTCGCGGTGATCGACACTATCCCGCCTTCGCGCGCGAGGGAAATTCCCGCGATCCGCGCGCGGAGCCGCTCGGCGATGGCGACGCTGTCCTCGCGGCCGCTATCCGGGAGGAGGACGGCGAACTCCTCGCCGCCGTATCGCGCGATGACGTCGGTGGAACGGAGCGCATCCTTGCAGGCGGCGCAGACTGCCTTCAAGACCTCGTCCCCGACCGGGTGGCCGTACTCGTCGTTGACGCGCTTGAAGAAATCCAGGTCCACCATGAGGACGCCGACGCTCTTTCCCGCGCGCCGCGACAGCTCGATATCGCGCCCTCCGAGCTCGTCGAAGCGCCGCCTGTTGCATATGCCCGTCAGCGCATCCTGCGAAGCCAGGGCCGAGAGCTCTTCGAGAAGAGCCGCGTTCTCGGTTATGTCGCTGAGCAGGAGCACGGTTCCGCGGCCCGAGCGGCCGTAGGGAAAGGCCCGCGCCTCCACCCTGCGCCGACCCTCCCCCTCGCCCAGGTAGATCTGGGCCCCGCCCTCGCCCGCGACGAGGAGGGCCGCGAGCTCCGGTATTCCGCGCAACGCGGAGACGATGCGGAAGGACTCGACGGCCGGCGAGACCCCGCCTCCCGCCTCGGAAGCGCCCTGCAGGCCGAGGAGGATGCGCGCCTCGGAATTGCTGCTCGTGACGCGGCCGCGCGAATCGACGACTATCATGCCTGCGCCGAGCGCCTCCAAGGCCCGGGTGCGGGCCGCCCCTAGTCCTCGGATGAGGCCCGCCGCCATGCCCGCCCGTCCCAGCGCGTAGGCGGCGCAGGCGAGGCATAGGGCGAAAAAGGCCAGGATCGCGTAGTCGACGATGGGAATGACCATGCTGGGGCTACTATAAGTACGCCCCGATCATTTATCAAGGCAGCGCGCGAAACGCCTCAGGGGATCCGCGCGATCAGCTCCTTCAGGTAGGGCTTCTTTTCCAGGTCGCGCTCGAGGCCCTCGGCGCGGGCCTTATTGACATAGGACCCGTCCTGGAAGTAGTAGCGGTACTTCGTGTGGACGTCGTACTGGCCCGCCATGAGGGCGTAGGCGT
>CAYNFM010000236.1:0-2623 GCA_964396415.1 uncultured Treponemataceae bacterium | reverse complement strand
AGGGCAAGGCCGCGATGAAGGTATCCGGTTCCTGGTCGATCCAGAACTTCCTCGATGTGAATCCCGACTTCGACTTCGGCATCTTTCCCTTCCCGAATCAAAGCGGCAACGCGAAACTGATCTACGAGCCGAACATCACGCTGATGGTGAGCAAGACTACCAAGAACATGAGCGCGGTCGACAAGGTCCTCAGCGTGATTACGGGCGACAAGACCCTCGATCAAAAGATATACGACTTGACCAAGACCGCCTCGATGGTCAAGGGCGCCGGTCCGACCTTCAAGAACCCCAGTCAGAAGGACATCGACGCCTACGTCGCCAAAAACCAGCTCGTCGACGCCGGATCCGGCAACAATCAGCTCGTCTGGGGCGGGTTCCAGGACGAGAACGCGAAGGACATCGCGGCCTGGCTCCAGGGGCAGGAGACCATCGACCAGGCTCTCCAGGCCGCGGACGCGAGAAAGGCGAGCAGCAAGCCGTAATACTGCATTCATCGACCCTGGTTTCGCCGGGGGCGCCGCACAGCGGCGCCCCCGGCTTTCCGCGAAGGGGAGACACACGCATGGGAAGATCTTCGCTCGGGCGCGGCTCCGCGTTGCAGTACGCGACCCTCGTCCTGCCGGGAATGCTCATCTTCGGCATCGGCGTAATCGTGCCGATGGGCCTAAGCCTCTGCTATTCCTTTACCAGCTGGAATGGCTTTACTCACGACTTGCCCCGGAGCGGGCTGGCCAATTACGGCCATATCCTCACGGACTCTCATGTGCGCGACGCCTGGTGGTTCACGATCCGGTTTGCGTTCTGGAACACCATAGTCCAGAATGTTTTCGCTCTGCTGTTCGCGGTCGCCCTGGATGGGAATTTGAAGGGAACGAAGATCTATCGGACCATATTTTTCATGCCCTGCCTCGTCAGTTCCATCGTCGTCGGCTTCATCTGGCTCCGGATGTACTCCGATGTCCTGCCGGCAATCTCCACGACCCTGGGCCTCGGCCTCAACCCCCGGCTATTCGGCTCGGCGGGGACGGTGCTCTCGGGGTTCCTCATAGCGAACAACTGGCAGTGGATAGGCTATTGGATGCTGATCTACCTGGCCGCCCTCCAGTCGGTCCCGATGGAGCTCTACGAGGCGGCCCGCGTCGATGGCGCGTCCAGGGCGAGGCAGTTCTTCCGCATTACGATCCCGATGCTCGCGCCGGCGTTCACGATCTGCATAGTCGGCATCACGATCGGTTCCCTCAAGGTCTACGATCTCCTCGTGTCGTCGACGGGCGGCGGGCCGGGACGCGCCTCGACCTCGATCATCTACCTGATCTACGACACCGCCATTTCGGGAAGGCAATACGGATACGGATCGGCCCTGTCCATGACGCTCATCCTCGCCCTCCTGGCGATCGCCGTCGTCCAGCTTTCGGTGCTTCGCCGGCGGGAGATACAACTGTGAGAAAGCGAAAGGACAAGGGTCTCGTCGAAAGGAAGTATACGGCGGGGACCTTCGGCCTCCAGGCGCTGATGACAGTCAGCGCCGCCCTCTTCCTCCTGCCCGTGCTGATAGTGATCGACTATTCCTTCAAGAACAAGAGAGAGCTCTATCTCAGCAGCCCCCTCGCCCTGCCGCAGGCGCCGAGCTGGGACAATTACCGGAGCGCGATCGATCGGCTTTCCATGGGCACCACCTTCCTGAACACCGTCTTCTACACGGTCACGTCCGTAGCCATAATGGCTGTCCTCTCCGGCGCTGCGGCCTGGGCCATAGCCCGGAACAGGGGCCGCTTCTTCAAGTTCTCGTACATCTACTTCATCGTCGGCATCCTGATCCCTTACCAGGCCCTCTTCCTGTCGATCTACATCATCGGCTTTACGCTCCATCTCACGAATACCGCCTACGGGGTAATCCTGATGTACGTCGCCACGGGGATGTCCTTCGGCGTCTTCATCATGACGAGCTTCATGGGAACCGTGCCCGTGGAGCTCGAGGAGTCGGCGCGGCTGGACGGATGCTCGATCTATCGCATCTACTGGAGCATAGTCATGCCCCTGCTCAAGCCCGCCTTCGCCACTCTCGTGATCATGCAGGCGTTTCAGGTATGGAACGACTACCTCATGGCGAGCCTCTTCGTCAGCAGCGCCAGGCTCAAGACTCTGACCGTGGCCATGCAGGCGCTCTTTTCCCAGCAGGCTACGGATTACACGACGGCCATGGGAGCCATCGTCATGACCGTAGTCCCCATAGCGGCTCTTTTCATGGTGCTCCAGAAGTACTTCATCAAGGGCATGACCGTCGGCGCGGTCAAAGGATAGGACAATGAGCATGCGTCATTCGAGCTGGGCGGCGACGCCCCCCATGGGCTGGAACAGCTGGGATTGCTACGGCGCCGCCGTCCTCGAGGACGAGGTGCGGGCCAATGCCGAGTACATGGCCGCCAAGCTGCGGCCCCTGGGGTGGGAGTACGTCGTCGTCGACATCCAGTGGTACGAGAGCGGCGCGGTATCCTCGAAGTACCGCAAGTACGTTCCGCTGGAGATGGACTCCTGGTCGCGCCTCGTTCCCGCCGCGAACCGCTTCCCCTCCGCCGCGGGAGGCGCGGGCTTCAAGCCCCTCGCGGCCTTCATCCACGGGCTG
>CAYNFM010000235.1:0-2630 GCA_964396415.1 uncultured Treponemataceae bacterium | reverse complement strand
TGTTGTTCACCATCATGTGGAACTCGTCCGGTCCCATGACGCCGTAGAAGCCGAAATCGCCCCGCTTCGGGCTCCAGCCGCCCCAGCTCGCCATGCAGCGGCACATCTGGAGCAGCATTTCAATGCCTTCGCGATAGAGGAATCCCTTGTCCTTGCAGACCCGATCGTAGTGCCAGATGGCGTAATAGATCGCCATGTTCTGATGAATCTCCAGGTCCACGTGCTGCCAGGTACCCGAGTCCTCGAATCCGGTTATGGTAGAGAATGGGAAGCGGGCACCTTCGAGATCGACCCTCTTGGCGTTTTCGAGGGCCCTGGGAAGGTAGTGGTATCGGTACATGAGGAGCTTCCGCGCGATCCGGGGATCGAGGAACATGTACATCCTGTGGCAGTAGATCTCGGTGTCCCAGAAATTGACGCCGGAGTAGACCTCCCCTCCCAGCTTGCAGAGGACGTTCCGCCGCTCGCTCTCGCCGTGGTAGTTTATATACATCGCAAAGAGCGAGTATCGCACTCCCTGCTGGAGCTCCGGGTCGCCGTCGATCTCGATGTCCATGCGGTCCCAGAAACGCGCCCAGCCGCAACGCTGCTCCTCGATAGCCTGCTCGAAGCCCATACCGGCGAGCTTGCGGGCGAGCGAGATGCCCTCGGCCCAGACACGCTCGGACTCCTCCGTCCGCTCCCAATGGTTGACCGCCATCTTATCGAACATGGTCGCCACACCCTCTTCTACCTTGAGCGTCGTCTCCATCCCGATGAATTTCTCCCGCAGGGCGAGCTCTTGCGCGATCGCTTGATCGGAAGAGACGCGGAAGCTCGAGAAGAGGCGGCATCCGCTCTTCTTGGTCCGAGCCTGGATAGCGTAGAGATCGCCGACGCGCTCGCTCCGCTCGGCGGTCCAGAAGTTTGTCTCGGCGAGTTCCTCTTTGCCGGCGCCCGAACCCTGTGTTTGGTCCCAGCCTGCCGCAAGCTCGTAGACCGTGTTGAAATCCAGGCCCGAGAGGATCTTCACCTCGCCGGAGAAGCCCTGCGGCTCGAGGACGATGCGTTGGCACCCGAGGGCCGTGTTCTGGAGATCCGTGAAGCGGATGAACTTCAGCTTCAGTCGTTTTCCGCCTCTCGTCTCCCAGACGAATTCCCTCGCCAGGGTGGCCTCGCGCAGGTCGAGCGTTCTCCTGAAATCCGAAAACGTGGAGGTCGCAAGGTCGAGCGTCTCCCCGTCGATCGATATGCGAGTGTAAAGCCAATCCACTGCCGTGATCATGGCCGCGACCTCGGTCACGAATCCCTTGAAGACCTGGGGATATTTCACGTCGAGCATCTCGTACAGCTGGCTGAAGTAGCTCCCGAGGAGGTGATCGCCGGAATAGCCCTCGTCGAAGTACCCTCGGACGCACATGAACTCGTTCGCCAGGGAAAAGATGGACTCGGACAGGCGCTGCTTGCCCGGGTCGAAGCCTTCCTCGACGACCAGCCAGGGATCGACCCTGAAATATTTCTCCGATGTCTTGAAGAGATGCATCGACTACTCCTACCGGTTCATGCGCGCGAGAACGTCGGCCAGGCTTCCTTGGAAAGGACCGGGCGTCTCCATCTTGATCGAGACGAGGGCTGCGGCGAATTTCAGCGATTCGGAGACGCCATGGTCATTTCGGCGGGCGAGATAGGCCGCGAAGGTCGTGTCGCCGCGGCCGGTGCGCCCCACGGCGCTTCGGTTCGTGAACTTTTCGAAATAGGTCCTACCTCGGACGCGGGCCAGCACTCCGTCCGCGCGGGTAATGACCGTCTCCGGGCAGCCCCAGGACTCGAACTGCTTGGCCGCCTCCTCCAAGTCGTCCGTCCCCGTGAGGACCTTGGCCTCCACGACGTCCAGCTTGACCTTGCTCATCAAGGCGACGATGTCCCGCTTCAGCGGGGCGTCCTTGAAGAGGATGTCCCGAGTGAGCGGATCGACCTGACGGACGAAGCTCTGCATGTCCGCCGAGAGTTCGTAACCGTGGTCGCTGAGGCCGCGGATGAAGTCCAGGCTGAACTCCTGGTCGGAGATACCGGCCAAGTGCAGGTTGCGCGTCGCGATCGCCGGCACGTCCTTCAAGGCGAAGGAACCGGAGCTGCGCTCGAGCCTCAGGATGCGCTCGTCCACGTTAGGCGTCGGATGTATGACGACTGAATAGGTCGTCTCGCGGGCGGGAACCACGAAAGTCTCGATGCCCAGGTCTTTGAAGGGCTTTAGGATACCCTCGTCGGCCGGGGCCATCCTCGTGACGACGGCCACATTTTGACCGATGCGGGCCGCGGCGATGGCGCCGCAGAGCACTGCGCTGCCGGGCGCCACGACGGTCGCGCCTCCGTATGGCGTGATCTCGTCGAAGCAGATGTGCCCGACGAAGGTGATGTCGTATTGCTTCAAGCGATTCTCCTCTATAACTATAGTCAGCCCTTGATCGCGCCCGCCGTGACGCCAAGCGTTATGTGGCGCTGGAAGAGGAGGAATATGAGGAGGGGGACGACCATCGCGATCACCAAGGCGGCGCTCAGGATGGGTACTCGCAGGCCGTACTCGCCTCTCAGCACTGCTATCCCGACGGTCACGGTTCGAAGCGCCTCATTTTGCAGGATGAGCATGGAGA
>CAYNFM010000234.1:1328-2641 GCA_964396415.1 uncultured Treponemataceae bacterium | reverse complement strand
CCAAGGTAGTCACGAGCCTCTCCTCCGACGAGCTCGAGCGCGTCCTCGGGCGCAAATCGGACGAGATCGAGACGATCCTCGGCGCCGGCGCGGCGAAGATAGTCGCGCGGCCCGAGGAGACCGTGTTCCTGGAGCTTTGACGGGCCGGCCGGCCCGCCGATGGGCGCCGAGCTCCATGCAGGAGGTTTTGATCCTGCGGCCTTCCTTAATCGGAACGGTTTACGGCCTATAAGACTACGGGATCTATGAAAGTGCCCTGACGAAAAATTTTGAGATAGTCGAAAAACTACCCGCCGGCAGTACGGCAACCATAGACACGAGCCAGTAGCCTCATGAGTAGCCGCCTCGACGCTGCCCCCTCAGTGATGTTGGCGATGAGCATCCCGGAATGGTTATGCACCATAGGGTCCCCATGAGACCGATCGTTAGGTCTCTCCTTCCCGTCAGGGAAAACAGATTGACTATACCAAATATAATTAGTATCCTTGGGGAAGGTTAGGGATTCCCATCCCTTGCCAATATTAAGGAGGCTCACCCATGACGTAGTTCCCCAGTTATAGGGTTTGAGGCTCCCCGAGCGTTGCCCGAGGAAAAACCCGACACGTTTAATCAAGGAGACATTAATGAAGACCCATAAAACCATCTGTAGTACGTAGGAGAGAGCAATGCCACTTTCCGGTAAAGCACTGGTACGTATTTTCGAGCAACAGGGGTGGGTGATTTTGCGACGCAAAGGATCCCACGTAATAATGGGAAAAGGCACGGCACGGGCCTCCATCCCACAGCACCGAGAATTAAAAAAGGGTCTCGAAATGGCTCTTAGGAAGCTCCTTGAATGAGCAATGTTCCGGCTGTCGTGCCGGAAGAGAAGTGCCGGCAGAATAGCTGGAGTAAAGAGGGATAACAGGAATGGAGTATCACTTTCGGGTGCATGAAGAGTCCGATGGCCTCTGGGCAGAGTGCATCGAGCTCTCGGGCTGTGTCACCCAGGGCGATAGTCGGGCAGATCTCGAGCAGAACGCGCGCAAAGCGCTTTCGGTGTATCTCGATGAGCCGGCAGGGTCAGGTGTGGACATCCCCCTTCCGCAGGAGAACGTGCGCGGGGACACAACGTTCGCCGTCGAGCTGACCCCCGAGATCGCATTCGGCCTGGTGCTCCGGCACTACCGAATGGCCCATAAGCTGTCGCAAAACGACATGGCGAAGAAACTGGGGATGCAGCACATCTACAGCTATCAGCGCCTCGAGCGGCGGCCCAATCCTACCCTCGGCATCATCAAGAAGATAAAGGATGCGATTCCGGACTTTCCGCT
>CAYNFM010000234.1:0-1228 GCA_964396415.1 uncultured Treponemataceae bacterium | reverse complement strand
CATGATCCAGACGGTATTCAATGCTGACGTTGGGTAAGGCTAGTGAATACCATCGAAGAGCCGTGTGCGGGAAATTCGCAAGCACGGTTCCGTGAGGGTTGCGCGTCTGTCCAGCTGCAATATCGCTATACGGCACGCGACGCTTCTACTCGACAAACAACAATCTTCCGCTATAGTGACGTGGTGCCCATTTTGAGATCCAGGTAATCACTGGCCGTCACGATCCTGATCGTGCGATAGGCCTCCAATGAGAGCAGATCCTCATCCCCGGTGACGACAACCTCGGCAGAGGCCGCGACTGCGCATTCGACGATGGCGTTATCGTCGACGTCACGACACAGGGTATGGATGCGCTCTTTGATCGTCATGATTTCTGCGATGTCTTCGATTTCGCGAACGAAGCGTTCGACGAGCTCGCCATCAAGCCCGAACTTAGGCCTGGCGAGGACCTCGGCAAGCTCAGCAAGAATCGTTCTCGAGATGAAAAGGTAGTCCTTCCCCTCTATCGCGCGATCGAGTACCGCCCGCGGCTTCCCTCCCCAGAGGAAGGCCGAAATGAAGATGTTCGTGTCGAGAACGACCCTCATCCTCTCGTGGCCTTTCCTCTTTTCCGAACATCCTTGATCTCGGCTACAAGATCGGCCTCAGTCAGCTTGACTTTGGTTCCGGCCTTCGCGCCAAGATCGAACAGACCCTGCCATTTCCGCTTCCGCTCGAGGTACAGGCGTGCGGCTTCGCGAATGAGCTCCGAGCGAGAGCGCGACTCGCTCCTTGCGACATCGTCGATCTGGCCGAGGAGTTCCTCTTGGAAGGAGATGTTAACGGTTGAACCGGACACGGCGCCCTCCTGACCATCAATATACAAACTTTGTATTGGCGGGGCAAGACGGTGGATGGGCCAGGTATGAAGTAATGCAAAAGGTACACGTGCAGTGGGCACTCTCTGGCCGCCAATCCAGTTGCATGAGTAGCTTTGTTGGATGAAGAGAAATCCGCCGGTTTTCGCCGCCGCGCGAAACATAATTGTGATTACTATGAGCCTGCTGATCTCGGCCTGCTACGTCACCGAGCAGGGCGGCGATTACCTTAATCTCATGGCTAAGGCCGTCTCTGTTGAGAAGACCCTGGCAGATTCCCGTACGAGTCCTGAGATCCGCGCATTTCTTGAGCGTGTCGGCAAAGTCCGTTCGTTTGCGACCGATGAACTCGGTCTCAAGAACACCAAGAG
>CAYNFM010000233.1:0-2654 GCA_964396415.1 uncultured Treponemataceae bacterium | reverse complement strand
AAGAATTGATTTTGTTATTTCTCCATTGTGCACCTTGGGTCAGAGGACTGCCCATTCATTCTTGTCGTCGGCGAGTAGTTCCGATGGCATCCCCTTCGAGAGGAATAGGGACTATCGCAGAACGATTTCATAACTAGATAGGCGCCATCTATTTATATCTTGCCTCAACAGTGTCAGGTATCGACACCCCCTGAGGCGTACTATGGCAAGCGTAGTACATCTTCCACGAAAGAGGTGCCTAATGAAGCGTTTACTCGTCCTTCTCATCAGCCTTTTTGTTCTGTCCGTCGGGCTCTTCGCCATGCCGCTCTTCCCTGTGACCGTGACCAAGCTCCCTCTCTCCAACGGCCACACGCTCGAGCTTAATTTCTTCGCGCCCAAGGAGTCCCTCCCGTTCTTCGATAAGTCGATCCTGACGAACGGGTTCGCACAACTTTCCAAGACCTACAATCTCAGCAACGATTTCTCCGTCTACTTCACTCCGCAGAACACCAAAGAGCTCCTCTTTATGGTCTCATTCGACGGTCTCACGTCCGGTCTCGGTGCCACTCTACACCCTACTACGAACGCCGCTGGCCTCCGTGGCCTTCCTCTTGCCGCTCCTCGTGATGCCCTCGCCATCATCCAGTCTTGGTACAAGTCCTTCCTTGCGAATCCGAGCCCGAACAAGTCTGATAGCTTCGTTCCTTTGATGCTGAAAACGACTTTCATTGTCGACTACTCCGCCACAGCTCCTATCACTGGTGGTGGTGTCCGGCTCGCGATGCACGGTTCCTTCCAGGACGACACGCCGGTCTTCGGTCCGAAGATGGAGCTCATGCAACTGGATGCGTCATTCCTAACCCACCACATCGAGCTCGCTTCCCCTGACTACCTTGATTCGCTCCGGAACGATTATTTCTACATCCTCGATCCGATCAGCGATCCCGCCAATCCAGGGCTCAAACGCGAAAGCGTTACTGTCTATATGCTCTTCGACAAGACCGCGCCCAAGTAATCCGGGCGGTCTTCTTCCCCTCCGCCCGCCCCGCTAGGGTTCGTTCCTGGCGGGGTTTTCCATTCCATCAGTGGACCAGACTATCTATGCGAACGATCCCTGGGAGGTGCCCACCATGAGAACTATCTGCTTCTCCTCAATCAAGGGCGGTACAGGCAAGAGCTCGCTTTGCATCCTCACTGCCAACTACGCCGCCTCGGCAGGCTACCGTGTCCTTGTCGCCGACCTCGATCTCCAGAACAGCACCACATCCTACTACCTCGATTCTCCCGATGAGGCCGACCGCAAGAACATCGCCGCCGCCCTGCATACCGAGCGCCTTGGCGAAAACATCATCCAATCGAACTACCCCGGCATCGACCTCCTAGCCTCGTCGCTCGACCTCGTGAAGCTCCGCGCGATAGGGGAGAGGACGCTTGCTCGGATGCTTTCTGTCTTGGATCTGCCCTATGATTTCCTCTTCGTCGACACCCCACCGACCTACGACAACATCGTTCTCAACGCCGTGAATGCTTCGGACCTCATCATCACGCCGGTCGCTTTCTCCCAGTTCGACTACAAGGGCGCTCTCTTCTACGAGGCCCAGCTCAAACGTGATACCGATAAGCTGTCCGCTTGGCGTATCCTCTTCAACTTCTACCGGCCGCCGCGCTCCGACAATCCCGACGCCCTCCGCAATCAGTACGAGGCTCTCTTCCGCAATGCCTTCGGCGACACCATCCTGCCCAACACTATTCCAGATACGACGCTCATCCGTCGTTCGATCGACACCGGGGAGAGCATCACAACGTCGCAGGCTAAGGCCCAGCTCCATGCTGCGATAACTGCCCTTGCCGCCTACTGCGGCATCGAACACAACACCGAGAGGTTCTAGCCATGGCAAAATTAACCATGACCACCAAGCCCGATAAGGCAGCCGTTAATAACTCCGGGGAGAAGGCGGTTGGCATCGAGCTCTACCTCGACCAAATCACCAAGGCCGAGCCCTTCGCCTCGCTATTCACGATTAAGCCCGAGGTCTTCCAGGCCATCAAGGCCGACATGAAGGCCAACGGCTTCGACCCTTCCAAGCCTGTCAACGTCTGGAAGAAGTCTGACGGCACCCGTGTCCTCATCGATGGCTATACCCGCGTCAGGGCCGCTGAGCAGCTGGGCCTCCTCCGGGTGACCGCCTACGAGAAGATCTTTACCTCTGAGGCCGAGGCGCTATCCTACGCGGTCCATACCCAGAAGGATCGCCGGAACCTCTCGGATGCAGAGCTTCTTCGCCTTATCGAGATTGTCGACCAACCACAGGAAGGCTTTAACACCACGCTAGCCGCGTTTGAGGCTACCGGGGGAAAGCCAATGAAAACAGCCGATATCACCGCTGCTGCTATCGGAACCTCGCGGGCGAAGGTGGAGCGGGCGAGGTCAGTTCTTGCCGACCCCGAAGAGGCTACGGCTGTTCGAAAAGGCGAGAAGACGATCCACCAGGCGGCTAGGGATGCCAAGACCAAGCGAGCCGCACACTCCTCACTAAAGACCAAGCCTCGTCGCCAGTTGAAGGCTGCCGCCATGACCGACGAGGACGCTCTGGCTGAGGGCCATCGAATCCTCATCCTCCTAAACGCCCTCTCCTCCCACGACCCCAATGAAACCCGCAGGAAAACCTACA
>CAYNFM010000232.1:0-2665 GCA_964396415.1 uncultured Treponemataceae bacterium | reverse complement strand
TGGTTCAACGTCTGGTACACTCCCGGCGTTTCCGCCGTATCGACGGGGATCCGGGACGACAACGATCGCTCTTTCGCCCTGTCCAACCGGGGCAACCTGGTGGCGATCGTGTCGGACTCGACGCGGGTCCTGGGCGATGGGGACTGCACGCCGCCCGGCGGCCTGGGCGTGATGGAGGGCAAGGCCTTCCTGATGAAATACCTGGGCGGCGTGGACGCGGTGGCGCTCTGCATCGACTCGCGCGGCCCCGACGGGAAGAACAATCCGGCCAAGATCATCGATTTCGTAAAGATGGTCCAGCATTCCTTCGGGGCGGTGAACCTGGAGGACATCTCGCAGCCGAACTGTTTCAAGGTGCTCGACGAGCTGAGAGACGCCTGCGATATCCCGGTGTGGCACGACGACGCTCAGGGCACCGCCTGCGTCACGCTCGCGGGGCTCCTCAACTCGCTCAAGCTGGCGGGCAAGAAGCTCGGCGATGCCCGGATAGTCCTCCTAGGCGCAGGCGCCTCCAATACTACGATCGCCCGCCTCATACTCGCCGACGGCGGCGATCCGGATCGCTTGACCCTGTTCGACACGAAGGGCTCCCTACACGCCGGGAGGAAGGACATCGAGGCCGACCCCCGCAACTACCGCAAGTGGGAGCTCTGCGCGAAGACGAACCCTAAGCGTTATGCGAACGAGGCCGAGGCGCTGAAGGGCGCCGACGTCCTCATCGCCCTCTCGACCCCGGGCCCGGACACGGTGAAGCGGGAGTGGGTGCGCGCCATGGGACCCAAAGCCATCGTCTTCTGCTGCGCCAATCCCGTGCCGGAAATCTGGCCCCACGCGGCCAAGGAGGAGGGCGCTTTTATAGTGGCGACGGGCCGGGGCGACTTCCCGAACCAGGTGAACAACTCGGTCTGCTTTCCCGGTCTCTTGAAAGGCGCCCTTTTGGCGCGGGCGCGGAAGGTGACGGACGGGATGGCCATACGATGCGCCCATTCCATCGCGGCCTTCGCGGAGAGGCGCGGCATCTCGCCGGATGACATCACGGCGCGCATGGACGAGTCCGAGGTCTTCGCGATCCAGGCGGCCGACGTGGCGATGAAGGCGATCGAGGAAGGCGTCGCGCGGGTGAGGATGAATTGGCAGGACGCCTACGAGAAGGCCAAGGCCGACATCGCGGCCTCCCGCGCGCTGACGGAAGACCTCATGAGGCTCGGGCATATCAAGGAGCCTCCGGAGTCGATGCTCCGAGAAGCCCTTGACTACGCCGTCGCGCAATGCAGGGGATAGGAGCGGGACATGAGGATCGGCATTCCCTATCTCGATCGCGAGCTGGACCTCGACATTCCGGAGGAGAACCTCCTGGCGGTGGCCGAGCCCAACGAGGCGAAAGGCGGGGCGCATTCCCCTGTCGAGCTCGTCAGGAACGCAGTCGCCAGGCCATTGGGGAGTCCGTCCCTCGCTGAGTTCCTCGCTCCTTCCGAGCGTCTGCTCGTCATCGTCAACGACGCGACGAGGCCCACGCCCACGTCCGCGATCCTGGACGCGGCGGGCGATGAGTTCGAGACGAGGAATGCCCGCTTCCTCGTGGCCACGGGAGCCCATCGCGCTCCAACCGAAGAGGAATATCGCCAGATCCTGGGTCGGCACTACGAGCGATTCAGGCGGCGGATCGAGTCCCACGACGCCCGAGACAAGGCGAACCTCGTCGACCTCGGACGCACGCGGAACGGGACGCCCATCCTCCTCAACCGGGCCCTGGTCGAGGCCGACCGCGTCGTGGCGATTGGCTCGGTGGAGCCGCACTACTTCGCCGGCTATACGGGCGGCCGAAAGGCCTTCCTCCCTGGCGTGGCGGGCTTCGAGACAGTGGAGGCCAACCATAAGCTCGCCCTTGACCCGCGGGCAAGGGCCCTGGCCCTGGCCGATAACCCGGTGAGCCAGGACATGGACGACGCTCTCCGGCTCCTGCCCGCCCACGTTTTCTCCATCATGACCGTACTCGATAAAGCCCAGGGCCTCGCCGACTGTTTCGCGGGCGACATCAGGATATCTTTCGCCGCAGCGGTGGAAAAGGCGAACTCCATCTTCGCGGTGAGGCTGCCCGCTCGGGCAGATATCGTGGTATCCGTCGCGCGCCACCCCATGGACATCGACCTCTATCAAGCCCAGAAGGCCATCGACAACGGGGCCCTCGCCCTCGGGGATGGGGGCATCCTGATCCTCGTCGCGTCCTGCAGGGACGGGGTTGGCGATAGGGCCTACATCGAGCTCTTGGGCTCATCCTCCGGGCCAGCCGAGGCCTTGGAGCGGATCTCCGCCGGCTACCGCCTCGGCTATCATAAGGCCGCCAAGATCGCGCAGGTGGCTTCCCGCGCGAGCATCCGCGCGCTCAGCGAGCTCGACGGGGCGACCCTGAAGATGGCCTTCATCGCGAAGCGCAGCTCGCTGCAGGGAGCCTTCGACGAGGCCTTGGCCGAGAAGGGTCAGGCGGCGCGGGTCACCGTCCTCCTGGACGGCACGGTGACCGTTCCCCTCATCGACTGACGCCCGAATCGCCGTTCCGCGATCGCGGAGCCGCTCGACTCGCAAAAGGACCAGGATAGCTACGGAGGCAAAGATGACGAAGGAAGAGGTCGGCGAGCTGGAGCGGCGAGCCATGACGATTCGGGCC
>CAYNFM010000231.1:0-2672 GCA_964396415.1 uncultured Treponemataceae bacterium | reverse complement strand
TAGCCATGATGCCTCCGTCTTTCTGCGGCGGCCTCGCGTCCAGGCGGGCCGGCGCTGGTTTTACCTCCCCTATTCACGGGGAGGCTTTCGAGCCATTCTCCCTCCTTCGGATGGATCGCCAGCCCGGCAGCCGGCCTTCGCCCATCCTACGCTCGCCCCGCGCGGAGCGATAGTGCTTCGGTACGTCCCCTCCGAGGACGATTCCCCGGGAGGACGGCTCCCCTTAGGAAAAGACATACACCTTGACCGGCTTGCCCGGGCGCTCGTCGGCCTCCATGACCTTGGCGGCGAGGGCCATCCCGATCTCGGGATCCCTGCCGGGATCGCCCTCGAGCTCGATGCGTCCCGATGCCTTGAGGCCGTTAGGGAAGGCCACCATCCCGAAGATCAGGAATTTCCTGTTGAAGCCCTCGGGAAGGTTCCACACCCTCGTCCATGTGAGGAGGGTGCAGGGACCCTCGAGATCGAATTCCTCCCAGCCGCTTCCGGTGACCGGGTCGCGCTTCGAGTCGCACTTGGCGCAGATCATCGGCGCGGGGTAGTAGATCGCGCCGCACTTCTGGCAGCGGAAGGCGTGGATATGGGGAGTCTGCTCTCCGTATTGGCTGAAATCGATCATATCGGGCCCCCCTAATCTTTCGCCAGGATCGTCGTCACGACGTTGTTGCCGAAGCCGCCGAAGTTGACCGCCATCCCGTATTTCGGGTCTTTGACCTGGCGCCCCTCCTCGGCCTCTCCCCTGAGCTGCCGTACGAGCTCGACGACCTGCGAGACGCCGGTGGCGCCGACGGGATGGCCCTTGGCCTTGAGGCCCCCCGAGGTGTTGATGGGGATGCGGCCTCCTATTTCGGTCTCGTGGTTGCGCACTCCGAGGAAGGACTTGCCTCGCTCGAAGAAGCCGACTTCCTCGCTGTTGAGGAGCTCGAAGATGACGAAGGCGTCGTGGAGCTCGGCGACCGAGATGTCCGCGGGCCCGATGCCCGCCATCTTGTAGGCCTTCTCGGCCGACAGCCTCACGGCGTCGAGCACGAGGGGATCCTTGCGGTTGTGGACGCAGTGCGTGTCCGTCGCCGAGGCGATGCCCGCTATCCTGATGGGCTTCTTCTTGAAGAGCTTGGCCTTGGGCGAGTCCATGTTGACCAGGATGACCGCGGCCGAGCCGTCGGTGATGGGGCAGGTCGAGTACATGCGCAGGGGCTCGGCCACGTAATTGTTGACGACGTTCGCCTCGGGGCCGTCGGCGATCGCCTCGATGGTGACCGGAATCTGGACGTGGGCGTATTTGTTCAGGGCCGCGTTGGCGTGGTCCTTGACGGCGACGAGAGCGAGGTCACGCTCGGTCAGGCCATACTTCTGCATATAAAGGCGCGTGAACATCCCCGCGAAGCCGGGTAGGGTGAGACCCATGTTGTACTCGGCCTCGGTGTGGGCCATCGTGGCGACGATGTTCGTAGCCTCCCAGCCCGATACGGTGCGCATGATCTCGCCTGCGGCGACGAGGACGACGTCGGCCATGCCCGAGGCTATCGCCATGTAGCCCATCCTGATGGCGCTCGCGCCCGAGGCCGGTCCGTTCTCGATGAGCTCCGCCGGACAGGGTTCCATGTCCATCCTGCTTATCAGGGCCGAGGCGACCGCCGTCTGGTGATTGAACATCCCCGCGGCCATGTTGCCCACGAAGACTTGGTCGACTTCCTTGCGCAGCGCGAGGCCGCCCGCGTCCTCGAGGGCGTCGTTGGCCGAGTAGGCTATGACGTCGACGAGGTCGTAATCGCTCGAATTGCCGAAGCGGCAGTGCCCGATGCCGACGATGCCGATCCTAGGCGCCATCAGCCGTTCCTCTTCCAGCCGGGCAGCTGGACGTACTCGTTCGGCATCTTGAGCTTGTCCGCGGTCTTGAGTATTTCGGGCGGCACGGGCCGGGTTCCCGTGCACTTGACGGCCTTTACAGCGTCCCAGAGCTTGCGCGTGAGGGCGAAGGTGGGCACGCCGCCGAGCTCATGCCGGACGGCCGGATACTGGGCGGAGCGGTCCTCGAGCTCGTATTCTATCATCCAGCGCTTGAAGCCGATGGGGCTTTCCGCGACGATCCAAACCTCGTCTTCCTTGCAGTACTCGATATGATGCTCCATTTTCGCGGCGAAGAGCTGGGCGCCGACGCGCAGGCCCCGCTTGATCGTCATGGTGTGGAGGCTCATGCCGAGCTTCCCGTCAACGTCGCGGCTCGTGACGATGCCGGCGATCTCTCCGTCTATGGCGCCGACGATGGCGAACTCGTTCGCGATCCGGTATCGATACCAAGCGAGGAGCTCGTTGTACATGCGGGCGGCCACGATGTCGTAATAGTCCTTCGCCACCTCGATCAGCGGATAGACCGTTCCGAGGAGGGCGCCGATGTCCTCGCGCCTCGCCTCGCGAACGACCATGATCTCGCCCGAGGCGAGCTTTATCATCTTGGCGGGATAGGGAGGGAGTCCTCTCTCGGGCGGCCTCAGCTTCTTTTCCAGTTCGTCGATCGCCATGCTGTCTCTCCTTCGAATGCGTTTCCCCCGCGCCCAAGGCGGGGGGCCGTTCTATCGCGGCCTCGGCGCGCTATTTCTTCCGGGCCTCTTCGTGAAGCCACGCGTTCTCCGCGCCGGCCACGTCCCCGAACTTGGTGAGCTTCGCCTTCT
>CAYNFM010000230.1:0-2684 GCA_964396415.1 uncultured Treponemataceae bacterium | reverse complement strand
ACACGTGCCGGCAAGATTGGGTTGGTTTTTCTTATCGCTGCAGGCGTTGGAGAGGAAATAGCGTCCATATTTGACATCAACCATCAGCCTCTTCACGATATGGCTGGATATATCGGTATTCTTAGCCTGCCAGTTGCCGCAATGTTGATCAGCGTCGGCCTTAGCCGCACCCAACCGTGGTCAGTTGCCAAGAAGGCGCTTCTCTGGACAGCCAATCTGACCTGGATCAGCGTTGTCGCGCTGGTAGCAACTTTTATTATTATGATCATCACCTATTCTCGATCTGGTGTCTCAATGAATCTTCAAGCGAAAGTAATAGCACTGCCGCCCGGGGTACTCGCATTCGTTGGATGGGCAAACAGGCTCTTAGTAGTGTTTTTTTGCGTATGGGTAGCGACGGTCGCTTGGCAGGCAATCCGATTACGGCGGGGACTGTCGCTGCAACCGTGACTTAGAGACTTTGATGTAAAGAGTTCCGGAAAGGTATGACATTGGATAGGCTCGCCTCAACTGGGAGGGAGCTATGAGGGTTGAGGACTTGTTGCCGGTTACTCTTTGGGGAGAGATCCGGGTCGTTCTACCGCCACCAAGGCACGAAGGACGAGATACCTGGCCGAAAGCGCATGGATCCGCACCCAGGCACATCGCCAGTCGCCCACCTCCGCGATAATCTTATCGTCGGTCGGTCCACGCCGTCGTCGTAGATCCTAACAGAGTTAGACGGAATTGCTGCCGCAGCGGCAGTGAAGCATTGATTGTGGCAGGTTATCTGGTCTTCTCTCCCGGAGAACCGAGAAAAGGAACCAGCGTGACGAGTGGTCCGCATGCCCCGCTGACGCTCCGCTCACCCCCGCTGCGGCCAGACCATTCGCAGGACGGGCGTCCTGGGCTTCGACTCCTTCTTCTGCCCGAGCTGCCAGCCCGACCTGACGGGGCGCGGCCTCGACTGGACCAAGCTGCCGCGAACCAGGGCCTAGGCCCGCCTGGCCGGTCGCCGCCGGACGATCGCGCCGCGACGGGCCGCCGAGGGCTAGAGCCAGTCCTTCGCTATCCAGTCGGCCCAGGCCTGTATCGTAGCGTCGGGAATCGCGGCGACGATCTCGCCCATCCGGGGCAGGGCTTTGGCATCGTCCAGCTCGATGTCGCAGGGCAGCTCGGGCTGGACGCGAAGGTAGCGACTCTTCCCGAGGACGCGGTCGCACTGGTAGTCGACGATTCCGAGGGGACCGTCGTTGAGGAGGCGTAGGAGCTTCAGGTTCCAGCCCAGGGCGCCCCATTCCAGGGCCTTGGATCGCCGGCCCTCCTTTCGCAATGCCATCGGCCTCTCGCCGGTGCCGAAGGAGGCGAGGCGGATATCGTCGAGGCCGTCGCCCTCGTCCGAGATTCGCTTGCGATCCAGGACCTGAGCGAGGGCGCACATGCTCGGGTCGTTCGCGCAGACTCCGCCGTCGATATAGCCGCGCCAGGAGGGAAGATAGGTCGGGGCCGCGCTCGTGGCCAGGGCGATGTCGACGATGGGGCCATGGTCCCGGCCCGGGCCCGGGTAGTTCTGGAAAATCTTGGGAGCCCAACTCCGATGCCGAGCCCGCGGATCGAGGGCGAACGATACGATGAGCGCATTCCGCCCTAGCCCTTCGAAGCTTCGCGTCCCGAAGAGATCGTCCAGCTCGGCCTTGAGCGCCGCGTTCGCGTAGCCGGCGCGAAGCAGGCGGTGGACGGAAAAGAAGTACCTCGGCGTCCTTCGGTCGAAGATGCCGGGTCCGGCTTTCGTATACAGCTCGCGGAGTCTCGCCAGATCCTTCCCCGAGGCGAGGGCGAGGGCGACGAGGCCGCCCGTCGACGTCCCCGCATAGAGCTCGGCCTCGCCGAGCCAGGCTTCGCCGCCGAGCTTTTCCGATATCCTCGCCAATACCTCTACGGTGATGAGGCCCCGTAGGCCGCCTCCGTCGAAGGAGAGTATCCGTCTTTTCCGTTTATCCATATCCCTATGTTTATACCTTCCGCACATCCGGAGCAAGCTCCGCTCCGATTGACAGGCCGCGCGGCAAATGACAAAATGCCGCCAGGCGATGGAGTTCGCCCGCCGAGCCGGCTTTATAGTAAGACTGCCGGCTCGGTATAACCGCCGACCCTAGGCTGATGACTCCTGGCACGATCGGTCGTGAAAGGAGTTTTTATGGAACCGCTTTTCTTCATGGCGGCGCTGTGGCTCGGACTGGCTGTAGTCGCGGCCATCATCGCCTATCATCTGGACATCTCCATCGCCCTCGTGGAAATCTGCGTGGGGATAGCCGCGGGCGCCGTCGCCGACCATTTCTTCGGCAAAGGCTCGCTGGGGAGCGGCCAGCAGTGGCTCCAGTTCCTCGCCTCCGTCGGCGCGGTGCTGCTTACCTTCCTCGCGGGCGCCGAGCTCGACCCCGCCGTCATGAGGAAGAAGGCCAAGGAAGTCTCGATCGTCGGCCTGGTCGGCTTCCTCGCGCCCTTCGCGGGCGCGACCCTAGTGGCGCGCTTCCTGATCGGTTGGACCCTCCCCTCCAGCATCCTCGCCGGCATAGCGCTCTCGACCACCTCCATGGCAGTGGTCTATGCCGTCATGCTCGAGACGGGGCTCAACAAGACGGAGTTCGGGAAGGGAATCCTCGGCGCCTGCTTCGTCAACGACCTCGGCACCGTGCTGGCGCTCG
>CAYNFM010000229.1:0-2689 GCA_964396415.1 uncultured Treponemataceae bacterium | reverse complement strand
TGAGTATTCCGGTGCAAAGTTGCCACCATTCCGGGCGAAAGTTGCCACCCATTCCGGCGGATGGTTGCCACCATTCCGGGGGAAAGTTGCCACTTTTTAAGGGTGTAGCGGAATGGCGAATCGTCGGGCAACGGTATTCCGGGCGTAAGTTGCCACCCCACGAGCGATAGCGGCGCATCCTGCCGGCTTTTCTTGCAGACCGACATTCAGCCTGCGCGTACGATCAAACCGGCCACATCGTGGCAAGGAGACGAAACGCTCATGGCACAAAGGAAGGTCGGCATGAAGAAGGTCAGGACTATCATCGAACTTCATGAAAAATCGAAGCTCAGCAACAGACAGATCGGAAAGGCTATTGGCTTATCACGGCCCGCCGTCGCAAAGTATCTGGCGGCATTCAAAAACTCCGGACTCAGTTTGGATGAAGCTTTAGAACTCCCCGACAGTATGCTTGAAGATCGTCTGAGCGGCCCACAGAAGGCTTTGGACGATCGCCTTGCGGCAGCCGTGGCCTTTTTCCCCTACATGGTCAAAGAACTCCCCGGCGTGGGCGTTACGCGGGATATCCTGTGGAATGAATACCTGAAGCAGCACCCGGACGGTTTCGGGTATTCCCAGTTCTGCTATCATTTCAAGACCTGGCTCGATTCCGATCCGGAAGTCACCTCGCACATCGAGCACTTACCCGGCGATCGCATGTACGTCGACTTCACGGGAAAGAAACTAGCTTGGCACGAGCCAATCACCGGACTCGCGGTGGAAGCCGAGGTCTTCGTCGCCATCCTTGGCGCGAGCGGCTACACGTACGCAGAAGCGACTGTTTCCCAGCAGCGGGATGATTTCATCCTGTGTAACCGTAATGCGCTGGAGTTCTTCGGCGGCGTCACCGCGTCGATCATGCCGGACTGCCTGAAAAGCGCTGTGAAAAAATGCGACAAGTACGAGAGCGAAATCAATCCTGAATACGAAATGTTCGCCCGACACTACCAGACCGTTATCATCCCTGCGCGATCCCGCAAACCGCGCGACAAGGCCCTCGTCGAGAATGCGGTGAACATCCTCTACACGCGCGTGTTCGCTCCCCTTCGGAACAGGGGATTCGGTTCGCTCGTCGATCTGAACGCGGGAATTCTGGAGATGTTGGCCATCCACAACGGCAAGCGATTCCAGAAGCTTCCCCAAAGTCGCGCTGAGCGCTTCGAACTCATCGACAAACCGGCGCTCAGATCACTACCGGAACGCCGCTACGAAATCACGCACCACCGCTTCGCCACCGTTCAGAATAACTATCACGTGGAAATCAGGGAGGATTGTCACTACTACAGCGTTCCTTACGCATTCGCCGGGAAGAAAGTCTCCGTCTATTCGACGAATCGGACGATTGAGATATTCCACGACAACGTCCGAATCGCCTTCCACCTCCGGGCCTCGCCCGACAACAACCAACGATATACGACGGTGAAGGAGCATATGCCTTCGCATCATCGCTTTTATGCCGAGTGGACGCCGGAGCGCATCAGTCACTGGGCTGCCTCGGTCGGCCTTAATGTCAAAGCCATTGTGAGCGACATCATGGCCGCCGCCGAGCACCCGGAACAAGGATTCAGATCGTCGATCGGCATCATAGGTTTGACGAAAAAATACTCCAACGAAAGGGTCGACATGGCTTGTCGCATCGCCCGTTCCGACGGCGCCACAGGCTATCGCGGCGTGAAGCGGGTGCTTGAGACCGAGCGCGATCTCGCGCTTCTCGCCACCGAACGTCTGCAGACCCCTTTGCAGTTCCATGAAAACATCCGTGGCCAAGATGCCTACCAGTAAGCGCGGTCGTGCCAGCATGAATATACAAGCGACACTGGAAAAGCTTTCCGGCCTCAGGCTCGCAGGCATGGAACGGTCATACCGCGCCCTCTTGGAAACGCGGCACCCTCAGTCTCTAACCGCCGACGAACTCATCGCCCACCTCGTCGACGCTGAGTGGGATTATCGACAAGAACGAAAGACCGTCAGGCTCATGAAGACCGCCTCGTTCCGTACGCGGGCGACCTTCCCCGAGGTCGATTTCGCGGCGGGACGGAGCCTGGACAAGAATGAGTTCCTGCGCCTCTCCGACTGCTCTTGGGTTACAAAAGGACGAACTATAATTATCTCTGGTCCAACCGGCGTAGGAAAAAGCTTCCTTGCTCAGGCCCTCGGAACGCAAGCCTGCTTTCTCGGGCACAGAACGCTGTATTTCAACTGCAGCAAGTTGTTTCCACTTCTCAAAACCAAGCGAATTGACGGCGGTTATCAACGCCAGATTTCACGCATCGCCCGTACCGCCGTCCTCATCCTCGATGATTTCGGACTCCTCGCCCTCGATACCGACTCGCGGATCTCGTTGCTGGAAATCCTCGAGGACCGGTATGATCGAGCCGCCACTATTATCTCTACCCAGATCCCGGTCGCAAAATGGTTCGACATCATCGGCGATCCCACCCTCGCCGACGCCATTTGCGACCGCATCGTGCCTCAGGCGATGCGAATCAACCTGACAGGCAAATCTATGCGAGCGATTAAAAAGGCATTTCCAGTTCCGGAGTCTTGAACCATGGTTGCCACCCGGCTATAGTCCGACTTGCGGTTTGTTTAGAACTGTCGGGTGGCAACCATGGCCCGGAATGGTGGCAACTTTGGCCGGAATAGGCAG
>CAYNFM010000228.1:0-2699 GCA_964396415.1 uncultured Treponemataceae bacterium | reverse complement strand
CGATCATCCGGGCGAGGTCGAAGATCGTCTGGGCCGACCTCGCGATCTCGTCGAGCTCCGATACCGTGGACCCCATTCCTCTCTCGCCCTCCTTGGCCAGGGACGCGAGCTGGTCGGAGATCGCCTTCTTGGAAGCGGTCACGGACTCGATGCTCTTTATCGAGGCCAGCATCTCCTCGATGGCGGCGGAGGACTCGGTGACGGACCCGGATTGATCGTCGATGAGGTCGCCCAACCTCCCGATCGCGTTCTTTATCTCCTGGACCTCCGAGTTCGACCTGATTATCTCCTCGCTCTGGGCCGCGATCTTGGCGCTCATCTCCTCGATGGTCCTCGTCATCTGCTCCACGGTGGCGGAGAGCTCCTCGGAGCTGGACGCGAGCTCGCTCCCGATCGCGGCGCCCTTCGCGCCGACCGTCCGCAGCCCGGCGATTATGGCCGTGAGCTTCTTCACGAGGCTGTTGAAGTTGGAGGATATCTCGCCTATCTCGTCCTTCGTGAAGACGTCGAGGCGGCCGCTGAGGTCCCCCTCGCCCTCGGCCATCTCGTACAGGAGGCCGTAGGTCCTGCGGAGGGGCTTCCCGATAAAGCGGTCTATCCCCCAATAGGTGAGCACGAAGGAGACGCCTACGACGGGGATCGCCCAGAGCAGGGCCCCGAAACCCCGGTTGCCGAGCACGAAGCTGATGAAGGAGACGGCCATGAGGCTGATCGCCAGGGCCGCCGATATCTTGAAGGTCAAGGTCCTCTTGAAGAACAACCACAGGATCAGCATATAGCCCGCGGAGACGAAGGGCAGGATGAGGGCGAATGTCTGGACCGGGGACATGGAGGGCTCCTTTGATTATTTCGTGATCGATAAAAATGATCTAATCTTATCCGAGGAATGCGCTTTTCGAATAATATCAGGATACGGCGGGACATGCTACCGGTGGCCCGCTCATCACGACGGCCTGCACCGCGTACCACCGCTATTCCGTAATATAGAAAAGGCCGGGGCAGCCCCCGGCCTATCGACTAGTTCCGCCCCGATCCTCGGCCGGCGGATTATCGTCTTGACGCATGATCGAGACAGTGTAAAATCGGGGCCGGAGGTCCAGCGATAAGGGAGAGTATGTGCAGAGAAGATCGATAGCCGTAATCGCGCTGATTATAGCGATGGCTCCGCTGGGAGCCCTGGTAAGCTTCGACGCGCCCATGAGCGACCAGTTGTTCTTGGGCTTCGAATTCGACGAATTGGCTCAGAGAAGTTTTTCGGATATCGGGTGGACCTTTCAAGACAGCATCTGATGGATCCGAATCAGGAGATGTACATAGACGGAGACAGGTCGGTACTCGGCGGAAGCCTCGATTCCTATCAGCTTTTCCTCGACGGGGAGCTATGCAACCTGAGCTTCTTCCGAATGGGCGGCAGGTACCTCCTGCGGGTCATCCCCGAGCTGGGTCTCGGGCTCGCCTACGGCGACTGGAACTTCCGGAACGAGCTGTCCGGAGGATCCTACAGCCTTAGTGCCTTGACGGCCAACTCGGGAACGTCGCCATCTCGAGGCCGGAGGGTTATGGCTTGACGGCCCTGCTTACCATCGGCGTCCTTTTAAGCTACTGATTAGAGCTATCGTGATAAATGGAAAACGCTTAAGCATTAAAGCGTTCTTTCCGTCACTTACCGATGATGATATTTACGGGCGGGGTTTCATTATTATCAGTCCCCGTTCTTATCCAAAACCCTAGCGACGCTCTGATCGGCTTCGATAGATCAAAGTATTGAGAGATATACGACAAGGGGAATTGTAGTTCCGAAAATGACGGACCATCGCTATACATGCCTAATATTGCTTGATAGCGCTGATAGTTGCGGTCCCAAATACCGGGATGCAGGGTTCCATTATCCCACATTGACACTTGAAATTCCATTGCCCTGCCGTTTTGGATCAATATAAGGCGTCGGTTGTAAATGTTGGGGGCCCATCTGGGTTTACCGTTGGAAAAATCAATTTTAATGTACAGGTTATTGGCGTCCTTGCATATACAACCACCGGTGATTTGGCTACCGGAGATTTTCGGTTCTAATACTTCCCTTGCGTGCGTGAAGATAGGATCGATCCCGTCCCAGTCGCTTTCTTTCCCCCTAAATCGTATGCTGCGCTTTTGAAGGCTATACCGCAGCGGCATACGCTTCACCGAATAAATCGCGGTACCGTTGATCCCCAGGTAGTCGTCGTTATACCAGGTTTTATTGGAAAGCGAGACTTCGATTTTCAGCGTCCCCGCGTCGACTGTCCCCTCGAACGCCATTTCGCCCGCAGGGTTTGCCACGGGGGACCGTTCTTCCCCGTCGATGAGGAGGGTCGATCCCGAAGGTATGCCATCCACATGGATCGTGGCATGCCCTACCGAGAGCCTGCGATCGAAGACCAGCCGCTTTCCCGGCTCTACCGTGACGTTCTCCTCGAGGCCGGCATACAGCTCGTCCCCCGCCTGAACATCCGGTATCCGTATCGTATGACCGCCCGACGATACGCTCTCGAATAGATGGGGAAGCTCCACCGCGTCTCCGCCGTCCAAGGAAACCACGGGAGCGGCCCCGGCCGAATTCGGAAGTCCCGCCAGATCGACGGAGACCTCGATCGCTCCCGGCGCGGAGCCGAGAGCGACTTTCCCGAAGGGAGCGAAGCCGTCCTGGACGAAGAGGAGCCTCG
>CAYNFM010000227.1:0-2758 GCA_964396415.1 uncultured Treponemataceae bacterium | reverse complement strand
GGCGAGCCCGATCGGTCTGGGCAGATACCGCGACTTCCAGATCAAGTAGCCCAGCGGGAAAAGCCAGAGCCCCCAGAAAATGAAGGTCATGAGGTCGCCGTACTCGAAGAGCCTGAGGCAGAGCGCTATCACGGCCGCGGGCTGGCCCGCCTCGGCGAGGAGGAGCGCGCCGACCGTGCCGAGCTGGACGAGCATCGAGACCGGAATGGACGCGAGGATGATCGCGAGCAACATCCTCGCCCTTTTCCGGTCGAAGGCCGCGAAGAGGTCGAACAGAGCGAGGCCCAGGAACAGGAAAATCGTCTGTCCCGCCAGATTGGCGGCCACGCTTCCGAGCGCGCCTGCCCTGTCCCCGACGAGGCGGGCCAGCGTCCCGGCGGCGTCCGAGTGGTCCACGATCCGGGTTTTCAGGAAGTATCCGCCGCCGGTCAAAATAGCCATGGCGAAGTAGAGCGCTCCGGCGATCCTACCCTTCTTCTTTAGTGTGTTCATGAACGGAGTATCGCGCCACTCAGACGGGCCCGTCATTGACGATCGTCAAGATCGAGCCGACGCCGAAGGTTCTTTAAAAATGCGGCTCTATGATATAATAGCCTACTGCGGAAACAACGTAAAAAGGCCTGGAGCATCAGATGTCGCATAAACTCTCCCTGTCCTGGCTCGAGAACTTCCTCGAGGAAGCCTGTGAATCCCTGCGCGGGAACATGGATGCCTCCGAGTTCAAGGAATATGTCATCGCCATGCTTTTCCTGAAGCGGGTAAACGATCAATTCAGCGCCGAATGGATGGCCCGCAAGCAAAAGCTGGAGAAGAAGGGCATAGCGGGCAAGGAGCTGAAAGAGGGCCTCGAACGAGAGGAGGCCTACACCTTCTTCGTCCCCAAGCGCGCCCGATGGGAAACCCTCAAGCATTGCAAGCAGGAAGTCGGATCCGAGCTCATGAAGGCCTTCGCCGAGCTGGAGGACAAGAACCTGGGCAGCCTCGAGGGAGTCCTCAAGCCCATCGACGTCAACAAAACCTTCGGCAAGAACAACAAGCGCATCACCGACGCCGACATGGTGGAGCTCATCGCCCATTTCGACAAAGTAGCCCTCACCGACGACAACCTGGAATTCCCCGACCTCCTCGGCTCGGCCTACGAATACCTCATCAAGTACTTCGCCGACAATGCGGGCAAAAAAGGCGGCGAATTCTATACTCCGCGAACCGTCGTCAAGCTCTTGGTCAGCATCCTCGACCCGCCTGAGGACGCCGAGATCTGCGACCCCGCGGTCGGCTCGGGGGGCATGCTGATAGAGCCCTACAACTATGCCGAGAGCAAGTACGGAAGCGCCCGGCGCCTGACCCTCTACGGCCAGGAGAAGAACGGCAGCACCTGGGGACCGTGCAAGCTGAACATGCTCTTCCACGGGATTATGGATACCCAAAAAGAAAGACTAAATCCCTATTTTGGGGCGAATTGGGTAAATTACCCCCGGAGGAAGGAACAAGTCCCGAGAGTACAAGGTGGTATCGCGCAGCAACACTTCAACGTTGGGGAATTAGCACAACTAATTATCAGTGTTCCTCCTTTGGAAGAACGGCAATCTACCATGGCCGTCACTGCAGCTATTCAAAATAGAATAGATTTTGGAAAAATGGAAATTTTCAAGTTGAAGCTACAAAAATTGCCCTTATGTCCGACCTCCTCACGGGCAAAGTCCGCGTGAAATACGAAGAGGAAAAAGTGGAGGCATAGTGGATACGAGCTACAGCCCTCCCTACGAGCTCACTTCTGCCATAGTCACCCTTGTCGCCGAAGCATCTCAGTTGTTAGGAAGGCTGTCGGTCCTTGATTCCACTGCTAGCGATCTGCGGCTACGCAGGGCCAATCGCATTCGGACCATCCAGGGCTCCCTGGCCATCGAGGGCAATACCCTGTCGGAAGAGCAGGTGACGGCGATCGTCGAAGGCAAGCGGATCCTGGCGCCGCCTCGGGAGCTGCAGGAAGTGCGCAACGCCATTCTTGCATACGAGCGCTTCGACACGTGGACGCCTGACTCGCTCGAAGACTTGTTGGCCGCCCACAGAGTTCTGATGGCCGGACTAGTCGACGATCCAGGCTCCTTCCGATCTGGCGGGGTCGGCGTCATGGCCGGGGAGAGGGTCATCCATGTGGCTCCGCCGGCGGGCCGCGTTCCCGCCTTGATGAAGGATCTTTTCGCGTGGATCGAATCGACCGACGCTCATCCCCTCATCGCCAGCTCGATTTTCCATTATGAATTCGAGTTCATCCATCCCTTCGCGGACGGCAACGGCAGGATGGGGCGGCTCTGGCAGAGCCTCATCTTGAGCCGCTGGAACCCGCTATTCGCTAACCTTCCGGTAGAGAGCATCGTCTACCAGCATCAAGCGGAGTATTACGATGCGCTGAACGCGAGCGGCGCACAGGGGGAATCCTCGATCTTCATCGAGTTCATGCTCAGACGGATTCTCGACGCATTGAAGTCCTTGAGCGCTCCCGACTTCGGGCCCGAAGTCGTACCCGAAGTCACCCCCGAAGTCATGAGGTTGCTCAAAGTCTTGAAAGGAGAGATGACGCGCAAGGCTATTCAAGCGAAGCTGGGCCTGAAGGACGAAAAGAACTTCCGCCGGAGCTATCAGCAGCCCGCCGTCGCTCGGAAGCTGATCGAGATGACCATCCCCGACAAGCCGAACAGCAGGCTCCAGAAATACAGGATCACGAGCGCCGGGAGAGCCTATCTCCAGGAGAAAAAAT
>CAYNFM010000226.1:0-2785 GCA_964396415.1 uncultured Treponemataceae bacterium | reverse complement strand
AGGATCGCGGGAGGCGCGTTTCCGAGACGACGACGCAGGACGCCTATGCCTACCAGGGCTCCCTTCTCGATGCGACGAAGGAGGACGGCACGGGCTATGAATCCAATACCATCCTAGCCTACGTCATCGCGGCCCATTCTTTCTGCGCCTATCTCGCGCGGACCGGCGTCCTTCTCGACAATCCCTTTGCCCATATCCATCGCGTTCGGCAGCCGAAGAAGCTGCCCTCGGGTCTCCTCCGCGAATCCCAGATGGCTTCCCTTCTTACCGCGTTTCATGACTGGGACATCAAGGGCAACCTCAAGGAGGCGAGCCGCCGCTACCTGCTTCACGTCGCCGCAGAGCTTCAGTATGCCTCGGGCCTACGGAGCGCCGAAGTTGCCGCCCTCACGAGCATCGACGTGGATACCGAGCGCGCCCTTGTCTATGTCCGTGATGGCAAGCAGGGCTCCCAGCGAATCGCCTTCCTTACCGACTACGCCGCAGAAGTCTTGGGCCTCTACCTCCGCGTGATGCGCCCGCATCTTTACAACAAGCAGAAGGAGGTCCAGGCCGGTCGGCTCTTCTTTACGGACTACGACCGCTTTAACCACCTCATGAACGAGGAACTCGCTCGAGCTTGTTCTCGATCCGGTGTGCCTAAGATCACGAGCCATGGCTTCCGGCACGCTCTCGGCTACCACCTTCTTCGCGGCGGCTGCCCCCTCCGCTACATCCAGGCCATCCTCGGCCACAAGAACATTGCGAACACGGAAGTTTACACCAAGGTCGATGTCGCCGACGTGAAGGCCGTCTTCGATGCCTGTCACCCGAGGATGCACGGATGACCGGCGGGCTCTCCCTGCCTCGCGCCCGCTCGATCTTCGAGGAAGCTCTTTCCGAGGCGGGCTACAACAAGCGCACGATCGCCGTGAAGCTCATTTATCTCCGCGAACTCTTCACCTACCTCGAAGGCTGCGACATTTCTGATCTGCGGAACGTACGACGCCCGGTCATAGTCGGTTTCGCGCGTCACCTCACCGAGCGCGTTCATGTTCAAACAGCCCAGCCGATAGCCCCGCGCACTCGCCTAATGTACTGGAGCACCGCCCGCGCGTTCTTTCGCGTCCTCTGCGAGCGCGGTCTCATCCTCGTCCACCCGATGCACGGCCTCTCGCTTGCCAAGGAAGTCCTCGACCGGCCGCGCGTCACCTTGACCGAAGGCGAGGTCGCTCGCTTCCTCGATGGGCTCGATTGTTCCGATGCCCTGGGACTTCGCGACCGCGCACTTTTCGAGCTCATCTACTCCTCGGGCCTTAGGGCAGGGGAAGCCGCCTCACTCCTCGTGGGCGACGTGGACCTTCCTGGCCGCCTTCTCCGCATTCGCATGTCGAAGTTCTCCAAGGACCGCATCGTCCCCATCACCGAAAACGCCGCGAGCTACCTTGCCGACCTCATCGGCTCGCGCCCGCCCGACTCGCCGCTCTTCTGGGGCTCGGGTCTTTCTACTTTGTCCCGCTCAGGCATCTCCCGTCGGTTCAAGGAGCTCATGCGCCGTTCTGGTCTCGACCGTGAAGGCCTCTCTGTCCACGCCCTCCGGCACGCCTGCGCTACCCATCTCCTCGCGCATGGAGCGGACATCCGCTACGTCCAGGAACTCCTCGGACACGCTTCGGTCCAGACGACCGTCCGCTACACCCAGGAGAATATCGAGAACCTTCGCCGCCGCTATCTCCGTGCACATCCCCGTGAGAACGAGCACCGGGCCGTTGTGGATGACGCATACCGGGCCAACCTCGCCGAGCTCCAGGAGCGCCTAACCAAGGCCGCGCACAAGCGGGCCGTTGTTCATGCGCGCAAGACGGGCCAAGAGGACAAGCCTCAGTGTCCCTAAGACTCCAAAGGAGGTATAATATGACAGGGAGTTATCCAATGAGTGTTCAGTACGTCGTCAATGAGCAGGGGCAGCCCATCCAGGTCCTCCTCGACATCGCCGAGTACGAGGAGCTCCTCGAGCGGATCGAGGATACCGAAGCTCTCCGTATGCTTGAGGGGATGAAGCAGTCCCCTCGGGAGTACATGTCCGTTGATGACCTAACGGCTAGTCTCGGCGTTCATGTTTGAGCTGAAGATCGACCGAGGTGTCGAACGATCCCTCAAGAAGCTACCGCAGGATGTCGCCGTTAGCCTCCTCAAGGCTATGAAGGAGCTCACCGTCGAACCTTTGCCACATGGCTGTCGGAAGATCGTCGGAACAGACCGGAGTTACCGCATTAGGGTCGGCGACTATCGTATCGTCTACGATGTTGACGAGGCCGGCAGGCTCGTCGTGATCCATGCCGCCGGCCATCGCAAGGACGTTTATCGAGACTACTGAAGTACCTGGCACGCCAGAGGAAGGCCCGTTCCTACGCTATATGATCATTTTGAAGAGTGTCTTTGTTGTGCTTCTTCTCTCGTGAGATCGTGCCCATAGGCATCAACGAATTCGTCAAGCCGATAGCCTTTTTGCCAGACTACCTTTCCTGCAGGATCTTTATCGTCATAGTAAGTCCGAAGCTTTCTCAATTCTGATTCGACAACTTCTTGAATCGTGTTCCCCGTCTCAGTTCGTGAGGAGATATATGGACCACCCTGATTAGGCCCCCAATAGTAGTGGCTGAGTTCACAGAAGTATTTACCATCGGGCATTTCGAAGACCCGGATAGAGAAGTCTCGCGTATCGAGACGACGATGGGTTGCTACAAGGGCATCATCGGCCCCACCTTGCGTGCACGAAGCCCGGCTGGTCAGGATACCGAATCGG
>CAYNFM010000225.1:0-2811 GCA_964396415.1 uncultured Treponemataceae bacterium | reverse complement strand
TCTACCATCGCGAATAACTCGGCAGCGGGACAGATGTGTTTGTTTTGACGCTTACGAAGCCCGTCTGTAGTGTGCATATATCACATCAGCCAACTTTTATACAAACTCGTATTACTCCATCGTTTACTAAATTTCTTTGTATTCCAATATACCGCTCCTCGCTTCAAATTCAACATGGTTATACGAATCTTTTATTTCGAGTTCCCTAGAATGGAGAAACATCACTTAATATTTCACACCTATGAAAAACCTTAGAAGGTTTATCTAAAATCCGACCCAAGTCTCAATTTTCATAGCTAAGCCAAGCCCGAGGGTCGGATGAATGGGATAATCATACTGTCTGGATATTTTGGACATTCATATACTCGCTTTCAAATGGTATTGCCTTTATAGATAAAAAATGGCCGCTTCGGGCATTATCCAAACCTCGGAAAGCAATAGATGGGGGACTACCGGGGTAAGCCTTTTAACTCAAAATAGGTTAGCCTCTCAAAGAATCCCATCCGGTGATAGAAATCCCTCACAGAATCTTCATGCCCATAAGAAACAGCGAGTCGAATTCGGGAACATCCTTTTTCTTCGAACCATCGAATATGCTCTTCAATGAGTTTCCTCCCGATTCCTCTTCCTCGTGGCGAGCCATTGGAGACACGGTGTCGGGGCGCGTTTTAAATTGACCTTATAGGGCGCATCTTTCTCGAATTCAGTGGGACTAAGTGAAAACATTCTCGTATTGAACTGACCGATAAGGGAAGGGGCGAAAGTCCGCCAGGACTTCCGCCCCTCATCGCACCGCTTGTACGCAGCACAAGTGGTACTACCCGTGTCGGCCAGTGTGGCCCAAATCATGAGCCAGGGGAAGCTCTTCCCATGGCCTCAGCCAGAGTGTTGTCCGCATTGCAGTGGGCAAAGGCTCTGGGGGCATGGCTATGTGGCCCGTTACTTCGATGGCGTAGCTGAAGCGGTGTGGGTAAAGCGCTGGCGCTGTCCCGACTGTAGGGCAGTGCATACCTGCCGGCCTCGAAGCCATTGGCGCCGATTTCTCGCTCCGGTCTCGGTCATTCTCACAAGCCTCGGAGCCAAACTTGCCGGTATTCAATGGCCGCGGGGCGAAAGTCGGCAACGCCAGCAGTACTGGTATCACGGGTACCTCATCCAAAGCTGCTTTGACGGTCTTCCTCCGACTGAGGTTGAGATTCTCGTCACCGAGCGGATAATCGTCGCTACGCATTCGACGACCGACCGTGCGATTATTCTCTGGCCCGAGCCGCCCCACCGAAGCCTTGCGGCGACAGGCCCTCCCTGAAAGCGCCACTATTGGTCCTCGGAGGCATCCAGATGGATCAGGACCTACGCAAACGTGTTTCGTTGTTCCGCTTCACACTCATCAGCCCCCTGGTGAGCCGCAAAGGCATGAGCCGCGGCGAACAGGAAGCCTTGATCAGGGACATCATCGCCAAGAGCTGGGACATCCCGGGCTCGCCGCGCTCGTCGATCGCCCGGTCGACGGTCCTGAGGTGGGTCGCGCTCTACACGAAGGCGGGCGAGAGGATCGAGGGACTGGAGCCCCAGCCACGGAATGATCGGGGAACCAGCAGAGCCCTTGGGGCGGAACTAGAAGCCGCCCTTGTCGCGTTCCGCAAGGAGAATGCGGCTGTCAGCCTGCCCGTTTTCGTTAAGCTCGCCCGTGAGCACAAGATACTTTCTCCCTCGGACAAGGGCCCCTCGAAAGATAGTCTCTACCGGCTCTTCAAGCGCCACGATCTTGAAAAGGACACCCGCTTCCCCGAAGACCGCCGCCGCTTCGAGACCGAACTCGTCAACGATCTCTGGCAATCCGATTGCATGCATGGACCTCTCGTCATCGTCGACGGAAAACTCAGGAAGACCTATCTTTTCGCCGTCATTGATGACCATTCTCGACTCATCGCCTATGCCCGGTTCTACCTCTCGGAGAACCTCGAGTGCTATCGCGACTGTCTCATCTCGGCGCTCGAGAAGCGCGGGCTCCCCCGTAAGCTCTACGTTGACAACGGCGCCGCTTTTCGCTCGAATGCACTCGCCTATGCCTGCGGGCGCCTCGGCATCGCACTCCTTCACTCTCGCCCCTACGTCCCCGAGGGTCGCGGCAAGATCGAGCGCTTTTTCCTCACCGTCAGGAACCAACTACTCCAGATCCTCCCCGAAGGCCTCACGCTCGAGCGACTCAACGAACTCCTCGGCGAATGGCTCGACGGCGACTACCACCGACGTGTCCACTCCTCCACGGGACAGTCGCCCCTCGATCGGTATCTCGCCCAGGTCAGCTTCGTGCGCCCAGCGCCTAAAAATCTTCGCGATTATTTCCGCACCGCCGTCCGTCGTAAAGTGGCAAAGGATCGAACCATCACCCTCGAAGGCCGCAACTTCGAGGCTCCCGTCGGCCTCATCGGCCAGACTATCACGCTCCTCTACCACGAGCGCGATCCTGAGCGTATCGAGATCGTCAAAGACGAGCTCTCCCTCGGCTTCTTCGTCCCACTCGATCAGTATGCCAATTCCCGCGTCCGACGCACCGCCAACCACACCACCGAAATCCTTCCCGTACCGCCGGGAGCGACATCGCCATCAACACCACTGATCCATCCCACACCCAAGTCCGGCTCACTCTTCGGCAGGGATGGCTCCGCATGATCGCACTTACCACCGCCTGGGGATTCTCACGCGAGCCCTTCGACCAGGACATTCCCATCAAAAACCTTTTCCCGTTACCAGGACTCGCCCCCTTCATCGACCGCTTCGACTACGCTGTCGCCAACGGCCTTTCCACCG
>CAYNFM010000224.1:0-2838 GCA_964396415.1 uncultured Treponemataceae bacterium | reverse complement strand
ACGTCTACGCCTACACCGCCGCCGCCGAGCAGGGCGGCTACGTCAACGGCGTCCTGGCCGCCAAGCTCACCAAGACCAAGAAGATCGGCGTGACCGGTCCCCTCGAGGTCGGCGACGCCAAGACCTATATCGACGGCTTCGTCCAGGGCGTCCAGTCGGTCGACCCCGCGATCACGGTATCCAAGACCTGGACCGGATCCTTCTCCGACGTGGCCCTGATGGCGGCCGCGGCCAAGACCCATATCGCGAACGGCGCCGACGCCCTCACCGGCTCTTCGCAGTCGGTAGTCGGATCCATCGGCGCCGCGAAGGACGCGGGCGGAGTCCTCTGGTTCGGCACCCAGGCCGACCAGGCCTCCCTCGCCCCGAGCCTCGTGGTCGCGAGCCAGGTCTACGACTGGACGAGCATGCTCAAGGACATCCTCGCCAAGCGCAAGGCCGGCGTCCTCGGCGGAGTCGTCTACACCCTCACCCTGGACAACGGCGGCCTCAAGGTCGCCTACAACCCCGGTTTCAAGCTGCCTGAATCGATCAAGAAGGCGGGCCTTGATGCTGCCCAGGGCATCTCCAAGGGCGCCATAAAGGTTACTCCCTGATTTTCGGCGAGCGGAGGCGGGGAAGCATGGCACACGGCGCGGTTAAATCCAGGCCCGAAAAGCCGGGCAGGGTCGAGATGCGCGACATCGTCAAGTGCTTCCCCGGCGTCCGCGCCAATTCCAAGGTCTGCTTCGACGTCTCGCCGGGGGAGGTTCACGCCCTCCTCGGCGAGAATGGCGCCGGCAAGAGCACTCTCATGCGCCAGCTCTATGGAATGTACCAGCCCGACGAGGGCGATATCATCATCGACGGCCTCCCCCTCAGCTTCCATTCGCCCGCCGACGCGATACGAGCCGGCATCGGCATGATCCACCAGCACTTCATGCTCGTTCCCACCCTCACCGTCGCCCAGAACGTCGCCCTGGGCGAGAGATCGAGGCGCTGGCCCCTCGCCGATACGGGGCGCGTCGCCCGACGCGTCCGCGAGCTCGCGGAGGAATACGGTCTCAAGGTAAATCCCGAGGCCTACGTCTGGCAGCTCTCGGTGGGCGAGCAGCAGCGCGTCGAGATAGTGAAGGCCCTCTATAAAGGAGCCGGCCTGATCATCCTCGACGAGCCCACGGCCGTGCTCACGCCCCAGGAAGTCGACGACCTCTTCGCCACCCTGCGAAGGATGGTAGCCGAGGGACATTCTCTCATCTTCATCTCGCATAAGTTGGCCGAGGTCATGGCCATCTCCGACCGCGTGACCGTCCTTCGGGACGGCAAGGTGATCGGGACGCGGAGGACCTCAGAAGTGAGCCGCGACGAGCTGGTCCACATGATGGTCGGGCGCGAGGTGAAGGAGATCGAGCCGCGGAGGCGCGAGGCCGGCGAGACGCGGCTGCGGATCGAGGGCCTGCGCGCCCAGGGCGACCAGGGCGAGGAAGCGCTCCGCGGCATCGATCTCGAGGTCCGCTCCGGAGAGATCGTCGGCCTCGCCGGCGTGTCGGGCAACGGCCAGCGCGAGCTCGCCGAGGTACTGGCGGGAATGCGCGAGGCGACGGCCGGAAAGGTGATTCTCAAGGGCCGGGAGCTCGGATCGGCTTCCCTCAACGAGCGAGTCGACGCCGGCATGGCCTACGTCCCCGAAGAGCGCATGCGCGACGGCGCGATAGGCGAATTCAGCGTGAAGGAGAACATCTTCCTCCACGACCACGCCTCTTCCGAGTTCCGGCACGGCGTCTTCCTGAGCTTTCCCACGATGCAGGCGCACGCCCAGACCCTGGTGAACGAGTTCTCCGTCAAGACTCCGAGCCTCGATACGCCCCTGAAGACCCTCTCGGGCGGCAACATCCAAAAGCTCATCCTCGCCCGCGAGCTCTCCCGCAAGCCCGCCCTCCTCGTCGCCGCCCAGCCGACGCGGGGCGTGGACGTGGGCTCGACCTGGTATATTCACCAATGCCTCCTCCAGCAACGCGAGGCCGGCACCGGCATCCTCCTCATATCAGAGGACCTCGACGAGATCCGCGCCCTCTCGGATCGGATAGCGGTGATCTACGAAGGCGCGATCGTAGGAATAGTCGAGCGAGACGCGGCTACCGTACAGCAGATCGGCTTGATGATGGCCGGGGCGAAAACGGAAGAGGCTCTCGGGCTCCCTACCTAGCGAGGAGAACCCTCGCGCGGAACTCGCCCCGCGTAGGCATCGCCATCTCTTCGATCCAAGCCATTCCCGACTTCATGCCCGCCTCGGCCGCGGCCAGCCGCATCGCCCTCGCGGCGGGCTGGACCAGCTTCCCTCCCTTGATCAGGTCCGAGAGGCGGAAGCGCACGACGACGGTCTTCCGGGCCTTGGGGAAGGGCCCAGCGGTGAATTCGAGATTGACCGAATAGAGGGCCGCGCTTCCCGAGCGTCCGACGAGGACGGGAGTCTCGGCCCGATAGGAGAAGCTCCCGCTCGCCTCCATTTCGAAATCCTTTTCATTAAAGGAAAACCGCGTGGGAGCTACCCGGCTCAGGAGCTCCGGATCCAGACCCATCTTCTCGAAATAGAGCGAGTTTCCCTCTTTGGAAGAGCCCTCCTCGACCAGGACATAGCAGATGGCGGACCTAGCCTGCGAGAAAAGAGGAGGGGCGACGAGGGAAAGGGCGACAAGAGCGAAACCCAAGACAGGGACTCGATTCATGCTTCTCCTCCCGGAATAAAGAAGCTAGCGCGCCCGAGATCGGATTGCGCGAGCAAGGCCCGGCGGAATTTCCCCTTGCCGCCCCGCGTCGAGTTCTCTCTCCCCGCAATCGCCGTCATAGTCGTCAACGGCC
>CAYNFM010000223.1:0-2888 GCA_964396415.1 uncultured Treponemataceae bacterium | reverse complement strand
GGACAGCTTGAAATGCCGAGCCGGACAGGCTGAAAAGCCTGACTGGACAAGCTGAAGAATCCTCCGGGACAGGCTGAAAGGTCGGACGCGACAAGTGGTGATTTCTTTCTGGCACATTCGAGAATAACGCCGCCATCTCTCGTAATGCCCGAAGCAAGGAATAATTCATGCGCGGAGATGGATCTTGCCGACTCAAGCCCTCCTGTTCGATAATCGGCCTATGAAACTAGCCTGGGATCTCCTTCTCGAGGCTGCCGACGCCGCGTTTGAGAGGGATGACTACAATGGCCTTTCGCTCATGCGGACCCTGGAGTCGCTCAGCCCCGACATGGCAGCCTATACCGGGACGCACGAAGGCTACAGCGCCTGGGAAGTCGCCCAGCATGTGGCCTATTTCAAACATCATGTGACGAAGGCGATAGATCCGTCGGTGGAGCCCTATCCCCTCCGCAAAGGGCCTTCGGGCTTCGCTCCTCCCTCCGAAGTCTCGAAAGCGGCCTGGAGCGAAGTGCTGTCCTACCTCAGGATCATCCACGCCAAGGCGATGTCGACCCTGCGGACAGCCCCGGATTCTATTTTCGACGAGCCTATGCCTAAATGGGATACGACTATCGGGAGGGCCGTCGTCTGGCTTCTTTCGCACGATAGCTATCACAGCGCCCAAATACGAAATATGGGAGTGCCTGGCCTAAAAGAGCCCAAGTAGGTCGGACCCGCGAGTCGTGGCGTCTTCTATGATTCGATCCCCAGACCATCGGAGCCTTCGATTGCAGTTTCCACAAAAAGATTTTTGCTGGACGCTTAAAACCTGCCTCAACTGCGTAGATAATGTTTTCAGCCCGAGTTCAATGATTTTCGAGCCGAATATAAAACATTTTGAGTCTGAGCCCGACAAATTCCCAGTCTGAAAACGATGTATAGGCATCGTCTCCGCATTGCAAGGCTTCCCATCGATACAGTACATTCCTGGGATATGCCCGGATTGAATGTAGCCAGCGAGATCGGAAAGCTCAAGCGCGTCATGATACACAGCCCCGGCCCCGAGGTCGAGGCCATGACTCCCAAGGAAGCGGAGGCCGACCTCTACAACGACATCATCCCCCTCTCGGCGATGAGAGCGGAGTTCGACGTCCTCAAGTCCTTCCTCTCGAAGGTCTGCGAGGTCCTCGAGCTCAAGGAGACGCTCGCCCAATCCCTGACCGACGCGGGCAACCGCTTCGAGTTCCTCGACGGCCTCGCCCAGCTCTGCCCCGTTCAAGCCCGCATGGAGGAGCTCATGGCGATGAGCCCCTCGGAGCTTTCGCGGGTCGTGATCGAGGGCCTTCCCGCCAGGCCCGAAAGCCTTCCCGGAGTCTTGAGCCCGCGCAGCTTCTCTCTTCGGCCCCAGCCTAACTCCTATTTCATGAGGGATTCCGCCGCCGTAATCCGCGATTGGGCCGTTTCCTCCGCGACGGCCTTCGACGTGCGGCTCATCGAATCGATCGTCACTCGCTTCCTTTTCCAAAGGCACCCCGACCTCCATACCAAGGGCCTCCTCATCGACGGTCCCCGGGAACGAAGCAGGTTCATCACCATCGAGGGCGGAGACATAGTCGTATTGTCTCCCCACGTGCTCGCGGTCGGCGTCTCGGAGCGCACGACTTCCGATTCGGTGGAAAGACTCGCGGTCAACGCGGCCAGGGCCTTCGGCGAGGACATGACCGTGTTCGCGGTCGTGCTCCCGCAGGAGCGAGCCTGTATACACCTCGACATGGTATTCACCGCCCTGGACCTGGACGCGGCCCTCGTCTATGCGCCGATAGTGACGGGGCGCAACCGCGCGCGGGTCGTTCGCATCGAGGCCGGGGCCACGGGTACGCTTCGCTTCGAGGAGGAGGAAGGCCTCATTCAGGGGCTCTGGGGCGTCGGCATCGACCTCGAGCCTCTCTCCTGCGGCGGAAGCGATCCCCTCTTCCAGGAGCGCGAGCAATGGTGGTCCGGCGCCAATTCCTTCGCCTTCGCGCCCGGGAAGATAATCATGTACTCCTGCAACTCCAAGAGCCTGGATGTCCTTTCCGACTCGGGCTTTGCGATCCGCGACGCCAAGGTATTCATCGACGGGGCTGAAAAGGTCGAGGACTTCGATCGCCTGGCGGTATGCTTCGATGGGATCGAGCTGGCGCGCGGAGGGGGAGGGGCTCGCTGCATGACCCTGCCCGTCGAGAGAGAGGACCTTGCATATTAATATTTACCGCGTACGAGGCCTTGCGTCGGACTCTTCCGTATATAAAGTTCTATCTTATGGAAAATCATGGGATCGATAAGGATGCCGAGCTTCTGGTGGAGCGCCTCATCAGGGTCGAGAACGCCCTTTTCCTCCAGAAAATGAGGTCTAAATGCTTCCCCTGCCGGGACGACGGTGAGATCGAGAGACTTGAGGCCTTGCGCGCCGAGCTTCGCTCCCGTTGCGAGGGAATAAGCCAGCAGGGCGATATGATCGCGAGCTGATCTCGGGGATCGGGATCCCCGAAAAAAGCCATCCGCTACTGGAGGGGATATTTACGTGGGCACTTCGCATAGTCATGGCGCGAGCCTTCGGAGCGGCATCGGAATAGAATGGGCCTCCGCATCCTGGATGATCGTCGAGGCGGCGGCGGCCTTGCTGGCGGGAGCGATGGCTCATTCCGTCGCCCTTATCGCCTACGGCGCGGATAGCATCATAGAGCTGGTCGCGGGCGCCGCCCTCCTTCGGCGTCTGTACGTCGAGGCCAGTGGCGCCGGCATAGAGCGCGTCGAGAGGGCCGAGAAACGGGCCTCGTGGATAGTCGGCATAGGCCTCCTCCTCCTCGCTCTCTACATCGTCGTCGCCTCGATCCGCTCCTTGCTGGCGCGCGAAGGTCCGGAGGCGG
>CAYNFM010000222.1:0-2900 GCA_964396415.1 uncultured Treponemataceae bacterium | reverse complement strand
GAGGTCGCATAACGTTTCAAGGCGCCATAGATGTCAACGGGGCGAGAGACCTTGTAGGGCGTGCGGGTTGAACGGACGGTGATTAGGTCGTACTTCATAAGAGGCTCCTTGGGTTGTCGCGCTTGTGTATAAATAGCCAGAATGAAGATGACAGTGCAAAACCAAGTCACTTGCCCCGAGTCCTCCTTCAAGATCAACGCCATGGAACACTTTGAAAACTCATCGCCGCTAGGCATCACTAGTCCTGAATCCTCACATGAGCGCTGGGAGTAGTTGCCTCCCATGCCACGCGGTAAAGGAGCTTGACCATTCCAGCGCCTATGCTTATTCTTTAGGCACAGCCTCGCTTAGACCCTTCATTGAGGTCGGCGTGCATGCTGGGTCTCATACAGGACGTTGATCCTGGACCCCATCAACTTCTCCAACCCCTCAGGGTGGAACCGAACATGAAGTTCGGAAGGGTTGACGCATGCATGTCCTCAAAGCAGCTGCAATCGTAACAGAACGATCGCTCGGTCTTCTTGTAATTCACGGCCCTGGAGAGCCGTGGATCTTCTCCATGCTAGTGATCTCACGCTCGCAGAATCATGGGCGCATCAGTTACGTGTTGGTCCGGAGGCAGAATCCCGATTGGCGGCCTTTGCACACGTTGGTCGGGGGCGCAAATGCCTAATAACTTCAGCGTCGCGGACCTTGCGGAAGGCTTCTACACAGTTCGTGAACTTGCGGAGCTTCTCCGTATCTCGACAACAACCGTGTATCGAAAGTACGAGCAAGGCATCCTGCCTGGGACCCCTGTGGGCGGACGAGTCGTCTTTAACAAGAAGGCGATCGCGGAATGGCTCGCGGCTAACTCCCAGCAAAACCAGGCTGCTGCCTCAAAGGGTAATGGGGGGCGCCAGTGAACAACTCGCACCGTTTACCGCAGACGGCCTGGCCCTTGATTCTGCCGGAGGAGACAGCCATACCCCTACCTCTTCTACCCCCAGAAGGTATCCCTGTGGGTCAAAATCTCAGCAGCATTGAGCCGGAAATGCGAAACGTCTCGCCTGAACCAACCCCATTACCCCAAGGCGACACGTCCGAAGGCGGTCCGAACCCAGCCCCGGCCTCTGTGTCCGCAAGCCTCACTGAGATCGGCAAGGACTCAGGCTGCCCAGAAGTGGACCATGCCGAGCCCCCCCACGTGATCAATCTGCTACCAAAGGCACCTGCTGTCCCATTACTGCCAGCTCCAGAAATATCGCCGAGGCCCGACTTGGAAGTGACAGCAGAAGGCCGCATTATCCGAAAAGTTCGCCTTGAAGAAGAGGAACTCCGCAGTGTTCTCGAACTCGAGGAGGGCATAGACACAAAGGACCTCGTGGAGGCGGCCGAGCTGCTTCGGTCGCACGACGACGCCTACTATCGGGAGTATCTCAACTCCTGCATGGATGCCTTTCATATGAAGGACCAGTATCTCTACGGCCAAGATGGCTACAAGAACCTGACCTCCTTCATCAAGGCATCGGCGGCCGAACTTGGTGTCTCGGTTGGAGACTTCTACAAGCGTGTAGCTAGCGGCGAAGTACTCGATAGGTTCATGCGCATTGAGCTGATGGGTCAGTGGAACCTTACCGAAGACGAGATCATAAGAAAGGCCCCACGGCTATCGTACATCCTCACTGCGTACTACCGGCACATCCCGTTCGAGGCGATGAAGGAGCCGTTCCTCAACGGGTCCTTCGAGGACTACGTCGCGTTCATGGCCGGGAGGAAACCCAAGACGCAGGAAGAGAAGGACGCGGCCAAGGCGGCGAAGTATAAGGAACAAAAGGCCTCGCCCCCGATCCTTACACCCACAGAGGCGGAGCGTGAGATCGTCTCGATCATCAGGAAAGGCTTGGACGTGAAGCTTGTCGGGCTCAATGATCTGTCCCACGTCCCATATCTCCAGGATGCCCAACTTGCATTCAGGCGCGAGTTAACCGACATAGCGTACGAAAAGCGAGACCCCGAATTCTACAAGACCAAGAAAATCTGCACAGAAGTCAAGGCCATTCACATGCTCGCGGACGCCAAGTATATGTTCATGAAGCACATGGCGAATGGTGTCCCGAACAGGCTCATCTGCTATTGCCTCTGCGCACAGATCGACGATGTACCTGAACTGGTGGCCCAGCGTGAAAAACTAGGGTACAAGAATACGCACGATTATCTCGTCAAAGAGATCGGCGTGACGTTCGACACCTATCGCGGCATCAGAATCGGGAGGAACTATCTGAAGCGCGAGGAGACCGTGTTGCGCCTTCTCGGAAACATCAACTCGGAGATCAAGCTTGGAATGCTCTTCAGCCTCGACTGCGCCATCGAAAACCACGGCGATCATCCCGAGCTCATCGAGCGGTTCTTGAGGCCCGAGACACCTCTTGCTGATTGGGAGGCCTTCGCGGCTCATTGTGACTATGAGAAGTACCTCGCGAAGAATCAGTTGAGCCCCGCGAAGGTCAAAGAGGCCCGGCGGATTATCTTTGACTACCACGAGGCAAAGAAAAAGCCCCTACCCTTCTGGCGGAAGCCGGAGGTCATCGGCGGCGACAAGATTGCCATCTTCTCGGTCGTGCTTGAAGAAGAAAAGAGCTTCTTGGATCGGTGCCTCTGGGACCTTGAGTATCTTCGCAAGTATGTCGAGAAGTACGCCTGGTATAAGGAGAACGGGCTACTACCATAGGCTGAATGACAACCGGATAAACCAATAGCGGCGCAGGGTATAAACCTCTGCGCCGCTATTTCTTGGTATATCCTTCCTTATGCACCTCATTGGAGGGAGCCATAGACTCCTTGGAGAGTCTCGTCCGCCTCGAAAGGCAATGACCAGCGGCGAGCCAAGCGTCGATCTCATCCTTCAGAAAAAACGGAAA
>CAYNFM010000221.1:0-3068 GCA_964396415.1 uncultured Treponemataceae bacterium | reverse complement strand
GGGCGAAATGCCTCCGCTCCTTGTGGAGATGATCGCCGCGGTCCAGGCGGGGGACGTGGCAACCGCCTCCGAATTCCAGCTGAGGATCTGGTTCGACGGCCCCGATAGAGACAAGTCCGAGTTCTCTCCGGCAATCCAGGAAGCCCGCCGACTGGCTTCAGTCATGAACCGCATTTACGTCGAGAGGGGAACCTTCTTCCTCACCGATGCCCAGCCCCTGGAACCTCCGGCTCTGTCTCGACTCGCCGAGGTGAAGGTGCCCACTCTGGTAATCGATGGTCTCTGGGACTGGAGCGAGAACCGCCGGGCCAGCCGCCTTTTGGCTGAAGGGATACCTGGAGCCAGACGGATCGAGGTCGACGGAGGCCACGTGACGCCCCTGGAAGACCCTGACGGGTTTGCGGTCCTGTGGGGAAAAATCTGATCAAACACAGCGTTTCCCCTGAAGGAGTTCGGACGGTCTATTACTGATAGGAACTATGATCCCGGCGCGAGCCGAGTACTGTGAGCGTTTCAAAGCGCCGTCGGTCTTTCGCCGGCGGCGTATCCTATTCGTCCGAAGAATCTGCGAGACAGGAGAGCGATCGAAAATCGGTCAGATTAATGTGCGAGATCGCACGGACATGTAATGGGATTTTGGCTGATTGTCCGTTCATTCGAACTCCGTTCGGGGCCCAGGCTGCACCGGTTGTTCCCCAGCCCCCGGCAGACCAGTTCCAATGCCGCCACTCAGTATCTTCCACATTCCCCACAACGACCGGGTTCCGCAGGTAGTTGAACTTCTCAATGAACGCCTCAACCTCCGCGCTCCTGAACCCGCTGTTGTCATCATTTCTGCCCATCACTGCCCTCGTCAGTATTACTTGTTAGCTTCTTCACCGAATCCTATTTCCGCTCTTGCCAGAACTTGAGGCCCGACATCGCTTACTACCTCTTCACGTCTTTTGCCAGCACTTCAAGGCTTCTGCTTACTACATATTTCCCAACTAGGAGGCCTCGATGATCTACGAACTCATTTCTGAGCGCCGCGCGCCGACCTATAAGGTTAGCCGACCTCAGGACATCTACGGCGCGCTCGCCCGTTACGCCCGTGCCCGCAACGAACGATTCTTCGCTATCACTCTCAACGGCGCACACGAGATCATCAAGGTCCACATCGTCTCGATTGGCTTAGTGAATCGAACAGTTGTCCATCCCCGCGAAGTATTCATTACTGCCATCAAGGATAACTCCTGCGCGATTATCATTGCGCATAACCACCCCTCAGGCCGTCTCGACCCATCTCCCGAGGACCGTGACATCACGAACCGTCTTCGCCAGGCTTCCGAAGTCCTTGGTATCACGCTCCTAGACCACGTCATTTTCAGCAGCTCTGGTTATTACAGTTTCGTCGAGCACGGCCTCCTCGAGCCTCCCATGCCGGATTGATAGGGTAGAAGGGTACAAAAAATTTTTTACCCTGTTTGTTTTCTCTTCGATTGTGGGCCGTCTACTCGCCCGTGTATCTAAAGATATTCCAATCCACCGGGTATAATATATATCTTTATATATATAGATACATACGATAGGATTTATATCGAGATAGCCGACGACCATCAGGTTTTCCCGCCACACCTAATTCCCGTACCGCCACTGTCTTCACAATCTCGCCAGCGCCTACTACAGGTACAATCGCCCACCGTCTCCCTTTCCCCAATCCAATTCCTTATCGAGGCCCTCATGCAACTCACATCCGATCAAGTTCTCTACGTCCGGGGTGGCTTCGGCCGCCTCCACCGCGTCACAGCCGTTTTCAATGATGTCGATGCCGCCAACGCCTACATGGCCACCGCCCCTGGCGAGGCCGTCATCGCCGTCTTCGACAACTTCATTTTCCTCGCCCGCACAGACGACGATGGTTTCCCCCTACTGGATTCCAATCCCCTACCGAGGCTCCCATGAAAATGCACATCGAGATCACCGAATCCTACACGACCGGCATCTGCACGGTCTGGCAGACCGAGCACCATCGCCTCGGCCGCCGTTTCACGATCTATGACCCCGAGTCTATCCTCAGCCCCGCCCAATACTCCGCTTTCCTGAAGGGCCGCTACTCGTTCCGAGTCGACGCGGACCTCATCTTCGCTCATTACCGCTGACCTCGTCCTCGTCAATCCCTACTTTCCAAGGCCTCGCTCAAGGAAACCGACAGGGCACCACGCTAAGTGCCGCCTTGGGCCGCCATGGTGCCTTCCAGCCCACTTATCGCCTGAGCTGGCAAGCCCCGCTGAGTCCAGATCCTATCCTACCCTCCACCCCCCACGGCCCTGAAAGCGCTCGCCCGCTTCCTGATCCTACTTCTACCGCAATTCCTCGATCGTCAAGCTTTACCTCGCGTACAGCTCGGCGGCCTCGGCTTCTACTTATATCAGTAGCGGCTAACGCGTCACCCTGTCATTGGCAGGCGTGATCCCGGCCGCCGTCTCTTCATCCTCATCTTCCCAAGGAGGCCTCTATGCAAGCAGCCGTCCTCGATCGGACCGAGCCCGCATCCGTCCCGCTCGATCTTCCATCATCGATCCTCTACCCGGACTTCCCGGCCATCCCCGACCTCGGCTCCGCCCCGACCCTGTCCCCGGTCCCCGTCGCGCTTTCCAATCCTTCTGTCCCTACTGGCACCACGGCCCCGGCGGCCGCGCCGTTCGTCATCGACTCCCTGGCCAAGGCGGACTGGGCGGTCGCCCGCATCCTCGAGGCCGAGTCCCGCATCGCCCGTCGTTCTGAGCTCGCTGCCAACCTACACGCTCGCATCGACGCCTGGCTCACGAAGGCCTCGGCCGCTGACAACGACAGCATCACCTTCCTGTCCGCCCTTTTGCGACCGTTTGTCGATTTCGAGATCGCCAAGCAGCACCGCTCGCGCACGCTCCTTCTACCCTCGGGCACGGCCCAACTTCGCAAGCTCCCCGATCGCCTCGACATCATCGACCGCGATGCTGCCCTCTCCTACTGCGAGACTTCCCACCCCGAGGCAGTCATCGTCAAGAAGGACCTCTCTCGCTCGGCCCTCAAGACACTCATCGTCTCCC
>CAYNFM010000220.1:0-3128 GCA_964396415.1 uncultured Treponemataceae bacterium | reverse complement strand
GTCGGCCCTGGCGGTCGGCTGCTCTTCTCCTACGGGAACCAGCATCTCTACCGCCAAGGTGACGATCAGGTCCCTGCCCTCCGATTTCTTCACCCGCCGGGCGGTGGCCTACGAGGGGTATCGGACGACAAGCGGTCCCGGAACCGGGAGCGGCGTCCCCACCAAGGCCAACATCGACCAGGACCTCCTGTTGATGAAAGAGGCGGGCTACACCCTGCTTCGCTTGTACAGCAGCAATACCGACGGCCAGGCCTCCCTCGTCCTCCAGGAAATCCAGGCCCTCGGCTACGACATGAAAGTCCAGCTCGGCATCTGGATAAGCGGATCGAAGGTCGCCGACGACGGCGTCAACCAAGTGGAGATCGCCAAGGGGATAAGCTTGGCCAACCAGTACCCTTCGATCGTCGAGGCAGTGAGCGTGGGCAACGAGACGATGGTGAGCTGGTCCAGCCTCGCCGTCCCGGTCCTCGACATGAAGGGCTACATCGCGCAAGTCAGGAACGCCATCGCCCAGCCGGTGACCACCGACGACGACTGGGCCTTCTACGCCGACAGCAACGGCACGGCGACCGGAGGCGCGGGGTCCGGCGCGTACGGCACGGCTTCGATCCTCGCCTCGATCGACTACATTTCCTTCCACAGCTATCCTTTCTCGGAGGCCGCCTATAGCCTGTGGAACTGGCAGCAGACCTCGGCCGGCACGACCGTCACGGGGACCTCGCCCGCGCCCCGGGCGACGGCCATGATGAACGCGTCGCTGGCATGGGCGCAGTCGAACTATTCGGCCGTACAGGGCTACGCGGCGGGCCAGGGCTACGGCGGCCTGCCGATCGTCATCGGCGAGACCGGCTGGAAGGCCGTAGCCACCAACGGCAACAGCGCCCCCTGCGAGTACGACATGGCCCATCCCGTCAACCAGAAGCTCTATATCGAGGAGCTGGCCTCGTGGACCACCGGGCCCAAGAATATCTTCTACTTCGAGGCCTTCGACGAGCCCTGGAAGGGCTCGGACGACGGCTGGGGCCTCTTCGACGTGAACCGCCTCGCGCGCTACGACTTGTACGGCGTCGCGGCCCTGTCCGGCTCCCTCGAGTCCGGATCCCCGAGCAATCTGACGTATACCGACGCGAACGCCCTGTTCTACGTCGCCCAGGCCACGAATGGGACCGTCGCCGCCGGGACCTATCTCGCCTTCGCCGACAATTTGACCGCCGTCTCGGGAACCAGCCCCGCCGGCACTGCGATTCCGGTCGGAGGCACTGCCTGGTACGGATGGAACTCTCCGGCCACCGCCTACGGCGGGACGGGGTCCGGAGCTTCCGTCCCGAACGGAGATTCGGGCTATGAGAAGATCACGACCGCGCCGGAAAGCTGGGGTTGGGGCTTCTTCCTCGACTTGACGAATGCCGACGACCTGTCGAACTTCCCCGGCGGGCACCTCAACTTCTACCTGAGGACCAAGTACCCAGGCAAGCTCCATGTCGGCTACGCCACCGGGTCCGTCCAAGACGGAACCAACGGCGACGCCTACACTAGCGTCGCCAGCGGCGACGGCTCGGGCTACGTCAACGACGGGGCCTGGCACCTGGTCAAGCTCTCCGTGGCGTCCATCTCGGGTTGGGTCAAGGACGGGTCCAGCGCCACTTCGGCGCCGAAACTCTCCCAGGTGATCTACCCCTTCGTCGTCTCGGACGTTTTCGCCACCACGGCGGGCTCGTACGCCGGAACCGGAAATACCCAGGCCGCGACGACGGGACAGGAAATCGACGTGGACGACATTTACTGGACTCAGTTCTGAGCCGAAGACTAGCGTCCGTCAATCCGAGGAGGACCGCGGTTCCTTCGATCCCGTCATCGCGGCCTACCCCGGGTAAACGCATAGAGCGCCACCGCCCCGATGACTGCGACGAAGGCGGCGATCATGGGCGGGCTCACGCCCTCCCCGAAGGCGAAGACGCCCAAGCCGAATTGCAGCGTGGGCGACACGTACTGGATGAAGCCCATGCGCGTGAGGGTTATGCGGTTCGCGGCGGCGGCGAAGAAGAGCAGCGGCACGGCGGTCACGATGCCCGCGAGGAGGAGCATGACCGTCGCGACCGTATCGGTGCCGCCGAAGGAGCCTGCCCCCGCGGCGCCGCGCGCGAGGAGAAAGGCGAGGGCGAAGGGCGAGGCGATGAGGGTCTCGGCCGCCAGGCCCGCCAAGGGCTCGAGGCCGGCCTTCTTCTTGACGAGGCCGTAGAGGCCGAAGCTCGTCGCCAAGGCCAGGGATATCCAGGGGAGAGCGCCCATGATGATCGAGGCGACCGCGACGCCCGTCGCCGCTATCCCGACCGCCCAGGAGGTCCACCTGTCCATTTATGTTAAACTTCACATAAGTTCCTTTATGTTAAGAATGGAATTATGTGCAAATACCTTTCCAAATATTTGTAAATTAATAACTTAGCGTGTACACCACTTTACATTACTGACCCTCCTTCAGCTTTCTTTTGACAATAATTGCATTCCTAGTTATTATTAGCTGAGAGAAAAAAGGGAAATTGCAGTATTAGAACGCAGGATAATTAAGAGTTCCTTTTAATTATCCTTAGAGAAGAGCACTGCTCCTTATAATGGAGATGGCGCCACTCATCAAGACCGTAATAGGTTATGAGGAGGGGTGCCTTTTTTTTGGCTGAAACATTAAAAGGATGGGACGAGAAGTGGTTTATCAGGAAAGATACTACAGTGGTTTCAGGTATGCTAAGGGTACAATGTCCGTGTCCTCTGCACTTGCATGTGAAGAACAGAGAGCTGTTTGTAAATTGAATTCAAGCGATCTAAGTCAACTCAATAAATGGAACCTTTCCAATCATTCAAGAAGCACTCATCAAAAGGGGGCGATATAAATGCGCCAGAAGCGGGTCAGAGGATTAGGTGTAAAAGATTTTAACGCTTTTTGTCAAACTTTCCAATCACTACAGTTGTTTGGGTCATATATCAGTAACTTCATCGAATATCTACAGATCAAGCAATATTCTTCGAGAACAATTATCGACTACCTTCGACTACTTAGAAGACTGGATCAATGGTTATTGTTGCATGGGTATTATTCGCTTTCTGAAGTTACTTCTTTACTAATTGAAAAAGCT
>CAYNFM010000219.1:0-3152 GCA_964396415.1 uncultured Treponemataceae bacterium | reverse complement strand
TGGCCCTCATGGTCGAGCTGAACGAGACTCTCGGATCGACTTTGATCTTCTCCAGTCACGATCCCGCCGTCGCGCGCCATGCGAAGCGGATCGTGAAGATGCTGGACGGCCGGATAGAGTCCGACGGGGAGGCCGCATGAGACTCGCGGCGATGGCCTGGCGGAACGTATTCCGCCAGAAGCGGCGGACCCTGATCGCGCTCTCGGCCCTGGTGATAGGCCTTGCGGGCCTCGTAGTCTTCCAGGGCTACATAACGCGCATAATGTCCAACCTCCGAGACCGGACGATCCTCTCCGGCATCGGCCACGTTCAGGTCGTGGGCGGCGAGGGCTACTGGGAGGACGGGGAATTCGATCCCTACGCCTACCTCATGAAGGACGCCGAGCTCAGGATGGACGAGGTCCGGAGGGAGCCGGGGGTCGAGGCGGTCTTCCCCTCGACCGGCTTCACCTCTATTGCGGGTTTCGGGGACAAGTCGGCGACCCTCCTCGTCAAGGCCTACCCGGCGGATCGCATGTACTTCGCGCCGTCCGCCGGCCCCGGATCGAAGGCAGTCGACGCGCCCAAGGACCGCTTCAATCTCGGCGCGCTGGTCGCGGGCGCGGCCCCGGGCCCCTCGGACAGGGATCGGATCGTCCTCGGCGAGACCGCGGCGCGCATACTCGGCGCGCGGGCTGGCGACATCGTCACCCTGATGGGCCTCCTGCCCGATGGCGCCCTGAACGGCCGCGACTTCACGGTCGCCGCGATCTACCGCGACCCCGGCAGGGACAAGCTCTTCGCCTTCACGGACTACCGGACGGCGATGGATTTCACGGGCATCGCCGAGCCCCCCGTCTTCCACGTGCTCGCGAAGGACGCGGGTCTCGCGGACGCTCTCGCGGCGAGCCTCCCGGCCGGCATGCCGCGACGCGCATGGCCCCGGCTCGCGCCGTTCTATCTCCAGGTGAACACCATGTTCAACGGCTTCCTGGAGGTCATCCGCTCGATCATACTCTTGGTCACCCTCTTCATCCTCGGCAATACGATGAACCGGATCGTCTTCGAGCGCATGCGCGAGTGGGGCACGCTCCGCGCCCTCGGCACGCCGAGGCGGAGCATCCTCGCCCTCGTCGTGCTGGAGGGCTCTTTCCTCGGGCTCGTCGGGTCGGCCCTGGGCATAGGACTGGGCTTCGGGCTCTCGGAGCTCATCAATATGGGAGGGGGCCTCCCCTTCCGGGAGGGGACCGGGCTCGCTTTGCACGTGATCAAGCTCGCGCCCGACCTGCGAGCGGTCTGGCTCAACATGCTCCCCGTCGCGGCCACGGCCGCCCTGGCCTCCCTCTTCCCGGCGGGCCGGGCCGTCGGCATGACGCCGGCGGAATGCCTCAGGCAGATATAGGAAAGACGCCATGAAACATTTCGTACTGACCATGGTGATGGCCGCGCGTAACCTGAACCGCAATCGCCGCCGGACCGTCTCGACCCTCCTCGCGATCGCGGTCGGCCTCGTGGGCCTCACCTTCCTGGACGGCTACGTCACCTACTCGATGCGCGGCCTCGGGGAGGTCGTAATCCACAGCGGGACCGGCCACATCCAGGCCGCCCTCTCGCCGAGATACTTCGACGAGGGCGACGACGACCCCATCCCCTTCATGCTTCCGGATGCGAAGAGGCTCGAAGCCGAGCTGCGCTCCCTGCCCGAAGTGGCGGACGTGCTGCCGACCCTGTCCTTCATCGCCGTCATATCCGCGAAAGGCAGGACGAGCACGGCCCAGGTGAGCGCCCTGCCGATCGCCCAAGCCAAGGCCGATCTCGATGAGCGCGAGATCGCCGCGGGACGCGATCTCGCGCCGGGCGATAAGGGCAGGATCCTCGTCGGGCGAGGCCTCGCCCGGAAGCTCGGCCTCGCGCCGGGCGACCGGGTCTCGCTCTTCGCGGTAGGCGAGGGCGGCGGCGTGAACACCCTGAGCTACACGATAGCCGGAACGACGTCGACGATCATCGCGGCCCTCGACAATGTCTCCGTGTCCATGGACCTGGGCGACGCCTCGACCCTGCTCGGGACCGAGGCCGTGCCCCGGCTCACCGTCTTCCTGAAATCGACGGGCGATACCGAGCGCGTCGCGACTCGGCTCGCCGCGGCCTCTGGCGCCGGCCCCGCCGGGCCCGGCGCCCTGGATGCAGCCTCCGGCCTCACCTTCCGAACCTGGGAGGAGCTCTCGCCCTACTATCGCCAGGCCAGCTCGGTCTATCGGATGATCTCCGCCGTGGCCAGGCTCATCGTCCTCGTGGTCGCGCTCTTCTCCATCTCGGGGACTCTCTCCCTCGCCATCCTCGAGCGCCTGCGGGAGATCGGCACGCTCCGGACCTTCGGTTCGAGGCGCTCCCATGTCACGGTCATGTTCCTCGCCGAGGGTCTCGCCCTCGGACTCGTCGGGGTGATCGCGGGAGCGGCGATCGGCTGGGGAGGCATCGCCGCGGTCAACGCCGCCGGCGGAATGACCGTTCCGCCCCAGCCCGGGACGAGCTCCGCGCTCACCATCCTCTTCAGGCCCGAGCTCTCCACCTTCGTCCAAAATGCCCTGTGGGTCATTCTGGCCGCGGCGGCCGGGGCCATCGTACCGGCCTCTCTATCCTCCCGGCGAGTCATCGCCGAGCTGCTCAGATCCAAATAGGAGTACGACATGAAGATCCTCTTCGCCTGCCTTATATCCTGCCTGGCCATCGGGGCCCTGGGCGCTCAATCCCCCGCCGAGCTCCTCGCGCGGATCGACGAGCGCCGGACCATACCCGACATGAGTTTCGACATGCGCATAACGTCCTTCGAGTCCGGGAAGCAGAAGGACTATAACGTACTGCGGGGCGACGTGAAGGTCGCGGAGGCCGGCAACTCGGTCCTCGTCTACTTCTCTGAGCCGGCCTCGGTCAAAGGGCGCAAGATGCTCATGGACGGCCGCGTGGTGTACTACCTCTTCCCGAGGACGCGGAACCCGATACGCCTCTCCCCCCTCCAGGTCCTCCTCGGCGAGACCTCCAACGGCGACGTCGCGCGCACGGGCTTCGCGAAAGACTACGACGTGAGCGCATTTTCAGAGGAGCTCAGGGAGGGCGCGGACTGCTATCTCTTCAAGCTGGACGCGAAGGCGGACAGGAAGGACTCGACCTACGCG
>CAYNFM010000218.1:0-3274 GCA_964396415.1 uncultured Treponemataceae bacterium | reverse complement strand
CCCATGTCGCGGTGGGTCAGCTTGAACCATGCCCGGGCGAAGGCGTCGGCGAACTGATCCGGATGTTCGTAGAAACGCCTCGAGATCTTTTCGTACACCGGGTCGAAACGCAGCGCCAGATCGGTGGTCAGCATGGCCGGCTGGCGGCGCTTTGAGGGATCGTGAGCAAACGGCACCGTACCGGCGCCGGCGCCGCCTTTCGGCATCCACTGCTTCGCCCCGGCCGGACTCTTCGTCAGTTCCCATTCGTAGCCGAACAGATTCTCGAAGAAACCGTTGCTCCACTTCGTCGGCGTCGCGGTCCAGGTGACCTCCGGGCCCCCACCTATCGTGTCATCGCCCTTGCCCGTACCGAAGCCGCTCTTCCAGCCGAGGCCCTGCTCCTCGATGCCGGCGGCCTCGGGTTCGGGGCCGACGAGCGCCGGGTCGCCGGCGCCATGGGTCTTGCCGAAGCTGTGCCCGCCGGCGATGAGCGCCACGGTCTCCTCGTCGTTCATCGCCATGCGAGCGAAGGTTTCGCGGATATCCCGCGCCGCGGCGACGGGGTCGGGGTTACCGTTCGGACCTTCGGGATTGACGTAAATGAGACCCATCTGCACGGCAGCCAGCGGGTTCTCGAGGTCCCGGTCGCCGGAGTACCGCTTGTCGGCGAGCCACTTGCTTTCGGATCCCCAGTAGGTGTCCTTCTCAGGCTCCCAGATGTCCTCGCGCCCTCCTCCAAAGCCGAAGGTCTTGAAACCCATCGATTCCAAGGCGACGTTGCCGGCGAGGATCATCAGGTCGGCCCAGGAAATCTTGCGGCCGTACTTTTGCTTGATCGGCCAAAGAAGTCGGCGTGCCTTATCGAGGTTGACGTTGTCGGGCCAGCTATTGAGGGGCGCGAAACGCTGGTTGCCGTGCCCCGCGCCGCCGCGGCCGTCGCCGGTGCGGTAGGTGCCCGCGCTGTGCCACGCCATGCGGATGAACAAGGGCCCATAATGGCCGAAATCCGCCGGCCACCAATCCTGCGACTCAGTCATCAGTTTATGAAGGTCCTTCTTTACGGCAGCCAAATCGAGGCTCTTGAACTCCTTGGCATAGTCGAAACCCTCGCCCATCGGATTGGACTTGGAGGAATGTTGGTGCAGGATGTCCAAATTTAACTGGTTGGGCCACCAATCCTGGTTCGTCGTGCCTCTGCCGGCAACCTGCTTGTGAGCCATATCCGCTTCCGACCGCTTGGTTTCTTCGCTCATACCGGTTCCCCCTTCCCTATTTGGATTGCTTGGCAGAGCTGTTCGTAATGGCCGCGCCATCTTCTGTCCCAAGTTTACATCGCCTGCGCCCTGCGTCAAGGCGATTCTTTGGAATGGAAGGGACTTTGAAGACAAAGATTTTCATCGCTCTCGCCTCTCTCCTGATCCTCGCCGGACCGCTCTTCGGCTATCAGGAGGTGCTTCGCGTCGACAAGCCCCTCGCCTCGGAACAGGAACTCGCCGCCCTTCTCAAGACCGCCTTCGATTCGGCGAGCTCCGAGCTCTACTTCTCCGTCGACGAAAGCAGACCCTGGTTCGACGAGAAGGTGATGGACGACGAGATGTCGGCAGTCGCCTGGTCCTCCACCTCCGGCGGTCTGTTCTATGCCGATTGCTCGTACTCGGCGACCTCCGAGGAGGGATCCAAGCTCGAGTCGATCTCCCTGTCCATCGCCTATACTTTTCCCCGCTCGAGCATAGCGTCGATCGTCGAGGAGACCGACAGGAACGCCGCATCGATGGTCGCAGCCCTCGTCAAGCCCGGGATGGGCGACTTCGCGAAGGAGCTCGCCCTCCACGACGGCCTCGTGCAGGCCGCCAGCTACGACGCCGTCGCCTTTTCCACGGGGAGGGACGGTCCCGGCACGCACACGCCCTACGGCGTGCTCTGCGAGGGTAAGGGAGTTTGCGATTCCTTTTCCAAGGCCTTCCTCATGCTCGCCTCCAAGGCCGGGCTCGAGTGCCGGATCGTGCAGGGAACGGCCGAGGAAGGGAGCCACTCATGGAATCTCGTAAGGATCGACGGTTCCTGGTACCATCTCGACGTGACCTACGACGATCCCGTCGGCCCGACCAAGATCCTCAGCCACGATTATTTCAACCTTCCGGACGGCCTGATCGCCGCGAACCATTCATGGAAGCGCGATTCCGTCCCCGCGTGCTCGAGCGGCGAGGCGAATTGGTTCGAGGTCGAGAATCTGGTCGTCGAGGATTTCAGGGCGCTCGAGGCGAGTCTCGAGACTTCGTTCAGGAATAGGGACCGGGGCATCAGCAGGAGACTACGGAGCTTCAGCCCCGCTACGTTCGGCGCCGAGCTCGAGAAGGCCATCGCCGCGGCCGAGTCGAAGGTGGCATTCCGCGGCATCGACTACACATTCAACCAGGACATAGGCACGCTGTCGCTCGACGTTCAGTACCGCTGATCGCGGGGAGAAAAATCGCGCCCGGAATGGGTGGCAAATTCAACCCGGAATACTCGGAGCATTGAATCTTTTTGAGGTTTTCATGAGCGATGTCGCAGTATTCAATTCGGAGCTAAGCACTTTCCTTCAAGAGCGAGCGATAGGCTCATTCGGCTTTGCCGATTTATCGCCGATTCCTGATGAGGATAAATATGGATTCCCACGGTCTATTTCTTTTGGCTTTCCGATCAAAAAAAATATCTTGAAACAAATCACGCATGGGCCTACTCCTGAATATTACGAAGAATACAAGAGGCTGAATTCCCTCCTCGCTAAGATCGCTAAAGAACTTGAATCCTATATCCTTTCCATTGGATATTCCGCGCTCGCCATAGATGACGACAATCGGAAATATGACACGAAATCCCTGACGACTCTCCTCCCTCACAAAACCTCGGCGACACTCTCCGGGCTCGGATGGATCGGAAAATGCAACCTCCTCATTACCGAAGAGTTCGGCTCGGGGATTAGGCTTGGGACTGTCTTGACGAATATCCCGCTCAAAACCGGGAATCCAATACTTGAATCAAAGTGCGGAGAATGTAAAGCTTGCTTCGCTCTCTGCCCGGCTAAAGCTATAACCGGAAGGAATTGGAAGAGAGGGATGAAAAGGGACGAAATTTATGAGGCCCATGCTTGTAAGGCAATGGCGACTCGGCTTTCCGACGCGATTCGAGCCGGCCATACCATTTGCGGGATTTGCATTGCGAATTGTCCGAGGACATTGCGCTACGTAAACGGAAAAGGCGCGGACTACTGACCCTGCAATTGAAAAGCAGTCATCGCATCGAAAAAGGA
>CAYNFM010000217.1:0-3290 GCA_964396415.1 uncultured Treponemataceae bacterium | reverse complement strand
TTTCATCGCCGACTTCGGATCCTCGGCCGCGTATCCCAGCGCCTCGTTCGCCATCCTGTTGCCCTTCTCGATCTTGAGAACATCATGGAACTTTCGCCGGACATGGGCCATGCACGCGGCCTGTACGATCCCCGAGTTTCGGGACGGCTCGTTATATGCGGCATAGGCGTCGCTCATGAGGATGCCCGTGAAGCCATTCAAGAGTTCTTCAGCGATTTCCTTGTACCGACCAGGGGCGTAGTAGTAGGTAATGAGTTTGAGCTCGCGATGGCTTCCCGCCGGTTCGGGAAGCTTGATCGCGGCGGCCGCGCACCACATCCATGACAGCCCTTCCTTGATCTCACCGTTTTCATGAAGGACGCGGACTCGGGTCTCGTCCATGTTCATGACCGCGCTCGTCCTGATCTTCTTCCGGATCAGCTCGGTCAAGGGCGAGAGGAGCATGTGCGCTTCCAGTCCCCAACGCGCCATCGTCGCTCGGCTTATCTCGATTCCATCCCTCTCGAGGATGTTCGCTTGCCGATAGAATGGCAAAGCATCGCAGAACTTCGACGCAAGGATCTGAGACAGAAGCGAGGGGCTCGCGATGCTCTTCGGTATGATTCGCTTTGGTGGAGGAGAACTATGCACGCCGCCGCAACCACAGCTGCAGCCATACGTCGGACGAATGGTTTTCTCGACGAAGAACTTCACGGGCTCGATGCACAGCCGTTCGCTCACGTCCTCGCCGATACGAACGAGATCCTTTCCGCATGAGCGGCAGGTCTTCTCGCTGTCGGGAATATCTATGACAATCTCACGCCTGAGAAGGTCCACAGGAAGCGGCTTCCTTCCACCGCCGGCCCGTTCAGTTCGCTCCGTCCGAGTTTTCCGCTGCAGTCGTGCTTCCGGCACGCCGGGTTCTTCGCTCGGCGTCACGGCGTCACAAGCGACAGCCACCTCGAGTTCGTTGAAAAGCCGAGCCTGCATCGTTTCGTCGCTCGTCCATCTTTCGCTCGAGCGACCGAACCTTCGAGCGGTATCGAGCCGTATCTGTTCTTCGAGAAGCGAGAGCTTTTCCTCGGCGATTCGCGTCCGGGCGTGTAGCTCTTCTATCTTCTTGTCTCGCTCTGTTATCTTCTGATCCCGCTCAGCCAACTGCGTATGGTATGCGATCCTTTGGTGTTCCTGCTCGCGCAGCATGGACTCGATGAGGTCGAGGCCGTCAAGAATCTCCCTACGGCCGTTCGATGTGAATGCCGTGGTACGAAGCGAGTTTAAGAGCTCGATGGCTGTGCTGTTTTCCATCGAAAGCAGTATGCCATACGCGAATTATTGCAACAAGACGTTAGCCGATTTTATGCTGAAAATAATCGGCGCTGATGAGCTTGTCCTATGTCGAGCCCCGACAATAGCCATCCCAACTGCTCGCCCGTGACCGCCAGAGCTTCGTTTGCGGTCCGCGGCCACCTGAACCGGTCCAGCTCGAGTTTTTTGTACCACAAACAATAGCCGGTTTTGTCCCAATAGAGGATTTTCAGCGTATTCCGATGCCTTCCGCAAAACACAAAATACTGCCCGCTCATCGCATCGAGCTTGAGTTCGTTCGCGACTAGGTCCGACAGTCCGTTGATCGACTTCCGCATATCGGTCTTTCCGAGAACGAGCCAGACACGCGCCATTGCCTCAAGCTTCAGCATGGCTGTCGATCCCTCTAAAAACGCCCAAAATCCGATTCAGAGTAGCCAAGCTCATTAGCCCGGATATCGTGACTGTAGCTTCCGTTCCCGGTATTTTGATTACAATTTTATCTGTCTCGATTTCTCCATTCTCCACTGGATTCATTGCAGCTGTATGAGGCTTCATCGCTTTCCGTGAAACTTCGACGGCGCGAACTCGCCTGTTTGATTCCGTTTGTTCGTTTCCAGATCCAAGATGTCTATACCAGTAGCGAAACGCCGAGTAGGTTAGGCTCTGTCGAAAGCAATATTCTCTCTGGCTCAAACCGCTTTCAGCCCACCCGCGAATAGTGACTTTCCAAAGATCGCGTTTGCTCTCGTGTTCCATCAGTTACCTCCGTCGCTGAATGTCGCGCGCGCGGAGACTTCTTGCAACATGGTTTTATAAAGCGTTTACGATGCATTGCGCCAGTTATTGGAAACTATTAGAAACGACATTGAGGATTGAGAAAGTGAGAGATTACCTAGAGGTAATCTGGTATGGATAGAGTTATAAAGAGAGGGCCCGCCCAGTGAAGGAGCGGGCCTCGTATGTTCAAGTACGGAAACCGATCGTGGGTACAGACTTCTTGTAGGAACACTCCGCCTCAAGCTCGTCGACGAGAGACTCAGCACTCATGCCAGCAGCAAACCGAACCCGAGACAGAACAGCCTTGAAGTCGCCGGGCGTGAGCATCGAAAGGGCTGCGAGGCTAGTCTGGGCTTCGAGTGAGAGTGGAACCGATGGAAAGTAGTGTTCGAAGAGGACAAAACGGCCTTCCTCGGCTAGCGGCCGGAATGCGACCTTAAAGGCGAAGCGGCGGAGAACGGCGCCGTCAAGGTTCTTCAAGAGGTTCGTGCAACAAACGAGCACGCACGAGTAGGCCTCCATCCGGGTAAGGAGCTCGTTCGTCTGCGAGCGCTCCCACGAATACTGTGCATGCTCACGGTTCAAGAACAACGAGTCCGCCTCGTCGAGGAGGAGGATGGCATCGGCGTCCTCGGCCTGGGCGAAGGCCTGAGCGATCGCCTTCTCCGTGCCGCCGACCCACATGGACAGGAGATCGGAGGCCCGCTTCTGAATGAGCTCGCGGTCAAGGGCGTCGGCGAGGTAGCGGGCGAACTCGGTCTTACCCGTGCCAGGAAGGCCGTGGAAGAGGAGATTCATCGAGAATCGGTCTCCGGGCTGCCGACGGGCGTAGAAGTCGCCTATGGCCCCAAGAATCGCCTCAGGCGGGACATCCGTGTTGAGCACCGAAGGATCGTAGGTATCGGCGACAGAAAGAGGCGGTAGCGGCTTCGAGCCCGAAAGGAGCTCCTGGTGGTTCGCAAGGAGCCGAGAGAGGACCCTCTCCCGTTCAGGCTCGGGCAGGCAACCTTCAGGGTCAATGGAGCGATAGACGGCGACCGCCTGGGCGATACCCGCAGTGTTGACCTCGAACCGACGAGAGGCATCCTGAATGAAACGTGGCGAGACGAACTTAGGTCCAGTAGACGCTGACAGGACCGAGGACCAGGCAACGCGGCGGGCCTTGGTCGAGAGGGAGCCAAAGCGGATCGAGTAGGCGAAGCGGCGGCGGGCCGAGTCGTGGC
>CAYNFM010000216.1:0-3322 GCA_964396415.1 uncultured Treponemataceae bacterium | reverse complement strand
GTCCAGGAGGATTTTACCACTCATCCTAGAGTCATTTATAAGACTATCCAGGGTCCGCTTTAAGTGAATAAAACAGTCATTTCACGGTGTTGGGGAAGAACGCCATGGACTTTCGCAGACCATGCGCCAGGTCTCGAGACGACATAGACACTGTCGCATGAAAAGGGAGCCGGGAGAGACGTCTAGCCCGATGAACTATAAGAAGACCATTATGATGTTTTTGGGTGACTATGTGACCGAATGACAACCGGGGCAAGTCTTCGACTCGAAGCGATGCTCGGTCGCTTCCGGGCGAAGAGGCGGGATGTCAAAGACCTGCCGCCGCTCCACTTCCGCGGGATGCGCCGACAGGTCGAGACCACAGCGCGCGCAGGCGACGACCGGGTGCTGCACGACATGATCAGGGGAAGATACCGAGGTTCCCCCTCTACAAAAGCGGCACCGGCTCGGCTATGTGATAGCCCTGGGCGTAGTCGACCCCGATCTCGGTCAGGCGGCGCTTGATCTCCGGGTTCTTGACGAATTCGGCTATGGTCTTGATGCCCATGACGTGCCCGATGGAATTGATGGAGTCGACCATCGTGTAGCTCACGAGGGATTCGTCTATCGTCTGTACGAAGGCGCCGTCGATCTTGAGGTAGTCGACGGGGAGGTTCTTGAGGTAGCCGAAGGAGGAGAAGCCCGAGCCGAAATCGTCGAGGGCGAAGGTGAAGCCTTCGTCCTTCAGGCGCCTTATGAAGCGGGAGGCCGCGACGTAGTTCTGTATCGCGGCCGTCTCGGTTATCTCGAAGCAGAAGCTGGTCGGCTCGAGGCCGTTGCGGTGCACTTCGTACAGGATCACGTCGACGAGGGACTCGTCGAGGAGGGAGGGGCCGGAAAGGTTGATCGAGATGATGCGCTTCGCGATCTCCGCGCCCCTGTCGGAGAGGGACTTGTAGGCCGCGAGCGCATTCTTGATGACCCAATGGTCGATCAGGGGCATGAGGTTGTAGCGCTCCGCCGCCGGGATGAAGTCTCCCGGCCTGGCGATCGTCCCGTCCTCGTTGACCAGGCGGAGGAGGATCTCGGCCTTGGGCTTGAGGTCGATCGAATCCGAGAGCGGCACTATCGGCTGCTGGTAGAGCACGAAGCGGTTCTCCTCGGCGGCCTTGTTGATCTTGGCGATCCATTCCATGTCGCCGCGGCGCTTCTGGTACTTGGTGTCCTTGGCCTGGAACACGTTGATCCTGTTGCCGCCTTCTTCCTTGGAGAGGTGGCAGGCATCGTCGGCGGCCGCGAGCACGGTATGGGTATCCTCGCTTTCCTGCGACAGGGAGACGATGCCGATGGAGAGGGTCACGGGGAAGATCGAGGTATGCCACGAGAACTTCCTCGCCTCGACGGCGGCCTTGAGCCGCTTGGCGACGTTGATGGAATCCTCGGGATCGCAGTCCCTGAGGAGGATGGCGAATTCGTCGCCCCCGATGCGCGCGGAGACGTCCTTGCGCGAGATGTTGGCCTGGACGTGGGAGGCGATCTGCCTGAGGAGCTCGTCCCCCGCCATGGTCCCGCAGGTGTCGTTGATGGCCTTGAAGCGGTCGATGTCGATGACGAGGAGGGCATGGCGGGCCTCGGAGGTGCGGAGGGAGGCGAGGAGCTCGTTGAGCATGAACGAGAACTCCTCGCGGTTGGAGAGCCCGGTGAGGTTGTCGTGGCTGGCCTGATAGTCGATGGTCTCGGACATCCGCTTTATCTCGGTTATGTCCCTGAGCGTGATGAGGAAGCCGTCGGACTCGTTCTCCTTCTCGTGGATCCGCGTTATCGAGCCGTCGACGAGAAGGGTTTGCCCGATGGCGTTCTTGATCACCGCCTCGTTGAAGAAGAAAGGCTTCTCGTCCAGGTTGGGGGGAAGGCTCGCGAGCAGCCCGCGGTGGGTCCTCTGGTCCAGGATCGAGAGGACGCCCGCGACGTGGCGGCCCTTCGCGGCGGACTCCGCCCAACCGGTGATGCTTTCGGCCACCTTGTTCATGAACCCGACGGCCATCTCGGTATCGGTGGCGATGATGCCGTCGTTGATCGAGTGCAGGATGGCGGAGAAGAGCCTCTCCTGCTTGCGAAGCTTCCTGTCGATGCTGTTCTTGTAGAGCGCGATGTCGATGGTCGTGTAGAGCTCGCGCTCCTTGAAGGGCTTTAGGATATAGCCGGAGGGCTCGACCTCCTTCGCCCGCTCGAGGGTCTTCTCGTCGGTGTAGGCCGTCAGGAAGATGACCGGTATGGCGAGCTGGGCGCGGATCTGCTTTGCCGCCTCGATGCCGTCCATGCTCCCCGCGAGCATGATGTCCATGAGGATGATATCCGGCAGTCGATCCTTCGCGAGGGCGATAGCCTCGGCACCGTCGCTGGCCATGCCTATTACGGAATAGCCGAAACGCTCGAGACGACGCTGAAGATGGAGAGCGATGATCTTCTCGTCTTCGACGATTAGGATATTCTCGTTGTTCATAGAGTTGCCGCTTTCAAGTATAGACGGGAGACGAGGATGCGCAAGTCGGCCGGCTACGCTTTATTGGGCGGGGATCCGCGTTGCGCCGAGGCGGCGATCGATCTAAAGTCATATACCCCAAACAAATAATCCATGAATCGTCTGCTGATCCCATCATGCGGTCGAGAAGCCGAAGCGAGGGGCGACGATGGGTTCGGGCTCAGGAGCCTCCTCCAGATTCGGCGCCGTTCCGCCATGGTCCACGATCATGGCTCTCCCGCCTCCGTAGAGGTAGAACAGCCAAGCCTCGGCGGGCAAGCCGAAAATCTCCGCCGCCGCGCGCTTGTAGGTCGAGACCTGAAGGTCGTGCGATCCCGTGGCGATCGAAGCGTCGGTCTTGTAATCGACGACGACGACGCGTCCCTCCTCCAGGAAGACGAGGTCGATGCTGCCTTTCGCGCGTCGCGCGCCGGGCACGTCGCTCCTGCCGGTCGCGCGACCGTCGCGAAGGCCTATGGCCACTTTAAGCTCGACATATCGCTCTTTCGAGGCCAGCGCCCGAAGGCCGAGCTCCGAGCCCAGGAAGACTTCGGCGAGCCGCGATGCCTTTTCCTTGGCTTCCCGTATCGCCGTCTCTCCGCCGAGGCAGGTCTCCAGGGCGCTCTCGAGGCTCGAGGAGAGTCTAAGGCCAGATGGCGGAACGCGGAGCCTGGATTCGAGGGTCGCGTGGACGAGGCTCCCCCAGGTATCCGGGGGCAGGCTCTTCGGCGCGGCGAGTTCCGGTCCGATTTCGAGGCTCTCCGATCGCGCCGAGGCCTCGCCCTCTCCTTTATCCGGATATCGCTCCGCATATCGCTCCGC
>CAYNFM010000215.1:0-3324 GCA_964396415.1 uncultured Treponemataceae bacterium | reverse complement strand
CCAGGCATACCGTTTTTTTATTTGTCGAAGCCGTGATACATTCCCTTCGGTACGCCAAAATGCTGCTGCCGGCCCTGTTGTTGACGACCGCCATTTCGGCGGCTCCTCTGGACTTGTCCTCCCTGGGCTCGGGGGAGTCGGTGGGGCGCTCTTTCACCTGTGGGGTGGACAAGGGCGGCATCTGGACCTGGGACGAGGCATGGGCGGCCTCCGAACGCTTCATTCCATGTCGGGAACCCTTCCTGGATTTCGGTTTCAGCCCCGATGTCTATTGGCTTCGCCTCGACTGGATCAGGTCGGAGCGGAGCGCCGCGGATCTGTCCCTGGCCCAGTGGGCCTCCAAAGTCGGCAAAGTCGACGTCAGGTTCCGGGACGGCTCGGGGTGGACCGGGGGACCCTTCTTTTCCGGGGCCGACCAAGGCGACGATCCTCGCCTTCCCATGCATTTTCCCACGGTCTTCCCCCTTCCCCCAGGGCCTCGAGGCTCCCTTTTAGTCCGGCTCCAATCCACCTCCTCCGTCTGCTTCCTCCCCATGATCTGCGACGACCGGACCCTGGCCTTGGCCGACGCCTTGAGCTACGGCTGCCTCGGTTTGATGTCCGGCTTCCTCCTCCTGATGATCCTCTTCAACCTGTTCATGCTGACCACCATTCGAGACCGACTCTACCTCTGGTACACCTTCTATCTATTGTCCTTCGGGGCCTACTTCCTCCTGTATACCGGATTCCTCCAGAGCCTTATTCCCGGTCTCAAGCCCTATCTGACTACCTTCTTTTTCCTTTCGGAGGAGATTCTGCTGTTGACCGGCTGCGCCTTCGCTTCGAAGGTCAACCGCTTCGAGGCTTGGAAAGGCATAGCCTGGGTAAAGCCGATCCTTTTCGCCGCGGTCTCCGCCTTCCTGGCCGTCTACGTCGCCGGAAACCGCCGCTTGGCCGGCGAGCTCATACTCGCGACTTCCGGAATCGGGATCATCGCCGTCGAGGCCGGCACCATCCTGCAGATGGCGCGCGGCAATAGGCTGAGCCGCTTTTTCATCGTGGGCTGGTCCTGCATGCTCCTGTCCTACGGATGGCTGTTCATCGGCTCGACGGGCTTCCTGGGAGCATTCATGAATATGGTCGGAGACGCCGTCTGCCTCATCCTCGGCGTCATGGTCGAAACGACGGTCTTCTCCGCCGCCCTGGCCGTTCGGGTGCGCTCCATGCAAAAGGAATTCGATCGCTTCCAGGAAAGGAACGCGCAAGCCGACCGCCTGGGCACCCTCGGGCTCCTGACCGCCAAGGTCGGCCATGAGATCAATACCCCGAACCACGTCATCGCGCTGAACGCGTCTCTCCTGGATTCGCTCCATCGCCAAGTCCGGGAAGATCGGATGCGGGCGCGCGAGGACGGTTTGCGCGAGGTCCGCGACGAGGATTCCAGGCTGCGCCAAGCCCAACCCCTGGTGAATGCCATCATCAAAGCCTCCGGGCAAATCAACCAGGTCCTGAGCAACCTGCGGTCCGAAATCCGGCCTCAGGATCCGCCCGTCCGCGTGGATCTGGGCCTGGTGGTCCTGCAGACCGCCCAGCTCTACGAAGCCCGATGGCGTCAGGAAAGCAGCCGGATGGCCGTGCGAACCCCGGGGGCCCCCGTCGTCATCCTCGGGGTCGAATTCCGCCTCCAGCAATTGATCGTCAACCTGGTGACCAATTCCCTTCATTCCCTGGCCGACCGGGACAAGGCCGTTTTCCTGTCGGTCGAGACCCGCGATGGCCAAGCCGTCCTGATAGTGGCGGACGAAGGCCAGGGCATGACGCCCGAAGTCCAGGCCAGGCTGGGGACTCCATTCTTTACTACCCGAAGGGCACAGGACGGCACGGGCTTCGGCTGGGGCCTCTGTCAGGAGATCGTCAAAGAGCACGAAGGCTGTTTGGAGCTGGAAAGCCGGATAGGGGCGGGGACCACGGTCAGGGCCTTGTTTCCCATCCCGAATGTGGCCGATCGGAACCGATCCATCCGGAGTTGACAAAATAACAAAGCCCGATTGTACTATGATGCATGGGCAAAATCAAAAAATATCATTTCGAAAGCTCGGCGGGAACAATCGCCTATCGTGTAAGCGAGGGGCAACGGGGACAGACGGTCCTGATCCACGGCAATTCCCTGTCCTGCGAGTCCTTCGAACGGCATCAGTATGACGCTCCGGGGGCTTTCAACGCCCTTCTCGGGGCTTTCCTCGCCGAGATTTTCGACGACTATTAGCCTGGGCGAACGCGCGTGAAGACAGAAGGGGGAAGGGCTGTCCTCCTGGCCGAATTCGGCTCGGAAAGGCTGTTTAGGCTCGCCGATTCCTCGGCTCTCCTCCGGATATACGGCCACGGCAAGGCCGGCGTTGCGCTCGCCGGACGGGACTACGAGCTGTCGTCCTCTCTCGACGTGGAGGGAATCCCGCGGCCGCTGGCTCCCTGGGGCGGAGGCGACAGTCTCCTGGCCGCCGACACGGGAGGCCTTCCCCTCCTCGCGTTAAGGGAAGGCGGGGCGCTCGAGCCTGAGCTCGTTCTGGCGATAGCGACTTCCCTGGCCATCCTCGTGGCTCGCCTGCACAACGCGGGCCTCGCTCATCGCAGCATCAATCCAATGGACGTCATCGTGGACTTAGGCAGGCCGAACGGAGCGCCCCGCATCGCACTTATCGGCCTGGGCCGCGCCGCTGAGATCCGCGGCCAGAGCGCCTCTTCCGGCTTCCCGGCGATCCCCGCCGAAATGCTCCGCTACATCGCGCCCGAACTCGCCGGATCGGGGGCGGGGCGGGCGGATCCGAGAGTCGACCTGTTCTCGATGGGCGCTTCGCTCCGCGAGCTTCCGCGAGCCTGTTCCTCGCCTCTCGACGGAATGCTGGGGAAGCTGGTCGAGCCCGACCCCGAGCGCCGCTTCCGGAGCGCCGCGGGCCTGCTTCGAACCCTCTCGCGAGCTCGTCGCGGCCACGATCAGAGGTCGCCTGAGGCGAGCTCGTGCGCGGACGACGACGCCGACCCCGAAGCGGCGCGCGCCTTCGGCTTTCGGGCGCGCGGGAAAGAGAAAAGCATCATCGAGGCCGCGCTCAACGTGGCGCGAAGCGGCGGGAGCCCCGTCGTCCTCGTCTCGGGTCCGCCGGGCATCGGGAAGAGCGCCCTCGTCAAGGAGACCCTTCGCCCCGTCGCCTCCCGGGGGACCTTGATCCTCGCCTGCAAACACGAATCCGGATCCGAGAAGCCGTTGGGACCGATGGCCGGCCTCTTCGCCGACCTGGCTCTCCGCGTATTCGCCGGAGAGACGGACTACGCCGAGGCGTGGAAAGCGCG
>CAYNFM010000214.1:0-3337 GCA_964396415.1 uncultured Treponemataceae bacterium | reverse complement strand
TTTTCGAGTCCCGGCTCTTCCGAAAAGCGGAAATAGAGAGTATTAATAATGAAGAATGCGACCGCCAGGATAAAGATCGCATCCGATGCGAAAGCCACCGCCTCTCCGAGCAGTATGATCAGGATGCTCAAAATCATGGGGTTTCGCACGAATCCATAGAGACCGACGACGACAAGCTTCTTCGTCGGATCCCAGGGCATGATGGTTCCGTTTCCGATTTTTATTACCAGTCGGAAGGAGAGCGATGCGAATACCGCTCCCATGATGCCGATGATCCCTCCAAGGACCGCCGATCCCAAGGAAGGGAAGATTGGGAATCCCGTTCGCGCATGCCGCTGGGCGATAATAATATAGGGAAAGACGATGCACACGAGGACCGGCGCGATGAACGAGGACGCCTGACGCAGGAACTTCCGCATCGCTACCTCCGAAATCCGAGCTACTCTCTTGCGGACCGTCCCGATCCCGCAGTTAGTCTAGCATAATATAACGATGGAAACTCTCGATGCGGGGGCTGACCCGACGATCTTCATGGTCGAACGCGACATCGCCGATTCGTAGCCGATCGGGGACGGGAGCCGCTTTTCGATGCTCGCCTCGTCGGGCTCTCCGAGAAGCACGAGATCTACGATCGCCTTTTCACCGCTCTGCCCGATTCGACCGTCGACGAGGTCGTGAAAGCCGATCCTAAAGTCATGCCGGCCGTCGATGATTTAGGAGGCTCTTCCCCGAGATGCAGGATTTGGCTTGAGGGTAGCGCAATATTGGCTTAAGGTAATAGTAAGACAATTGCAATGAACAATTCTTTACCATCATGCTACAATGCAAAATATGATTGGATAATCAAAACGGCCTGTCGAGTGCGTTGTTCGTAAAAAAAGGAGATCGTATATGAAGGAAACATTATTAGTTTATCGGAAATGTCAATTAAAGCAAGGAGCAAAAGAAATGAAACAATTCGCATTACTAGCCCTGCTGTTTTTTTCCATTACCGCATTATCGGGCCAAGGCGTCCCATCGTTGGTTTTGGATGCCGGCAGCAACGACTCGACGGCGATAGATAAAGCGATAAAAGCCAATTGGCAGAACACGCTTACCCAGCAATATTATAACATTTTAGAGATGGATAAAGAAAAGGTATATGCCGAATTTCATATCGGAATCGCGGGCGACGCATTTATGGGAAATGCATGGGGGAATTACCCTTCCGATGGTGGGACATTGGGTCAAAACATCAGCGGCGCAAGCACGGTACTATTAAAATTCAACCTCACAAATCCCAAAAGACCCTATGCCGACAGGATTATCGATAGAATTGAGTACGTTAAGGAACTGGAGATACAGACTGGCGTAAAGCTATCCCCCGCCGCTTGGGCCGAATTGGATTCGGTCAATACGGAAATGATCCACTATGACTCCTCGGACATATACAAGAGATTTTCGCTAGGATTCGGGATTCCCGCAGGCATATCCATCGCTCAATCTTCCGTATATGGAAGTCCATCGACGATGATTGACAATCCTTTCAATTTTTCAACTTCGCTATCGGACTTGTTCGTATTCGCTGGTTATGATCTAGGCGATATGTTCACCTTGGAAGTCGGACCGAATGTTTACGCGAATAGATTATTCATCGGCGTCTCGATCGACCTCTCTACTCCGATCCTTCATATCGGCGGTTTCGCGAGATCGAGCGTGAGCAGCTACATCGGAGCAAGTAATATGACAACTAACATGTCGCCGAGCATAATAAATTGAGCCTGACGTGACCGATCGCGGGGACGCGTAGCGACAGGGTTAGATTCTATCAGCAGCTTCCTGCATATCTCGCGAATGATAGTCCCCGGCGCACAGGGCTGGAGTGTCGGGATCGGTCGGGATGTCGGCGATGTCGAAAAGGACGAAGACGGAGTCGGCATCATGAGGAGTCTCAGTCAGAATATTGCCTGGCAGCCCAAGAAGGTAGATGGGTAAAATTCGTGGAAACGACTAATAAGCAAATTGTCGCTGAAGGGCCTTCCCGGACTCTACCTGCGGTTTCCAATTGTCGGCCTCCTCCGAGCGTTATCTTGTTCATCATGAGCGACCAAAATCTTCCCGTTTTATTCCATGCCCTCGCCATTAAGCAAGCTGGCGCGTCTGTCGGCATTCAACGGAAGAGCATCTCGGCCTTTGAGACGATGAGGCGTTCATCCGTATGGATCCGGCCCTTGCCCGCGTGAACGTCTTCGATTTGCCACTACCCTATGTGCTGGGCTTCGACTTCAGCGGTGAGGTCGTTAGGCTAGGAGACGAAGACAAGGACGAGCTCAAGATGCAACAGTCCAAATCATTGACAGTCTTCGGGAAAGGCCAACCTTGCTATTGCCCACCCAATGTCGCCATCTTTCTTTGAATCGGGCCTCCCCTCCGCAACCGTATATGGCGCGGAGGCTTCATGCCCGAAATTTCGCGATTTCTCGGAATTCTCGTCTTCATGCTGTACGCCGATCACCATCCACCGCATTTCCATGCGAGGTATGCTGAGTTCGAAGTCAGAGTCGATATCGAGACCGGCCTAGTTGCTGGGACATTCCCGCGCCGGGCACTTATGCTCCTTATGGAATGGTATATGCTGCACAAGGAAGATCTATTGATGGATTGGAGTCTTTCTCGCAAGCATCAACCATTGAAAAGGATCGCCCCGCTTGAGTAGTATTCTGGTATGCTCCGTGTAATCGAGGCAAGGGCCACAGGAAAGTATCGCCTATTCCTCCGCTTTTCGGACGGCATCGAAGGTATAGCCGATCTAACGAGCCTGCTATGGGGGCCGATTTTCGATCCCCTACGGGGAAGCGCCGCCTTCGCCCGCTTTCACATCTCGCCGGTTGGAGCCCTGGAATGGGAAAACGGCGCCGACGTCGCCCCCGAAGCCTTGGAAGACCTTATCAAGCAATCCAGATCCAGCTAATCAACCCGAGGTAGCTCGCGAAGCCGCTTCGCGTCTTCGCGGCGACGCTCGAACGGCAGCAGACCTCCCTGTTGCCATGGATTGCATTGCCATATGTGAAGGGACCGCGGCGGGGACCGGCCTAGGGATGTCGCCCTTTTTGGCCTTGACGTGGGCAGGCGGGTGTCGCGCGAACCATGGGCCCCGCGTAGCGGAGTACGCGGATTCGCGCGACAGGCCCCGCCCAGGACAGTACGGATAAATGTTTTTTCGCCGCTTGAGAGATCGCTGGCGGGAAGTCCTGTCCGGATGGTGATGCCGTACTCCCCCTTTTGACGATCGCCCGAATCCGCGCTATGATGGCGCACTTTCGTCGACAGAAGAGGTCACCGGCATGGCAGAGAAGAT
>CAYNFM010000213.1:0-3350 GCA_964396415.1 uncultured Treponemataceae bacterium | reverse complement strand
CGGCTTAAGGCAAAGCTTATGCGACTATCTTTACCTGTCAATGCTCCAGGATAATTTTCCCATACGCAACGGATGATCTGCCCTGGATCGCCGGGAAATCGTGTATAATAATATGTCAATATGGTAGAAAGCGAGCGCAAGCCGCTTAATGATCCTCTCCTCCGGCGGCTCACGCGGAGCATGGGCTCATCGGGCTAGAAAAGATCATAAGGAGCAGTCCACGATGGCAGAGGGAAAAAAGACGATTCTCCTTGTCGAAGATGAAGCTATCATCGCGCTGGCGGAACAAGAAGATCTCGAAAAGCTCGAGTATCGAGTACTCACCGCTTTTTCGGGCGCGGATGCAATCCATACTTATAAAGATAATGATGAAATCGACTTGATCCTTATGGACATCGACCTGGGCAAGGGGATCGACGGAGTTCAAACGGCAGAAATCATATTGGAGCACAGGGAAATTCCCATAGTGTTCCTATCGAGTCATACGGAACCCAATATAGTCAAAAAGACCGAAAAAATTACTTCCTACGGGTACATACTGAAGGAATCGAGAATGACTGTGCTGGACGCATCCATAAAAATGGCATTCAAGCTGTTTGAAGCGAACAAAAAGCTGGAAAATGAAAAGGAACACCTCAAGACTACGCTTGATTCGATAGGCGATGCCGTTATCGCTACCGACCTAAGCGGCAATGTTACCAGGATGAATCCCGTCGCGGAAAAGCTTACCGGATGGAAGCTCGGCGATGGCGACCAAAGACCGATCGAAGAAGTGTTCGTTATCATAGACGCTAATACGAGGATCAAAGCGGAAAATCCGATAAGGAAGGTCATGGAAAGCGGTATCGCATCGGGTTTGCCCGGTGAGACGATTCTGATTTCAAGGAATCATGTCGAATATCGGATCGGCGATTCTACCGCCCCGATCATCAATAACGCCGGCAAAATTACCGGAGCCGTTCTTGTTTTCAGAGACATAACGGAAAAAAATAAGATACGAGAAGCCTTTCCGAATAAGGATACAAGGACGTACATTGCTTATGAAATGTTTCAGGAAATAGTGGATTCGTTGCCGCAAAGCATATTCTGGAAAGACAGTAAATCGGTATATCTCGGTTGTAATAAAAATTATGCCGGAATGGCAGGGCTTTCCGATCCGAAATCCATTATTGGGAAAACGGATTGGGAGTTACCCTGGAAGAAAGAAGCAACCGAGCGTTTCCTTGTCGAAGAAAGCGCGATCATGAAAAGCAATACGTCAAAATATCATGTCATCGAGTCGGTAATCGACTCCTCCGGAAGATCGGCCAGACTACGCATTAACAGAGTGCCTTTGCATGATGTAAATGGAAACGTCGATGGAATAATGGCTTTTATTTCCGATATTTCCGACCATTCGGTGGAAAGATGAACGGCGATTCCGGCTTACGCGCGGGAGATAGGTGATGGAACCCTTGCACGTCGAACCGGCAAAAGCTCCGAACGAGGGCGAACCCCGCAGCGGGCGATGCTGAACGATATCCTCGCCGACGGATTAAACGGATCCGTCAGCGCCATCTCCTTCCTCGGCTCCGGGAGCCTCCCATCCGTGTTCTCCGTGAGCGATCTCGCCGCGGCGTCCATCGGGGCCGCCGCGCTCGCCATCGGCGATCTGCTGTTCGCCGCCGACGGTCAGCGGCGGGATATCGTCGTCGATCGGCGGCTCTCTTCGTTTTGGTTCGCCTCTTCCCTTCGACCGAGCGGCTGGTCGATCCCGCCGCCATGGAACCTCGTCGCAGCCGACTATCGCGCCAAGGACGGCTGGATCAGGCTTCATACCAACGCGCCTCGCCATCTCGAAGCGGCGCTGAATGTACTCGGCGTCGAGGAAGATAAAGAGAAGGTCGCAGCCTCCGTATCGGCATGGGACGCGGAATCCCTCGAGTCGGAAATCGTCAATGCCGGCGGCTGCGCCGCCACGATGCGCCGCCCGGACGAATGGATCGCGACCGAAGCCGGCCGAAGCGTGGCGGCGGAGCCGCTAATCTCCTGGCAGGAGACGGGCGACGCTCCGCCGCTCTCGCCGCGGCTCGAGACGGGAAAGCCCTTGAACGGGCTGCGAGTCCTCGACCTTACCCGCGTACTGGCCGGTCCGGTCGCGACCCGCTTCCTGGCCCAACTCGGGGCGAACGTTCTGCGAATCGACCCGCCGGATTGGGACGAGCCGGGGGTCTTGCCGGAGATCATGCTCGGCAAGCGAACGGCCCGGATGGACCTAAGGCAGGCGGAGCAAATACGCTCCTTCGCTTCCCTATTGTCGGAATGCGACATTCTCGTGCATGGCTATCGACCGGGCGCCCTGGACGACCTGGGCCTAGGCGAGGGAGAGCGCCGGCGCATCAGGCCCGGCCTTATCGAAGTGACGCTGGATGCCTACGGTTGGAGCGGGCCATGGAAGCGCCGTCGCGGTTTCGACAGCCTCGTGCAGATGAGCTGCGGCATAGCCGAGGCCGGCATGAGGCTGCTCGGCCGAGATCGCCCGACGCCCCTGCCCGTTCAGGCGCTCGATCATGCAACGGGCTACCTGATGGCGTTCGCCGCCGTTTCGGCGATCGCGCATCGCCTGAAGACCGGACGATCGGTACGCGCGAGGCTCTCGTTAGCTCGCACGGCCGGGCTTCTCGCTCGGTACCCCTGCGCATTTGATGAAGGCGGCTTCGCCGAGGAGGACGAGGGCGATCTAAGCGGGGAAAGTGAGCAGACCGGCTGGGGACCGGCTCGTCGACTCAAGCCTCCCATGGCGATCGAAGGCGTATCCCTGCTATCCGCTCGCCCGGCAATGCCGCTCGGCGCTCATGAAGCGGCCTGGTAATATACCGATTTGGCTCTCTGCCGTCGCGCTCGCAGTCTTCCATGAATCGGTTAGAGCGCGCAAACCGGCGGCGCCCCGTCTATAAGGAAGCGATTCCTCTTTGGGCATCGACCCCAGGCAACCCTCCAGATACGAGGTCCGAACCGAGCTTGGCATCGTCTCATTCGAGCATCTCGAGAAGGAGGTCATGCCATTCGGAAGAATCGATGCCGACATCAGCTTCGGAGAGAAATACGCCGAACGGTTCTTCGAGCTGTCCCGGCTCTACGATGTGAGCGCGTACGGTTCGGCCTACCTCGAGCTGGCGATCAGAAAGCATTCGACGCTCGCGACCCTCGATGAGAGGCTGATCAGGGCCTGCGAAAAGGCCGGGGTCGGCATAATCCTTTGCGGGATCAATTGACATCCGCATATCATTTGGTCATTTTTATATGCATGAGAGCCACATTGATATTGTCGGACGATCTCGTGGCGGATGCGCGCGAGGCATCTGGCCTCG
>CAYNFM010000212.1:0-3369 GCA_964396415.1 uncultured Treponemataceae bacterium | reverse complement strand
TGCGAACCGACAAGCCGTTCCTGGACCGCGCCCTCGGCTTTCCCGAGCTCTACGATCTCGCCGCCTCGCTCGACCTTCTCGTCTATACTCCTGAAGAATTCGCCTCGCTCACCGAAGATCCGTCTCCCGGTTTCTGGACGAGCGCGGTGACGAGCATGCGGCGAATATTATAGAGCCTATTGCACGAACCTATAGCCCATCCCCCACACGGTCTCTATGTGGCTCGGATCGGAGGGATCGGCCTCGATTTTTTCCCGTAGGCGCCTGATATGCACGGTCACGGTGGAGACCTCGCCGTAGGTGCCTTCGCCGCGGACCCGCTCGAATATCTCCTCGCGGCTGTAGACGCGGCCCGGCGAGGAGGCCAGGAGGACGAGTATCGAGAATTCTGTCGCGGTGAGCTGGACGGTCCTGCCGGCGACGCTCACGGACTTCTTCTCGAGGTCGATCACGATGTCGCGCGCGAAGATGGCGTTCACGGGGGATCCGCCCGCGGGCGCGGCGCCGAGGAGGCGCTCGTAGCGCTCTATGTGGGCCTTGGCCCTCGCGACGAGCTCGGCCGGGCTGAAAGGCTTGGTCACGTAATCGTCTGCGCCGAGGCCGAGGGCGCGCACCTTGTCCATGTCCCCGTCGCGCGCCGAGACGATGAGGATGGGCCGCTCAGTGCGGGAGCGCAGCTCGCGGCAAATGGCGAATCCGTCGGATCCGGGAAGCATCAAGTCGACGATATAGAGGTCGAAGGCGCTGTCGGCCAGGGTGGCCTGGGCCGTCGCGAGGGCGGCGCCACCGTCGGTCTGTATGGACGCCGAGAAGCCGGCCGCCTCGAGATAGTCCCGCTCGAGCTCGGCTATCGCGCGATCGTCCTCGACGATCAGGGCTCGCGGCGCGGGCCGCGACGCTCCTTCCAAGCCGTTCATGAACCGGCCTCCTCGAGGGGCAGGACGATATTGAAGACGGCGCCGCCCCTAGCGCCGCGGGCGGCGGATATCGTCCCGCCGTGGGCCTCGACTATCTGCCTCGCTATCGCGAGGCCGAGCCCGAAGCCCGAGCCGGTGCGGGAGGGATCGCCGCGGAAGAAGCGGTCGAAGACGCGATCGAGCTCCGCGGGCGGAATGCCGCGGCCGTCATCCTCGAAGGAGAAGAGGACGCGCGGCGAAGCGCCCGCCGTGGGCTCGACCCTGGATATGGAGAAGCCGATGGATACCGGCTTCCTGCCGGAGTGCCGCAGAGAGTTGTCGACGAGGTTCTCCGCGACGCGCCTCAGCTGGAGCGGATCGGCGAGTACGTACAGAGGGTCGGCGTCGGGGGCGACCGCGAGGCCGGCATCGGAGAAGAGCGCTTCTTCCGGGCCGTGCGCGAGCCTGAGGTCCTCTATCGAATCGCGGAGGAAGGCCCTCAGGTCGATTCGCCTGAGCTCGGGGGGCGCCGCCTGGGCCTCCAGGGTCGAGAGCAGGAAAATCTGGCCGATCATGCGGTCGAGGTCCTGTATCTTCTGGTCGACGACGTCGAGGTAGCGCTCGCGCTTTTGCGGCGTGTCGGCAATGCCCTCGCGGAGGCCGTCGACGTAGCCGCGGATGGAGGAGAGGGGGGTGCGCAGGTCGTGCGAGAGGTTGGCGATGAGCTCGCGGCGATCGGTTTCGCGGTCCCGCTCCCGGAGGAGGAGGTCCCTGATCTTGGAGCGCATGGTCTCGAGGGAGGCGAAGACGCGGGACAGCTCGAGGATCTGGTCGCCCGCGACGGGGGTATCGAGGTCGCCCGAGCTCATGGCCAGGGCGGCCGACTCGACGCGTCTCAAGGGACCCGTGAGGCGCATGATGAAGTAGACGCCGGCCGCGCCGTCGGCCGCGAGGAGCATGAGGGCGACGATGAGGAAGAGCTGTCGCCCGAAGGGCGGGCGGGAGCCCTCGGGATGTGGAACGCTGAGTATGAATATGGAAGCCGGAAGGCTGGAGGTATCCATGAAATCGAGCTGGAGGAATACATGGGAATGAACCTCTCCCTCCGGGAAGGGCTGATCGGTCGCGGGTGCGCCGAAGGGGGGGAGGCGCGCGAGGTCGTCGTCGTCCAGTCGCGCGGAGCTGAAGGCCACATGGTCGCCCAAACGCAGCACGATTCCGAAGGGGGCCGCGGCGACGGCGAGGGACTTGAGGAAGCCCGGATCGGAGAGGCGCTCAGGTCCGTCGAGGAGGGCCGCGTTGAGTCTTCGAAGCACCTGAGAAATCGTGCGCATGCTCCTTCCCGGAGAGGGCGCGGGCTGGAAGAAGCGCGTGATCGGGCTCGACTCGCCGCGGTAGTAGCCTGTGATGATCTCGTTATAGCTGGCGAATAGGGCGAAGGCCATCACCATCGTGAGCGCGAAGAGCGCCAGTACGAGATTGCGGATCGATCGCGGCTTGGTCCTCATCCTATTTAGTATAATAGCACCGAGATCCCGACCCAGCGCCCGCATATAGCCTTACTTTTTCATTAACGCCCGGACCCGCCGCGGTACTTGCCGGAAGAGGCCCCAGCCGTCCATACTCGAAGCCGCGGAGGAAGCAGGTCATGTCCAGCGTCGTATCATTGGCCGATCTGATCGAGCGAGGCGGTGTGTACTACAACATCGCCGGTTCCAATCCGGTAGAGGTCCTCAACGAGGCGACGAAGGCTCTATCCCTGCCCAAGTCCCTCGATCGCGAGAATCTCCTGACCGCGATCCTCGAGCGCGAGGCCCTGATGCCCACCGCCCTCGGCCACGGCGTCGCCATACCGCACCCACGCAATTCGATGCTCACCGACCCCGCCGCGCAGAGAGTGGCCGTCTTCTTCCTCAAGTCTCCGATCGCGTACAACGCCCTCGATCGCAAGCCAGTTACCGTGCTCTTCCTCATCCTTTCCGCCGACGCGCGGAGCCATTTGGCCACGCTCGCCGCCGTCTCCCACCTCTGCCAGCGCCCGGAGTTCCTCGAGTTCCTCGCCAAGCGCCCCTCCAAGGAAGAGCTCGTCGCGCGCATCGCCGAGGCCGAGGCCGCCTGGGCCAAGGCGGCGGAAGACTGATGATCCTTTTTATTAGTTGAGTTCATGCTTCGCATGAACCGCTGAAGGAAAGGATCATCGAGTGGCTTGCATGCGTTCACTCCCGAAGGGTCGTGAGCGCCTCTTTACGCAAGCCGCCATAAGCTCGCGCCGGCCCCGCCATATGGATGACCGCCGCCGCGTCCTCGCGGCCTGCGCGGTCTCGGTCCTGCTCCACGCTTCATTGATCGCCCTCTTCTCTTTGCCGGCAGCGCCCTTGCCTCGAGTCGCGCCTCCGATGGAAGTCACCCTCCAAGCCGACCTGCTCGACGCGGCCGCGGGCGCCGCCGTATCGCCCGCGGCCGCATCGTCCGT
>CAYNFM010000211.1:0-3452 GCA_964396415.1 uncultured Treponemataceae bacterium | reverse complement strand
CGAGAAGGTTCTGCACGACCTCTGGAAGGAAGTCCTTGAGGAGAGGAAGAACCAGGAACTGGCCACGCTCCGGAAGTTCGAGGCGCAGCTCGGGTTCGAGCCTGACGACGCGCCCGAGGAACTCATCGAGCACCTCAGCGCGGTCTCGCGGGACGAGGGTGCGGAAGCCGCCGAAGAGATTGCCCCGGTTTGTGCCGGTGACAACCCAGGCCAGGCCCTCCAGCGGATCTTCGAGTTCGCCCAATCATCCGGGCAGGACGGCCGGATCGAGATCCCGCGATCCCTTTCCACCGCGCTCAGAAGCGTGGCGAGCCGGTCAGAGGAACCTTGGATGCGGGGGCGCTTTCTGGCCACGGAAGCGCGGCGCGCCTGGGGGCTCGGCGAGAGCCCGGTTCCCGACGACAAGATTGCGGAGCTGCTCCAAGTTTCCACCAACACGATCACCGGCGAGCACTCCGGCGCTGCCCGCCTCCCGATGGGGCTCGCCATCCGGCGTGACGGCACGGACAGCCTCAGCCTCCTGTTCCGCAAACGGAACAGGCCGGGCGTGCGGTTCGAGGCGGCTCGGTTCATCGTCGGCCACCTCCTCGCGTCGCCGCGGGAGCGCTGGCTGCCAGCAACGGACGCCAAGACCGCGCGGCAGAAGGTGCAGCGTGCCTTCGCGGCGGAGTTCCTCTGCCCATTCGACGCCCTAGAAGAGTTCCTCGAAGGGGACTTCTCGCCCGAGGCCATCGAGGAGGCCGGAGCCCGCTTCGGCGTTTCCGAGCTCGCGGTGAAGAGCCACTTGGCGAACCACGGCAGGATCCCGTTCGGGGCCGTCGTCGCTTGACCCACGAGACTGCCGCCGGGTACTGCCTCGGGGTGTGGATTCAGGCCAAGTGGCTGTAGTCAATTTCGTAGATGTCGATTTCCTTTCATTGAAACGTAAGCACTTCAGAACAGAGGGGTCGGCCGGAGGCCGGAAAGTGCCTTGGCGGAGCTGGATGTGCATCCAAATCATGCCACCCCGACCATTAGACCTATCAGCTCAGCCTCCCGTTCAAAGACCGCAAATCGGCTGCGGTTCGAGGCGAGCCCAGCGTGTTGTATGGGATTTGCGTATACTGGCCCTGGACTGCCCCTGGATTCCACGTTTTTAAGTTGGCTCGCCACGATGCCAACTGCTAGTCCGAGTATCGCTTGCCCGCAGGACGTCATCTAGGGCGAAGCCCGGAGGAATCATTGCAAGATCAGTTCGGAAGAATCGGTCACTCTGATATCGGTCTGATGACGGTTACCATTGAGGAGGCCGAGGCGGTTCAAGAGGTTTTTGGGCTCAACCACCAATTGCCTGGCACCGGTTATACCACTGATAGCCCGTCAGACGGTCGTCGGTTTCGCATCGTTCATCGCCGGATGCCGCAACAGACCAACGTAATCTCTGTTCAGGTCGCAGGCGGCCTGATCGAGGACTTTCGTCCACAGTTCTTGCTGCTCATAGGAACGGCCGGTGGGCATAGTGGCCGCGACAGCCTCTCGTTAGGTGATGTCGTTGTGGCGGATTACATGGACTACTCCGGGTTCTGGAAATATAAAGAAGGCGCAGTATTCGAGCGCAAGCTCCCGCACGATCACCCATCAGGGCACATGGTCGAAAACTACGTCGAGCCTCTGCGGGCTCGACCTCAACGCTGGATAGAACGAATTAGGACGCCTCGTCCTTCCCTTGGGTGCCCGAAGCTCTTCATAGGGGGAATTGTCTCAGGGAATATCCTGCTCGGCGATCCAAACAATGAGGAACAGCGGCGCATTCTTGACCACTTTGATAAGGCCTATGCGTTTGAGATGGAGGGATATGGAGTTTCCTCGGCCGTCTACAAGGCGAGAAGCTCCGTTCACTACAATCCACAGTATCTGGTAGTCAGAGGCATCTCCGACCTCGTCGATCAGGACCCTGCGTCAAATCAAGCCACCCGGCAGCAGTGGACTCCTTACGCAGTGTCTGCAGCTGCGGCATTCGCATCAGTCCTTCTCGATGACTTCTTTACCGTGCACGGCCATGAGGATTGTCTGGTCGGACAAGGAGGTGCAATTGGCGACGAGAACTGAACAGCTTTTTCGAATCCTCGCCGAACGGTTGATGCGCCTGCCAGCCCCTCAGCCTCCATTCGACCTCGAGATTGGGTGGGCAGACGACTACGATTCGCTCTTTGGGAATAGTTTCTCTGAGACAGGCGATGATTCAAGCATTCTCAATCAAGCACTTATTTCCGGGCGTGTGATCCTAACCGGCCGTGGCGGAGGTGCAAAAACCGTCCTACTGGCGCGCGTCGCAAGAATTGCAGCGTCGAGGGGGATGGCGCCGATTTTCGTGACGCTCAAGGAATGGACCGCGGCGGATACGCCAGTTTGGAAAATGCTCAGCGGAGTTAACGAGCGAGTATCATTCCTCTTGGAAAGATTCTCAGGGACCGCGTTACTCCCGAGAGACCTGAACGCTCTCACACCTGCAGCGCAGATAATTGTCTTCCTCGATGGTCTCAACGAAGTCGATTCGCGTGCCGGGCAGCAGGTTCTCAACGCGCTTGACGAGTACGTCAGATTCTCTCTCAACACTTCTGTAATCGTGAGCGATCGGCTTGTGCGCCGCGATCTTCTACGGCCGAAACGTTGGAAGATCGCCATGGTACTACCGTTATCAGTTGAGCGCGTGGATGCGATTGTGGCTGCGGATCCGAGGGCTGCAGCGGCCTATCAAGGCGCCTCCAAGGACCAGCAGTCCCTGCTAGCAACGCCTTACTTTCTGAATGCCTTCCTTGGTGGAGGCGCGCTGGCAGACAGCTTTGCGAATCAAATGCATCAGTACTTCTCGCAACACGCTCTGACGGACGAGGATCTCACGCGTGCAGCTGAGGCCGCTTTTTCCGTGTACGCAGATTCAACGCGCACCTTCTCGTTGCGTCGCTTCAAAGATTCCGCGGGCGAGGAGATTGTTCAACGTCTCGAGGCGGCCGGCGCGATTGTGGCCGAGGGCGATTTGGCTTACTTCGACCATCATCTGAAACATGACTATCTGGCTTCACGTTTTCTCATTCTGAACCGCCAGAGATGGTTGCCGGAAGTGTTCGCGACCTTGACCTTTCACGGAAGCTCCTTTGAAACCATCGTTATGGCAATGGAGCAGATCGATAGCTCTGAAGTGGCCGACGATCTGTTGCGCCACCTCTATGATTGGAACCTCTACGCAGCTGGGTACTCAATTGCGGAAGGACGCGCTAGCCGTGTCAGCATCGACATGCAGACCGTGATACTCGCGATGTTTGCGGAGAGGCGATGGGACCTACTCACGGCTTCTGCCCAAGGGGCGGCCGACACATTGCGCCTCATCGATAATGAGGCTGCGCTTAGGTTCCTGCAGGCGCCGTCGCTGGAAGCTGTCCTGATGGAGATCCGACAAATGCGGGGAAGCAGCG
>CAYNFM010000210.1:0-3482 GCA_964396415.1 uncultured Treponemataceae bacterium | reverse complement strand
TTCAGGAACTGCTTCGAGGAGAAAGCCTGCGACTCGTTGGCCATGTTGGAAATGATGAACGCCGCCTTGACCTTGGCCTGGGCGCTCGCTCCGAAGGCCGTCGCGGCCATCAGCGCAAGGCCGATGACCAATGCTCTCTTCAAACTTGCCATTCTTAACCCCCCTATAGAGACCAGAGATATCATACCGTGAGTATCTGAACTCACATGTATGCTGAGTCGATCATCCGGGGGCTCATTCGCCCCGGTTGCTTCAGCTCGTCCGAAAGAATAATAGGGCACTTTAGAAAATCGGAAAGGGCGAAAACTGCACTGAAGGGTAGGTAAAACTGAACTCAGAGGACCCGATGCTTGTTGCGGAATTGGCTCGGCGTAAGCGAGGTGACGCTCTTGAACAATTGGCTGAAGTATTTCGCGTCCGCGAATCCGAGGGCGTCGGCGATCTGCTCCACCGTGGCCTGCTTTATGAGAAGCTGATGCTTCGCTTTCTCTATGCGCACGGAATTGCGGTAGCGCATCGGCGTCGTGCCGAGGTGCTTCTTGAAGAGGCGCGAGAGGTAGGACGGCGTGACGTAGGAGAGGCGCGAGAGCGTCTCTACGTCGAAGTCCTCGGCGCAGCGCTCGTCGATATAGGCGCGGCAGCGGTCGAGGGCCGCGCTCTTCGACGGGCCGGCGAGCGCGAGCTTCTGCTCGATGAAGAGGAGGATCGATCGGAGCAGATGCTCCTCGAGCTCGAGGTAGCGCTCTCCGCGGCGGAAGTGGTTCTTGTGCACGTTCTGGCAGAGCCAGCCGAGCTCGCCGTCGTCATCGCTCAGCTTGAACGACCAGGGGAGAGTCGTCCCGCACCCGAGCTCGAGCCAGAAGCAGACGATCTCCTGGCGAGTGCTCGAGTCGAACATCTCCCGGTGCATGACACCGGGAGGGTAGACCAGCAAGTCGTAGAGGCCGACATCGAGGGTATCCCCGCCCGTCGCCACGCTCGCCCTCCCCTCGATGAAATAGATAAGCTCGAGGTATGGATGGGAGTGCTCCTTGAAATTCCATATATTGCTCTTCTCGTCGAAGCGCTCGCAGAACCTCAGGGACATGGTCCCTTTTTCGGCTTCCCCCAGGAAGCGCAGGACTTCGCGCTTGGCGGTATCCGTCAGCATGGCATCGCTCAGGCCTCGAACAGCGCCGCCGCTCCGAGGGTCCCCGCCCTGATGCCGAGAAGCCCCCGCCTGACGTCCATCCGGTCGTACATCATCGCGCCGGCGAGATCATAGCAGGTCTTCACCGCTTCCTCGAAGAAGAAATCGGGTAGGTTGAGGAGACCTCCGCCGAGCACGATCGCATGCGGGTTGAGGGTCTGGAATATGTTGTACATGCCTATGCCGATATACTTCGCGAATTCTTCCACGACGGCGCGGCACAGCTCGTTGCCGTCGGCGCAGCCCGCGGAAAGGGCGATGCCGTCAAGGCCTTCGAATGCCCCGCAACCCGCGGGAAGATCGGCGCAGGCCCCGGACGAAGCGAGCCGGCCCGCCGCGCGCTTGGCCGCTTCGGGGATCCTGATGCCCGAGGCCGCGCCCATCAGGCAGCCGCGATTGCCGCAGGTGCAGGCCTGCGCCCCGGTCGCGTCGACGATCATGTGGCCGAACTCGCCTGCCGTGCCCGTCATGCCGCGGTAGAGCTTGCCGTCGATGACAATGCCTCCGCCGACGCCGGTGGAGACAGTCATGAAGACCATGTGCTGGGTCCCTATCCCCGCCCCATAGCGGAACTCGCCGAGGGCCTGGGCATTGCAATCGTTGTCGACGAGGCAGGGCAGGCCGAGCAGGTCCTGCATCCTCGCCCGCAGGGGGAAGTTCTTGAAGCCGGGCAGGTTGGAGGAGGTGAGGGTCACGCCCTCGGGCCAACGGACGTGGCCCGGAAACAGGACGCCCACTCCCTTGACCGCGTTCCTGCCCGCGGAGGCCGCGCCGAGGGCGGCATCCACGTTCCGCGCGATCCGGCCCAGGACCGCTTCCTCGCCCAGGCCCCTGTGGTCGTAGGTGATCGTCTCGCCGACGATCTTGCCGTCGGCATCCACGACGCCTACCGCCAGCTTCGTTCCTCCGAGGTCGACGCCGATCCTGTAGCCTCTTTCCATCCCCGTCAAAGCTCCTGCTCGGTGCGCGCTATGATATCGTTCTGCGTCTCCGCGGCCAAGTCGTTGAAATAGGCCGAGTAGCCGGCCACTCGCACGACGAGGTCCCTGTGCTTACTCGGATTGGCCTGGGCGTCGAGCAAGGTCTCGCGAGAAACGATGTTGTATTGCACGTGCCAGCCGGTCAGGTCGTCGAAGAAGGTGCGCAATAGGGCGATGAGCTTGTCGCGCTGCGCGTCGCCGGCGAGCATCTGGGGAGTGAGCTTTTGGTTGAGGAGGACGCCCCCGAAGATGTCCATCGCGGGGAGCTTGGCGATCGACTTGAAGACGGCGGTAGGCCCGTGACTGTCCGTGCCCTGAGTAGGCGAGCAACCCTCCGCGAGGGGCGTCCAGGCGCGACGCCCGTCCGGAGTCGCCGGCACCACCGAGCCCGAGGGGACGTTGGCCGAAATGCTCGAGGTCCCCGGGTAGTAGCCGCCGCCGATAGGACCGCGGCCGTAACGGGTGTTGCGGTACTTGGCCATCTCGCCGACGTAAGCGCCGTAGGCCTCGACGACCAGGGAGTCGACGTAGTCGTCGTCGTTGCCGTACTTCGGGGCTCGGTTCAGAAGCCGTAGCCGTAGCAGCTCGCCCTCGGATCCGGCGAAGTCCGATTCGAGCGCTTCGAGCAACTCCTTCGGCGCGACGGATCTCTCTTCGAAGACGAGCTTCTTGACGGCGGCGAGGGAGTTGCCGAGGTTGGCGATCCCGACTTGCAGGCCGGAGACATAGTCGTATACCGCCCCGCCCTCCTTGATGTGCTTGCCGCGGGCCACGCAGTCGTCGGTGAAGGTCGAACACAGGGGGTCGGGCACGAGCTCCTCGAGGGCGGTATCGATGGCCGCGTCGATCCCCACCGATGCCCTCGCGTAGTACGCGAGCTGGTCCTTCCAGGCCGCCATCAGCTCGTCGAAGCTCCTGAAGCGGTCGAGGGACCCAGTGCCGCCGTGGAAAGTCCGACCGGTCTTCGTGTCGACGCCGTCGTGGATCGCGGCGAGGAAGACCCGCATCAGGTTGAGGAAGCTCATGCCCGTCGTGCGGTAGCCCCACTTGCCGGGGACCGCCACCTCGATGCAGCCGATCGCCGAGTAATCGCGGGCGTCCGCGAGGCTCACGCCGAGCTTCAGCATGCCGGGGATGACCACTTCGTCGTTGTTGAAGGCGGGCATCCCGAAGCCTTGCCTGATGACGTCGACGGCGGCCTCGAGGAAATCGGCCTTCATGCCCTTGTGGTAGCGGACGGAAAGATTCGGCTGGGTCAGCTTCATGTCGCCCACCGACTCGAGGATGAGGAAGGAGAGCTCGTTGACCGCGTC
>CAYNFM010000209.1:0-3506 GCA_964396415.1 uncultured Treponemataceae bacterium | reverse complement strand
CGTTCTTCCCCCGCCTATCTTGCCGACGAGGTGGAGCTCGCATCCATAGACACCGAAATCTCTGCTATGGTATCTCGCCTCAAAGCCCTCCCGACCGACTACATGACGGCGGCGGCGCAAACGGAATCAAGCCTTGCCGTCTTGCGTGATAGGAAACAAGGCATTCTCGATTCCCTTGTGACAAGAGACGAGTCTGTAGGAGCCTCCCGCGTTAATGGGAGCATAATCGACCTCCTGGGTAGGACGATAGGACTCAGGCCTGAAGTTCTCCTACTCGTCCTATTGCTTTTCGTCTCGGCGTCCATCGAGGTAGGAGCCCTCCTATTGACCATCCCGGATCGCGAGGGCCTAAGCAGGGCACAGAAGGCCGTAGAGCCTTCCGCTGATTCGCCCCCGATGGAGGACACACCCGTCAATGCGACTCCTATCCTATCCCCGTCCTATGCCCCTCCTATTACACCAGAGGATTTCCTCGAAGTCGCGCAGGACGGCTCAGACCTGCCGTATCTCCATGGCCGCGACAAGACAGCAGAGAAGCTCGGAATCAGCTACGCTGAGGCCAAGCGTTTGGTTTCGAAGCTCATCGAAGAAGGAAGGGTTGTCGTCGAGAGGAAACGGCTACGGCTCGCGCCAGTAAAGGAAGAACCGGTCTCTACTCACTAGGTTTCACGATGCTCAAAATATATTGTCGCTTACGCATTGAGGCTCCAAGCAACCTCACCGCTCCCAGACAATCCTTGGACCGATGAGGATGCGTTTTCGGAGGGCCATCGCATCCTTGCCTGCTATACGCATTGTCCGTCGCTGATCCGGATGAATCCCGGCGGACTTCCTACAAATAGACTGCAGCAATGGTGTGCTGCGCTCTCATGTAATTGCAATAGAACTTCAAGCAGCTTCCTCCAGCCCTCGTCCTGGCTCAGGCTTCCGGGCAGCGCTTCATCCATGGCGGAGTATCACTGCGAGTCCTAACAATGAAATCCTGCGCCTAAAAGATGTCGTCGGCGCTATATTTTTCTATTAGTTCTCTCGTAATACCTTCAAGGTCAGGAAAAAGAGTTGATCGAGAAATACCTAAAAAATTTAGCTCTTTCGCAATTTGAGTATTCCGCGCCAAACCTGCCACCCATTCCGCGGGATTCCTGCCACCTGTTCCGGGGGAAAGTTGCCAGTCATTCCGGCCTAAAGCTGCCACTTTTAGCCTTCTGATCGGAATGGGTGGCAGGGAATGCACGGAACGCTATATAGGGTTCCGACGAACACCTGCCACCCGTTCCGGGCGAAGCCTGCCACCCTCATGCTGACCATCTTCGCTTCGGTTCCTATCCTTACCGCAACACAGCAGCAAGGAGCAGGCATCGATGGCGCGCAGAAGGATCGGTATGAAGGCACTCAGACAGGTGATCGAGCTTCACGAGCAGACGCAGTTCAGCAAGCGGCAGATCGCCATGGCGACGGGCGTGTCCCGGCCCGTCGTGGCCGCCTATATCGCCTCCTATGAGCGCTCAGGGCTCTCTTGGGACGATTTCTCGAGGCTCACGGACACGGAAGCCATCGAGCGGCTCACGGCTCCCACGGCCGCGGTTGACTCCCGCCACGCCGCGGCACTCGCTTTCTTCCCCTCCATGCTCAAAGAGCTTCCCCGCGTCGGCGTGACCCGCGAGGGCCTCTGGGAGGAGTACAAGGCCAAGAATCCCGACGGATACGAGTATTCGCAGTTTTGTAAGCACTTTCGATCCTGGGTCCGGTCAGAGACCGAGGTTACGCTGACGATGGAGCACAAAGCTGGCGACCGGATGTTCATCGACTTCGCCGGGGCGAAACGGAGCTACCGCGAGAACGGCGCCCCGCGCGAAGCGGAACTCTTCGTGGCCATTCTCGGCGCAAGCCAATATACCTACGTGGAAGCCCTCCGCTCGCAGCAGAAAGAGGACTTCATCATCGGGAACCGCAACGCGCTCGAGTTCTTCGGCGGCGTCCCCCACGCGATCGTTCCCGATTGCCTGAAGAGTGCGGTGTCGCAGGCCGATCGCTACGAGAGCGAGATCAATCCCGAGTACGCCGACTTCGCCCACCACTATGGAACAGTCATCTTTCCGGCACGGCCGCATTCGCCGCGCGACAAGGCTCTGGTGGAAGGGGCGGTCAACATCATGTATACGAGGATCCTCGCACCGCTGTGCAACCGCGAGTTCGAGTCCCTCGACGAGCTGAATGAGGCTATTGGGGAACTGTTGGATAAGCACAACGCAAAGCCCTTCCAGCGGCTCCCCTATTCCCGCGCCGAACTCTTCGAATCCATCGATAAGCCAGCCCTGAAAAGCCTCCCCGCGATCCGCTACGAGTATACGCACTTCAGGACGGCGACGGTCGGATTCAACTATCACATCGAGATCCGCGAAGACCACCACTTCTATTCGGTGCCCTACGCCTACGCCAGAAAGCAGGTTTCCGTCGCCTTCACGGCCCGAACCGTCGAAATCTACCACGACAACCGGCGTATAGCCTTCCATAAGCGGGCTTTGGGCCCCGGCTACACGACCCAAAGTGAGCACCGCCCTGCACATCATCGATTCCAGCTCGAGTGGACGCCTGAGCGAATCATCTCCTGGGCGGGGGATATCAGCGTCCATACGAGATCCCTCGTGAAGGCGATCCTCGAGCGCGCGGCATACCCCGACCAGGCCTTCCGTGGCTGCGTCGGCATCATCAGCCTCTCGAAGAAGTATCCCATCGAGCGCTTGGATATCGCCTGCCGGATGGCCCTCACTGAAGGAGGCATAAGCTATCGGGCCGTGAAGAAGATTCTCGAGAAAGGCCGGGACCTCATCGCTGCCAAAGACGACCAGAACCAACGAACGCTGCCCTTCCACGAGAACCTGCGCGGTCAGTCCGCGTATCAATAAGCACCATACAGGAGGTTCCGATGAACAACGCCGCCACCCTCGAGAAGATGCATCTTCTCAAGCTCTACGGCATGGAGAGAGCATTCAGGGCGATCCTCGAGTCTTCGCAGGATCGCTCGCTCTCGTCCGACGAACTTATCGCGCACGTCACCGACGCCGAGTGGGACGACCGCCACAACCGCAAGACTCGGCGGCTCACCAAGGCTGCCGGCTTCAGGACCCGCGCAGCCTTTCCCGAAATCAACTTCTCCATAGCGCGGGGACTCGAGCGGACTGTCTTCATGCGCCTTTCGGATTGTCTCTGGATCACCGCCGGAAAGACGGTGATTATCTCGGGGCCCACTGGCGTGGGGAAAAGTTATCTCTCGCAGGCCCTTGGCTCGCAAGCCTGTACCCTCGGCCACCGGACCCTTTACTTCAATTGTTCGAAGCTTTTCCAGACCCTCAAGGAGAAACGTTCATCGGGCGGCTACCAACGATTCGTCGGCCGTATCGCCCGGACACCGCTCCTCATTCTCGATGATTTCGGCCTCGTGAGCCTCGACGCGCAGGATCGCCTTTCACTGCTTGAGATCGTCGAGGATCGCCTGGGACTCAACG
>CAYNFM010000208.1:0-3533 GCA_964396415.1 uncultured Treponemataceae bacterium | reverse complement strand
TATGATACTGATTATAGGCGATAGGGCTTGAATAATCGGTACTAACGTAGCGCCTAATAATTGTCCTATCAATACAAGTATTCCGTCTAAGGGTTGAAGGACTGAAGATATTACCGGCTCTATTACCTTTAGCATCGCACTAAAAATAGTCTGTAATGGATTTAATAAAGCTTGAATTGAACTAAAGGAAGTAATTATAGGAAGTATTGAAGAACCTAATTGCTTGAATATAGTAGCAATTCCACCTAAAGCGCTTCCACCCCCTGCGGAAGTATCCGAAGTAGATTGCATTACATGCCCTACTTCCGAGTTTTGAAATGACTTTCCTAATGTAGTATTTTGGTGCCCGCCAATAGCCCTTTCCTCTTCCTTCCCCAACTCGCCCGAATAGCGTAGCATCCTTCGCCAGGGAAGTTTTCCCGTGTTCCGGCCATGGCTTCGGTCTGGAAGGAAAGAGCGTGGGCGTCCAGATGCCTTGGCCGGTTTTTAGACGCCCACGCCACAGCTCAACACAAGGTAGCGTATACGCCTAAGTCCAAACACTTCAAGACCTCATAACGCTCATCAGAGTAGCCGTAGGCCAGTTTGGCTGCCCTCTCTGTGCGAAGCGCCACGAGCTTACCTTCCATTCCTTCCCCCTGCGCTGGTCCGTCGACCGCGACGGCACGAGGAATCATAGCCGCGTCGCGACGCTCATCTGCCCGGCGTCACGCAGAATGGGTAAGCCCTACACCAGGCGGATATTGCCGGAGCATCTGATCTGGCGCAGTCCCTTTTGGAGCACGGTCCTCGTGCAGCTCCTCGAGCAGGGGAGAGACGGGGAAAGAGGATTTACCGATAGGGCCTGTGATGCACTGGGCTGTATAGACCCGCGAACGGCTCGAAAGCATATCCTGAGTATTCGCGCCTCCGTTGTCGTCACGCTCCCTATCCTCGCCGACCAGGTCGCCGGAGCGCCTGATCCACCGGAAGGGCAGGTCTTTCCGCCCGGCGCGAATGTCTTCGCGATCCTACGCCGTTTGTGGGACAGCTTTCTCGCGGTTATCCGGGCACGCTCCGGTTCCTACGTCGCGCTTCTGCTCAAGGCCTTTCTCTGGCTCGGCCCAGGCCTTGAAACCTGGCGGATTTTCAATCGGTCGTGCATTCCGCTCCCCGATCGGCCGTAGTATACCGCTGCATCATGACCAAAGGAGGTCGGATGCATGTCTGAAACCGACTGGCGGGCCCTGAGCGAGGCCCGTTTCGAGAAAAGCGCCGCAATCATCGAGCTCGTCGAATCGCTCGCCGATGATGGTCTGTCCCTGAAAGAACGGCATCAGATCCGAGAGCAGTACCGCTATCGTTATTGCGTCTCGGATAGGACGATCCGCAACTATATCGCTCGCTACAGAGAGGGTGGAGCGGAGGCCTTTCTTACGCCGATCGTCCATACGCCATCGCCGAGAGTCCATGACAAGGACCTTGCCGCGGCGATTCTCGGTCTCATCGCGGAACGGCCCACGCGCACCGTCCCCATGCTCAGAAAACTTCTCGCCGTCGACCCACGGTTTTCTCAGAAAGTCGGAAAGGTATCCAATCGCTCGATCTACCGGTTCCTGCTCGAGCATAATCTGTCGCAGCCGACGCGGTATGCCCTCTTGTCGGAAGACGGGCGCATGTCCTTCCACAAGTTTCAAGCAGCCCGTCCCCTCGATCTCGTCCAGGGCGACGGTCGCGACGGCATCTGGCTCGACACGAAGGACGGGAAGAGAAAGACCTACCTGTTCGTCTGGATCGACGACTACTCCCGAAAGCTTCTGTCGGGCAGGTACTACTTCGACGAAAAGCTTCCCCGCATGGAGGATACCTTCAAGCGCATGGTGCTGCGATGGGGCATTCCGCACAAGGCCTATCTCGATAATGGCGCCGTTTATGTCGCCAAGCAGTTCGCCTGGATCCTCGCGCAGATGAAGACGACGAAGATCCACCATAAGCCTTACCAGGCCTACTGCAAAGGTAAGGTCGAGGCTCTCAACAAGACTATTAAGAATGACTTCCAGGCCGAAGCCCAGCGCGCCGGATTCAAGACCCTCGAAGAACTCAACTCCGCTTTCCAAGCTTGGGTCGACCTTGAGTACAACCTCCGTACCCATTCCCAGACCGGCGAGACCCCCGATAAGCGCTACAATGACGCCCTCCACCCGGATATCCGCCGTGTCTCGGACATCGCCTGGTTTGAAGCTTTATTCCTCATGCGCGATACGCGTACCGTTTCCAAATACGGCAAGATCAAGCTCGCGTCGAACGAATACCCAGTGACCTCGGCGAAGCACGGCACCGTCGTTGAAGTTCGCTATGATCCCTTCGATCTCGCACGGGTCTTCATCTTCCAGGATACACACTGCGTTGAGACTACCTCGGTCTCAAAGCTCGTCAACAGAACCGCTACTCTGCCCGAGGAATCGAAGGCAGCTCCTCACGAAGTGAGCGCTCATGCTTCGGCATACTTCCAGACCCTCCGTGAACAGCATCTCAAGCTGCTCACTCAGAATCCCTCGCCAGTTTCCTACTCAAAGCTCGTGCCTAAGGAGACCAGATGACTACCATACCAGCCCATCCCGTCATGAACTTCTACGGTTTTACGCGCATGCCTTTCAATAAGGATTTCGAAAGCGTCGATGCATTCCACTCCCCTTCGCTCGCCGATACGGTCGCCATGCTAGGCCTCGGCGTCGAGTCCGAGGATATTCTCCTCGTCTCCGGCCCTATCGGTTCGGGTAAGTCCGTGGCTCTCAGGTCCTTCATCGCCGCTCTCGACCCCAACCGTTTCTCACCGATCTACCTGCGCGGCCTTGGTCTCTCCGCCGCCGATTTAGTCAAATCGATTCTCCTCGCGCTTCTGGTGGAACCACCCTTCAATTACGCGAAGGCTCGGGCCCTATATTTCAAGTCTGTCGCCGAGCAGTCCCGCAAGCCTGTCGTCGTGATCGACGATGCGCAAGACATGAAGGAGTCGGCGCTCCTATCCGTCAAGAACCTCGTCAACTTCAACTCGGACTCGAAATCGAAGATCACCTTCATCCTCTGCGGTCAGCCCGAGCTCAAAGAGACCTTACGCTATTCTCGACTCGCATCAGTCCATCAGCGAATCCGTCACTGGGTCGAGTTCTCCGGCCTTTCCCTCAAGGACACCTGCGAGTATATAAGCCACGCCGTCATGTTCGCAGGCCGACCGACACAGATATTCTCCGATACCGCAATGGCGGAAATCCATAAGCGCTCGCTCGGTATTCCGCGCCAAATAAATCGCGTATGCCTCCGTACCCTTTTCGAGGGGGCAGCCCGAGGTCGTACGATTATCGATGACGCTAACGTCGTCTCCGACGAGGTGTAGTTTCAGCCGTTCAAATTACTCGGCATGCCGCGTGGCGACACTCGGCATTAGTTTCTGGCGAGGGGTGGAACGTGTAGGGGCGAGGGGTGGAAAGCATGCCGGGCGAGGAACAGTAAACATTGGCTATTCTGAGCGACCACAAAGTTTTATGAAAAACTCA
>CAYNFM010000207.1:0-3535 GCA_964396415.1 uncultured Treponemataceae bacterium | reverse complement strand
AGATAAACAAGACGGCCCAGAGCAGCGTCTCCGCCGCGGAGAAGGCGGGGAACCTGATCGGCGGAGTCCTCGAGACGATAGTGAGGACTTCCGATCTCGTGCGCGAGATCAGCGCCGCGTCGCGCGAGCAGAACTCAGGCGCCGAGCAGATAAACAAGGCGATCATCCAGCTGGACACGGTTATCCAGAACAACGCATCGACCTCCGAGGAGCTTTCGTCCCTGTCGGAGGAGCTCGCCGGACAAGCCGAGGAGATCTCGGCCACGGCCGAGCAGCTCAACGGCCGCGCCGTCGCCTTGAACGAGGCCGTCGCGTTCTTCCGCGTCGCGGACGTCGAGGAGGCGAGCAGGGCTTCGCCTCGTCCTTCGGTCAAAGCGGCGACTCCCGCGTTGAGTTATTCTAATATCGCTACTCGGCAAAAACCGGTACCCTCGAAGCCCAGGCTCCCTCAGGGCAGCGCGCGCGATCGCTCGCTCGCTATGCTCCCTGCGACGCAAGACGCCGACGATTCGGAATTCGAGGAATTCTGAATACGGTCGCCCTGGTCTCGCCCTTCGGCGGGGTCAACGCCGCATCGGACTCCATCGGGCGATGAGAATGAACATCGGATCATATCCCGACCGGAGTATGAATCGAGGTCTCGTAAATCCTTTTCACTTTCACTATGTCCAGGGGCGAAAGGTCCCGGGCTTCGGGGATAAAGGCGCCGGTATCGAGGCGAACCATTCCGTTGCCGTCGACATTGGAGCTGTAGTGCATGATCGAGGCGTAGTCGTAGGGAAGGGCGTCGTCCTGCGGAGGCCAGTCGTCATAAGCCGCGTAGTCTTGCAGGCGACCGCCCGCTTTGTCCAGGAACCCCTGCGGAATCCGGATATAGAGATCCCTGTCGCGTCTTTGGTGCTCATGCAAGAGCCCCAGCACGTGGCCCAACTCGTGGAGGAGGGAGGCGGTCAGTTGATCGGCTGGGACGACCGCCGGGTTGAACTCCAATAGACGGCGTTTACCCGACCCTAGGGTAGTGCGACCGAAGGCCATAGAGGCACTCCGGCGGATCAGCAGGCTGGTATCGAGACCGAACAGCCACAAGACCCGCTCAGCCGCGACTTCCCGCGCCTCGGCGAAGGTAACGCAGCCCGTTCGAGCGGACCATTCGTCCATGGCCTTGCGAATCGCCGCCCTTTCGGTTTCGTCGACGTTCCGGTCGAATCGGTAGGTCACGCGGCCCCCGGGCCAAGCGGCGATAAAAGGAGCCGGATGCCGCGGCTTTTCAGAGGCCTCCGCGAGAGGGAGAAGGACGAAGGCTAAAGCGAGAGCCAGGAGGAATCCGGAAATATTCGCGAAGCCGCTGTTTCTTATCCGCGGTTCATGACCACTCGCAAGGGACTGCATCATAAGGTAGTCCCCTCCAATGGCTGCTATTCTACCAGCGGAACGCCGTTCGTCAATGCAATTAGGGTAATGGCAACCCGGCGCCATCGCGACTGCCTTTCCCATATCGCATCCTCCGAAATTCGACGCGCGCTCAGCGTATCGATACCAGCGGTTCCCCGCGCGCCATCGAAGCGAGAAGCTCGCGCTCCACGGCGTCGGCCTCGCCGCTCGAGATCGAGTCCCGCTCCCAGCTCTCGCGGAGACAGGACAGCATGGCGAGCTTCGCTCCCAAGGCGAGCCTGACGGGCGCCACCCGGGCGGCCAGGGCGAGGCGCATCGCGCCGATCAGCCTGTCGTCCCAGCCGAGCTTCCTCCCCGAGTCCCGGATGACTCGCGAGACCCTGTCGGCCAGGTTAGGGTTCACGATCCGAGCCAGGAGGTCCTCCGCGTAGGCCTCGTATCCTGCCTCGGTGAACAAGTCGTCCACGCCCCGGTACCTATGCAGGAGCCCCGCGCCGCACTCTCGGATGAACGCCTCGCGGGCGACCTCCATGATCCGCGGGTCCTCGCCGGCCTCCGACATGTACTCGTAGCCCCGCGCGCGGGCCAGATATCCGATCAGGGCGTGGATGGCGTTGTGCCCGTAGAGCTTGGCCTCCTCGAAGGGCAGGAGGTCGGCCTTCTCCTCGAATGCGCCTAACCCGCGCCGGAAGGACGGCAGCGAGATCCGCGTGATGAGGATGCGGTCGAACTCCTCGACCAGTACGGCCCGCGAGGCGCGGGGAGCCAGCCGCGCCAGCTTCAATCGGGACTGCCCCTCCGCGTCCGCGATCACGCCCGACATCTTCCCGATGACGGTATTGAGGAATTGCAGGTCCGGGTCGAGCCGGCCGCCCATGGCCTCCTTCACGCGATCCCGCAAGATCTCCGCGGCGCGATTGTGGTTCTCGGCGCAGTAGACTACCCGCCGATGCCCCGCCGGGCTCTTGGAGAGTCCCTCGGCCAGGAGACTGACCACCGAGCCCTCTCCTTCCTCGGCGAACATGGCGACGCTGGGCAGGGCCGTGCCCAACTCATCGGCCGCGGCGATGGCCTCGATCAGGATACGGCGATCATCGGGGACCATCGGGTTCAATAGCCGGACCGGCCCCATGCTCTCCGCGGATAGGCTTTGCCGGTGGGCGACGTTCAGGCAATAGTAGCCTCCGTTGTCCCGCAGGGCCTCGACCAGGCCGCCGTCGATCTCGGCTACGACGACGCTCGAGAAGTTTCCGCTCTTCAAGGCCTCGTACGCGAAAAGCCCGGATTGAATGGGCCCGAAGCCGAATCCTACGTACGTTCTTTCGCCCATGAAGCAGTCCTCCGTCCGGCATGAAGAGAGCGATCGGAATCGAGTCACGAGGAACCGCGAGACTGCGCTCCTCGGATGCGCCCGTCCAGGAAGGCCAGGGCACGAGGCCTCCGCCCTGAAGGCCGAGGACGCGGACCCTGTCCAGGATCCCGAGATCCTCGTCCGTCCAGTGGCTCTTCCACGTGAATTGATGGGCGCCGAATTTATACCGGCTCAGGGGCATCGCGCTCGAGGCCATTCTCGATTATACCAAGCCAGAGGCCCGATCCGGTAGTTCCCGAACTCGCGCAGATCGAGGGCGAGATCGCATGGACGGACACGGCGCTTGTTCGAGGGCATTCCACGCCTTCATATCGTCGTCGGGAGTATCTGCTTGTCCTGTCCCGACGGGGTCGGTACAATTCCTTCGGGAGGAACCGCCATGCCGGAAAATACCCTTACCGCAGAGGTAAAGCTGTTCAACGATTCGATCAAGCTCTCATGCTCCTCGGGCGGGAACCCTCCGATCGTCACCGACTACTATCCGCCCTTGGGGAACAATGAAGGCTACACTGCCTTGGAGGTATTCCTGGTCAGTCTGGGTTCTTGCGCGAGCGGAACCATTCTTCCCTTGTTGCGGAGGATGCGAAAGACCATAAAAGACTACAACATGACTTTGGAGGGGACGAGGAGGAGCGAGCATCCGACCTCCTTGAGCAAGATAGTCTTGAGAATATTTGTAAAGTCGAACGATATCACCGAGGCGGACCTGGATAAGGCGGTCTCGATGGCCGAGGAGAAATACTGCCCGGTCTGGGCGATGATAAAAGGAAA
>CAYNFM010000206.1:0-3569 GCA_964396415.1 uncultured Treponemataceae bacterium | reverse complement strand
TCTTCCGCGATCGCGTCCGTCGAAAGCCTGAGCCTCGAGACGATCCTGCTCTCGGGTTTAGAGATGACTGCCAGTTGCACCTTCTAGGCCGATCGAGGGAGCTGGCGGGCGCTCCTGCGCTTCCCGTCGCGCTTAGGCCACGACCGATTCGACATAGGCTACGAATGGCTTCATGGCCCTGAAGACCGTCATGACTCGCGGGATCAAGTCGTCCGAACATATGGTATCGTCGTCGAGCCGATGGATTGCCATGAATTGCTTCAGTCGGAGGAGCTCGATGTCCGGATGGTCCTTCGGATATCCCTGCGGCGCCGTCTTGAGCGACTCGCCGCCGATGGTCCCGAAATACCTGGCGAAATCCGGCGCGCGGGCGATTTTCTTGAGGGGCATGGCGTCTTCGGCCAAGGCCTGACGCATCTTTCCGAGCTGCGAGGACGACGGATCATAGAGCCCGCCTGCAAGGATGGATCGCCCGTCAGGCTCGATGTGAAAATAATACGTGCGCCCCGCGGATTTACGGCCGCCTCTTCCAAGCAGGGCGGACATCGCCGTCTTGTACGGCGACTTGTCGTTCGAAAAGCGCAGGTCCCGATTGATCCGGAACACGCACTCCTTTACCGTCACCCCGCCCAGGTCGTCGACCGGATCGAAAGCGGCGAGAAGATCGCCCACCAGTCCCAGGAAGCAGGCGCGAGCCTCTTCGTACCTCGGCCTATTCGCCTCGAACCATTCGCGGTTATTGTTGTCGCGGAGCCCGCCTAGGAATTCCAGGATGTCTCGCCTATCGCTGCTACTCATCGAATCGGCCCCTCCTTTCCGCGAGAATATACTCCGGTTAAGGTAAACGCGGAAGCGGAATGCAAGGCGCGAAGAGCGGGCTCGGAGTCACATCCAGGAAATGAATTCGCTGATGGTCATTGATTGAATGCTCTCTCCGACGAAGGACACTTTTACTGTAAAAGGATTGTAATATCTGCCATCCGGGCTCTTTCGATCGGGGCGCAACCTGAAGGTGAGCGTATCGCCGATCTGCGTCGCTTCCATGATCGCATAGACAGGCCCATTCGGCTTGTCCTGTGTCCTATGGAAGCAGCGTTCCTCGAGAAGGGGCCGAATCGCGGATCTTCCCGCGACGCGGCGCTCCTGCCAATGACGTCCGTTGACTCCCTCGGCCCACATCGCGAGAGTCGCATCCTTCGCGAAAAGCTCCAGGCTTCTGTCATAGAGCCCCGATTCGTCGAGGCGATAAAGATTCTCGATCACCGCCATCAGATGAGCGTCGTAAGGAGGCGTTCCGGGCGAAACCGAACTTGAGTCCTGGGAAAAGCCTCTCTGGGAAGCCGCCAGGACGAAGAGTACCAGAAAGGAGTCGATCCTTCGCATTTTCCGTCCTTCCTATACGACATAGATGCGATTTCGGGGCCGGAAGATTCGGGGCGACGCTACAAAACTCGTCGTGCTTGAGCTATAATAGAATCCATCCATGCCCCTAGAAGCCGCGATCGACGCCGATTTCGGACGACGCCTCGCAGAACTGGCGGAATACCTATTCTCGTTAGCCTTCCGGCTCACCAACGACCGTGAGCGCGCCCATGACCTCGCGCAGGATAGCGTCCTGGTCGCATGGGAGAAGCGCGGTCAACTCAAAGAGCCTTCGCGCCTTCTTCCTTGGGTCAGGCGCATCTGCATCAACCTCTTCCTCCAGGAAGAGCGGCGAGCCTCGGGAAGCCTCCCGCTGTCGATCGAGGAGCTCGGCGATCTCGAAAGGGAGGGGGCCTCGCTCGAAATCCCGGACGGGGGTCCTCTCCCTCCCGAGCTCGCCGAAGTCGACGAGAGCGTACGGGAGATCCGGGATGCCTGTTTCGCCGCGATGGTCCAGCGCCTGACCATTTACCAGCGCGCCGTCTTCGCCCTGGTCGAAACATTCGGCCTTTCCGTCGGAGAGGCCGCGGAAGAGCTCGAGCTTTCCCTTTCGGCCGCGAAATCCCTCTTGAGCCGCGCGAGGCGGCACGTGATCAGGTATTTCGACACGACCTGCAGTCTCATGGTCCGGGGCAATCCCTGCGAATGCCGGATCTGGAAGGATATCATAAACGATCGGGAGCTCTTGAGGGCGGAAGCCCGGCGACGAGGCATCGAAGCCGATTTCGCGGACGAGCGGCTTCCCGCGCGGGAGGGAACGGAACACAGGGAGCGCATCCTGGCCATGTTCCGGCATCTTCCTCCGCGACGCCCCGACCCGGCTTGGTTCGAGCGGATGCTTGCCCGCCTCGGCGAGAAGCCCTGATTAGCAGGCGGATACATACCGACCGCGCTCGATCCCGCTCGAGGGCGACGGTCGCACGGAGCCGGAGCACTTCGATCCTGAGGTCCATGGCGCCATTGACAGCGCCGCGAGCATGCATAGACTTGGAGGGAAGAATGCAGACGAGTACCCGCTGCATCGTCCTGGTCGACGACGAGCAGAACATCCTCAATTCGTTGAGGCGCGAGCTGCACGATTGGGCCGCGGAGCGCAAACTCGAGATCCTCACCGCGATCTCGGGCCGCAAGGGCCTCGAGATCCTCAAGGAACGCGGCAAGGACGCCGCGATCGTCGTGTCCGACCTTAAGATGCCCGAGATGAAGGGCTCCGATTTCCTGACGGAAGTGGCGAAGGCATACCCCGAGATCGTAACCATCCTCCTCACGGGCTATTCGGAGACGGAGGAAGTCATCAAGGCGGTGAGGGCCGGGATATTCAGCTACATGCTCAAGCCCTGGGACTCCGATTACCTGGTGGCCGAGCTGCAGAAGGCTTACGAGCACGGGGAGCTCAGGCGGCAGAACGCGAGCTATCTCAAGACCATGGAGGAAGAGCTCAAATGGGCCGGCGAGATGCAGAAGGCGATGCTGAAGCCCAATCTTCCCCCCTTCGAGGGCGTCGAGTTCAGGGCAAGCTATAGGCCGGTACCGGCCCTCTATTGCGGGGGCGATTACTACGACGTTATATTCCTATCTTCGGACCGCTATCTCCTCCTGATAGGCGACGTCGCGGGCCACGGCGTGCGCGCTGCCCTTGTGACGGGCATCCTCAAGGCGGTGATCTATTCCGAGTACATCCGGGCCCGCGGCGGGAAGGATTTCTCACCCGGGGCCTTCCTCAGTTGGCTCAACGAACGGATGAACTTCGAGCTCCGCAGCGCCTCGGGCCTCATAGTGACCTTCTTCGCGGGCGTCCTCGACGTCAAGGCGGGAACCCTGCGATACGCGAACGCGGGACAGACCCATCCCGTGATCCTGCGCCGAGGCGAAGCGCGAGAGCTTCCCGTATCCGGATCCGGCTTGGGTTACGCCATCTCGGTGGCCTACGCGGAGCAGGTCGTCGCGATCGAACCCGAAGACGTGATCACCCTTTACACGGACGGCCTCGTGGAACCGGGCGGCTCCGCGGGCGTTCCCGGGGTCAAGGTCGCCGCCCTCTTCGAGCGCGTGGAATACTCGCCGGACTATCATCGAAGGCTGCTCGAGGCCGCCCTCGCGGAGACGGGCAGGCCGGACTTCGACGACGACGTGACGATCGTCACCGC
>CAYNFM010000205.1:0-3579 GCA_964396415.1 uncultured Treponemataceae bacterium | reverse complement strand
CCGGACTTCGCGACAGCTTCGGCAACGATCCTTGAGAGCCCTGAGCAGCAGGGCACGTCCATAATGGCGACGGTAAGCGAATAGACAGTGTTGCCGACGATGAGTTCGGCGAGCTTGTCCACATAGCCCTCCGTGCTGTCCAACTTGGGGCAGGCGATGACGAGGGATTTCCCGCGCAACAATTCCGAGTGGAAGGAGCCTAGGGCGAAGGCCGTGCAATCGGCCGCCACGAGGAGATCGCACTCGCGGAAACAGGGGGCGGCGGGGGATACGAGGCGGAGCTGGATCGGCCATTGCCCGAGTTCCGACGGTTCGAGGCTGGAAGTAACGGGGACGGACGCGACCCCGCTTCCGGTTCGCGACAGGGCGGCATTTCGCGCGGCGGGAATGAAGCTGCGGGCCCGCGAACCGGGGCAGCCCTCGTGAAGGGGCCGGATCTTATCCCGATGGACCTCGCCCCCGGCTTCGGGACCCCGCGTAGCGTTTACGTGGGCGACCGCGGCATCCTCGCCATAGGCTGAGGCTTCCTTTTCGAGGACTTTGAGGGCTCCGGTCGGGCAGACGTCGAGACAGGCCCCTAGGCCGTCGCAGTAGATGTCCCGCACGAGGACCGCCTTCCCCTGGCCGTCGAGCTCGAGGGCTCCTTCGGCGCAGGCGGCGGTGCAGCGGGAACAGCCGTTGCAGAGCTCCCGATCGATTTCGATAATCTTGCGTTTCATCTCGATTCCCTCCCGACAGGAAATATCGTACTGAAGGTCGGGAGCGGATTCCTTGATGCGCGTCAAGAATATCGCGGCTTCGGCGCTTTTCCCTCGAGCGGGCCGGCTTGTCGTCGGCGCGGCTCCGGCCGGTCGGCTCAGCTATCCTCTATGAGACTCATGAGAAAGTCGCAGGAAGGGATTTCGAGCCGGGAGCCGTTTATCTTGAGGTAGCCCTCCTCCTCCATCTGGCGCAGGGTTCGGGACAGAGTTTCCGGGGCCATCCCCAGCTCCATGGCAATCTCGCGCTTCTTCTTCGGAAGGGCGAAGGAGCAGGCCGTTCGACCGCCGGTACAGCCCTTCCCGTGGCCCGGGCAGAGTCCGATAATGAAGCGCGTTAGGCGCTCCTTTGCGTCCATGACGGTGAGCTGCTCGATACGCTGGTTGAGCGTAAGGCATTTTCGAGCGAGAAGGGAGAGGAAGAAGGACCGAACCTCGGGATCCTGAGAAGACAGGATCGCGGAGCGCCGGAACTCGAGGAGGGTGCAGGCCCGTACGGCGACTGCCTGGGCAGGGAAGGCGCGGGCGGCGAAGAGGATGATCTCGCCGAACCACTCGCCTTCCCCGATGCGGGCTATCTCGACCTCGTCCCCGGAGCGCGAGATGCGACGCAGCGCCACCTCGCCCTTCTCGAGGAGGAAGCAGCTTTCCGCGCTCTCTTCCTGTCGGAAGACAACGACCCCTGCGGTCACGCTGCGTCGGTTGCCGAGCGCGGCGAGGGAAGGGGGGATCCTGCCTTCCGAAGGTTCGGGCTCGGGCTTTTTGAGGAGCGGCATAGGTTCACTATAGTCCCATCCCCTGCGGGCGGTACAGGCTTCAGGGAATCCCCCCTGCGCCTATACTCGGGCTCCGCATTCGAGGAACGGCGACTCGCGGGGAGACGGACTTATCTTCCGGCCATCATCTCGACGACATCCGCCTCGGCGTTCGTTATGCCCTTGATGCCGAATTTTTCGATAAGGACATCAGCCACCGCGGGCGAAAGGAATCCCGGCAGCGTAGGCCCGAGCCTGATGTTTTTGAATCCGAGATGGAGCAGCGCAAGAAGCACGAGCACGGCCTTCTGCTCATACCAGGCAATGTCGAAGGAGATCGGCAGCCCGTTCACGTCGTCCAGAGCGAAGATCTCCTTGAGCTTGAGCGCGATCAGGGCGAGGGAGTAGGAATCGTTGCACTGACCGGCGTCCAGGACCCTGGGGATGCCTCCTATATCGCCGAGCGCGAGCTTGTTGTAGCGGTATTTCGCGCAGCCGGCGGTGAGGATCACGGCGTCATCGGGAAGCTTCAGGGCGACATCGGTATAATACGATCGCCCGTTCTGCCGGCCGTCGCATCCCGCCATGACGACGAATCGCTTGATCGCGCCGCTCTTCACGGCATCGACGATCTTATCCGCGAGGGCGAAGGCCTGATCGTGCGCGAAGCCTCCGACGATCTCCCCATCCTCCAGTTCAGTCGGCGGGGGACAGGTCGTGGCGAGCGCGACGAGCGCGGAGAAATCCTTCATCTTTCCTGGCTCGCGATCGGCTATGTGCTCGCAACCCTCGAACCCGACGACTCCGGTGGTGAACACCCGGCTCTTGTATTCGCCGCGCGGGGGAACGAGGCAATTCGAGGTGAAGAGGACGGGACCTCCGAATTTCTCGATCTCGGCGGTTTGGGCCCACCAAGAACCGCCATAGTTGCCGTAGAGATTGTCGTACTTCTCGAAGTAGGGGTAGTAATGGGCGGGGAGCATCTCTCCGTGAGTATACACGTCGATTCCGGTCCCCTTCGTCTGCTCGAGCAGGTCGCGCAGATCCCTCAGGTCGTGCCCCGAGATCAATATTCCCGGCCTGTTCCTGGTACCGGTCTTGACTTTGGTAATCCTGGGCGAGCCGTAGGTCCCGGTGTTGGCCGCGTCGAGCAAGGCCATCGCGTCGACGCCGAACTTCCCGGTCTCGAGGACCAAGGCGGTCAGAGCGTCGGCGCCGAGCCCTTCGTCGACGAGGTCCCCGAGGGCGCGAAGCATGAAGACGGATACTTCCTTCGACCCTTTCCCCAAGTTGTGGGCATGCTCGATATAGGCCGCCATGCCTTTAAGGCCGTAGAGCACGAGGGACCTAAGCGCGCGGATATCCCCGTTGGTCGTCTCGGCCCATCCGCCTTTCCCCGCGCGAGCGGCGAGGCGGATGGCCTCGGCATCGGCGGCATTCCAGATCGCGGCGTCGGGCATGCCGCTCTCGGTATGCCCGGCCGCCGAGACGTATGCCCGCTCAAGATCGTCCCTGATCTTCAGACCCTCGCCGATCCATCGTTCGAAGTCCGGCACGGCGAAGTTGGCGTTGGTTATCGTCGCGAACAGCATCCTATCGACGAACATGGCCGCGTCTTCGCGCCATATGCCCTTCTCCAGCGCCTTCGTTCCCCAGAACCCGATCCCCTTGCAGACATGAAGGAGCAGGTCCTGAAGATTCGCGACTTCATCGCTTTTGCCGCAGACGCCTTTCGCGGCGTCGCAACCCGTATTTCGCATCGTCTCCTGGCATTGATGGCAGAACATTGTGCCTCCTTGTACCGACGAGCAATGCTACCTGAATCAAACCGAGGATTCCTTGACCCAGGTCAAGAAGGCCGCGAATTTCGGGTTTCCCTCCGGGCCGGAGCCTGATGCTCGGCGTCGTTCTTGCCTGTGGCTCCGCTGTCCTCGATGCGGCTCAAGGGAACAGGAAGGCGAGTATGGCGGCCATGACTTCATTTATGGATTCGAATTCGTCAGGCCCCGCAGAGAGGATTTCGGCCTCGGTTTGGACGCATCGCGAGGGGATCAATTCTTCGCGGC
>CAYNFM010000204.1:0-3606 GCA_964396415.1 uncultured Treponemataceae bacterium | reverse complement strand
AGTTCGCCGACGCCTTCGCCCGGGCATGGTTCAAGCTGACCCACCGCGACATGGGCCCGCGCGCTCGCTATCTCGGCCCGGAGGTTCCGAAGGAAGAGCTCATCTGGCAGGACCCCATCCCCGCCGTCGATCATACGCTGATCGATGCGCGGGACATCGCCTCCCTCAAGGGGAAGATCCTGGCTTCCGGCCTGCCGATATCGGAGCTGATTTCGACGGCATGGGCCTCTGCATCGACCTTTCGCGGTTCGGACAAGCGCGGCGGCGCCAACGGTGCCCGCATTCGTCTCTCCCCGCAGAAGGATTGGGAAGTCAACCAGCCGGCCCGGCTGGCGAAGGCGCTCGAGACCCTCGGGAATATCCAGGGCGAGTTCAACGGCGCGCAGTCCGGCGGCAAGAAGGTATCCCTGGCCGACCTGATCGTCCTGGCCGGTTCCGCGGGCCTCGAGCAGGCCGCGAAGAATGCCGGCCGGGCGGTATCGGTTCCCTTCGCTCCCGGACGCATGGACGCCTCGCAGGAGCAAACCGATACGGCCTCTTTCGCCGTCCTCGAGCCGAAGGCGGACGGTTTTCGGAACTATCAGAAGGCCGACTATGCGGCAAGGGCCGAGGAGATGCTGGTCGACAAGGCGCAATTGCTGACTCTGACCGCCCCTGAGATGACGGTTCTCGTGGGCGGCATGCGCGTTCTGAATGCCAACTTCGGAGGATCTCAGCACGGTGTCCTTACCGGGCGGCCGGGAGCCCTCACCAATGACTTCTTCAGGAATTTGCTCGACATGAGCACGGAGTGGAAGGCCATCGCGGAAGACAAGAGCGTGTTCGAAGGTCGTGATCGCGCCACGGGCGCACGCAGGTGGACCGCCACGCGCGTCGACCTGATCTTCGGTTCCGACTCCCGACTCAGGGCCATAGCGGAGGTCTATGCCTGCGAGGACTCAGAGGGAAAGTTCCTGTCCGACTTCATAGCGGCCTGGGACAAAGTCATGAACCTCGACCGTTTCGACCTTTCTCGATAGTCGCATCGTCGACTTTGCCGATCCTTTTTCCGTCGCATGGGAATTTCGATACATCGGCTTCAATCAAGAAGTAGCCGCGATATCCTGCTTCTTTGCGCGGCTATCTATATCGTCGGGATCGCGGGAGCGATGCGCTCGCTCCTCGAGCGATTATCTTTCTCTGCCCTGGCCGTTATTCCTCGCCTTTCTTCTGTACTCCCGTGGACTGGTTCCGACGACTTTTCGAAACAGTCGGCTGAAGTAGTTGGGATCCGGACAGCCCACCCGAGACGCAATCTCGGTAATGGACTCATCGGTGCGGGCCAGGAGTATGCCGGCCCGTTCGACCCGTAAATGAGTGCGCCATTCCACGGGGCTCATTCCTTGAATCTGGCTGAAGATCCTCAGGAACTGACGGACCGAAAGGTTGCATTCTCGGGCGAGGGTCTCGATCGAAAGTGGCTGGTCGAGTTTCTCTTGCATCTTTGCCAGCGCCGCGGCGATGCGGTTGAGTTTTCCGGAACTCGAGTTCGCGCGTTGCTGATAGCTTCGAACTACGATGGCCGCGAGTTGGAAGAACAAGCCCAGGAGAACAAGACCGAATCCGCCTTCCTGATAACGCTGCTCGCCATCCATGGTCTCGAGGAGACGTCGCGCCTGGACAAGCTCGCCCTGGTCGAGGGTAAGGAAGGGCCTCTCGGTTTCCTGCCCTAAAAACCGCGGTTCCACGAGAAACAGGTACTGGTAGCCGGGAAGGGGGCGCAAATCGGCCAACCAACAGTGGAGCTGGTCTTTGTAGGATAAAACATTGTACAGCACCAGGCCTTGGCAGTCGCTGAAAGCGTGACGGTCATCGTCTTTGACGAGAAACACCATGCCGGGGTGCAAGGCGAAGGCTCGCCCGTTGATTGTTTGAATCCCCGTCCCTTCGAGGATGATCACCAGTTCCTCGAAATCATGGCTGTGTTCCTCGTAGCTGTCGTTGAGATCGGAGCGAAGAACTATAAGGGGAAGATCCTTTTGTATAAGGAATCGCTCCAAATCGAGACGGACCAGCATATCCGAAAAATGCTATTTCTTGGCTAGCGAGTCAAGGCGGACACCGGTAGCGGAATCTATATTAAACCCATGAAAACCGCCTTATCCTTCATGTCGGCTAATCTTGTCGCCCGCGAACTGCAATGGAACATGACCCGTGGCTGGAGCGAAGGCCAGACAGCCACCGAGGACTGGTTTCGACCGCAGGAAACCTTCGCCGATCGCTTCGAGCAGATGCTCGCGCCGATTGCGGCATCCGGATTCGCCGCGATCGACCTCTGGCTAGGTCATTTGAACCCGGCCTGGGCTAGCGATCGCCAGATCGATGACGCCGCGCGTATCCTCACAAATTTCAATCTTAAAGTAACATCGCTCGCCGGCTATGTGCCGAACGATCGGACGGTTCAGCAAAGGCTGCTCGCGATGGCAAGACGCCTTGGGACGGAGCTGTTCGCCGGAAATTGGGAAATCCTCGCCCAAGACCGCCCCGAGTGCCTGCGCATCTTGCGTGCCGGCGGCTTACGCCTGGCGTATGAAAACCATGCCGAATCGTCTGCGCAGGCGGTACTCGACCTGCTGGGCCCTGCTGACGGCGACGTGCTAGGCATCGCCGTGGACACGGGTTGGTTCGCCTCCCAAGGCGCCGACGTCTTGGCGGAGATGAAGCTGCTGAAAGATCGAATATTCCATGTCCACTTGAAAGACATTTTCCCGCCGGTGAAGACGGATTCGGGAACCCTCAAGGGCATGGGGCACCAGACCTGCGCTCTCGGCCGCGGAATAGTCGCGATACCGGCAATCTACGACTGGCTGAAAGCCGCCTTGCCCCAGGTGCCGCTCTCGATCGAGCACGAACCCGAAGACCATGACCCGATGCCTGAGATCGCCGAAGGCGTCAGGCTCGTCAAGATCCTCGATAGCCCGGCGGTGAACGCCGCCGTGATCGGCTGCGGCAACATCGCGAAGACATACCTGGAACAGCTGAGGCAGTTCAGGCCGCTGCGCCTGACCGGCTTTTTCGACGCGGACCAGGACCGAAGTCGGGCCTGCGCGGGCCAATTCGGCGGCCGATCGTACACGAGCGAGGCCGAGCTTCTCGCCGACCCTTCGGTGGAATTGGTGATCAACCTCACGATTCCATCCGCCCATTTCGACATTACGGCAAGGGCCCTCAAGGCCGGCAAGCACGTTTTCAGCGAAAAACCCTTTGCGCCGACGTGGCAACAGGCCCGGGAGTTGACTGAGCTTGCGCGGACCCACGGAGTGCTGCTGGCAAGCTCGCCGATCACCTACTTGGGGGAGGCTCAAGAGCAGGCGCTCGCTGTCGTGGCTTCGGGTCAGCTCGGCACCGTCCGTCTGGGATACGCCGAACTCAATCAGGGTCCCATCGAGTCCTGGCACCCTGCGCCCGAAAGCTTTTATCAAGTCGGAATCGCATGGGACGTAGGAATCTACCCTTTGACTCTCCTGACATGCGCATTGGGATCGGTTGTCGGCGTCGAGGCGATCGGGCGCATATTGAAGCATGACCGGGAAAGATCCGACGGGAAACCCTTCAGAGTCACGACGC
>CAYNFM010000203.1:0-3689 GCA_964396415.1 uncultured Treponemataceae bacterium | reverse complement strand
GGATCATCTCGCGGATCACGTTGATGCGCTTCTCGTTGAAGAACATGTGCTCGGTACGCACGAGGCCGATGCCCTCGGCTCCGAACAGGAGGGCGCGGGCGGCGTCGCGCGGGGTATCGGCGTTGGCCCTTACGTGGAAATGGGGCATCTGCTTCTTGGCGAGGGCGATGAAGTCCAGGAGCCCCGAATCCTTGGGATCGGGGGAGATGAGGTCGGCCTTGCCGAGCCAAACCTGGGGCTCGCCGTAGTAGGGCACGTTGATGGTGATGTAATCGCCCTCCTCGAAGGCGATCTCCCCTATCGTGGCCTTCTTGCCGCGGATCCTCATGTCGGTCTTGACGAGGGAGACCTTGCCGTACTGTCTCGCGACGACCGAGGCATGGGCAGAGTAGCCGCCCTCTGCGGTCAGCACCGCCGTGGAGTTCTCTATGGCCTTCACGTCCTCGGCGAAGGTCGAGGTCATGACGAGGATGAGGCGCTTGTCCTCGCTCTTCTGCTGCGCGTCGCGATACGCATCGAGGAGGGATGCGGTGCTGAAATAGACGCGCCCGATGGCCGCTCCGGAGGCGCCGGCGATGCCGCCCGAGACGCCCGGCAGCTTCTTGACGGAGTTCAGGTCGACGATGTCGTGGAGGATCTCGTTGAGGCGGCCAGGCGCTATGCTGTTGACGACGTACTCCTCGTCCACCACCTTGCGCGCGCAGAGGTCGAGGGCGAGCCGGAGGTCGGCCTGGGTGCTCTTGGAGACCACCTGGCGCTGCTCGATGAGCCAAAGCTTCTTGTTCTCGACCGTGAAGCGGATCTGGCGGATCTCGAGGTGCTTGTCCTCGAGCTTGCGCGCTATCTTGTCGAGCTCCTTGAGGTAGGCCGGATCGATCTTGTTGATGTCCTTGCCCGCCGCGCCGATCTCGTTGAAGCGCTCCTGATAGAACTCGCCCTGAAGCTTGACCTCGCCCGTGACGACGTCGCGGGTGAAGAAGGCGCCCGAGGCCGAATCCTTGCCGTAATTGCCGTAGACCATCGGCTGGACGAGGATGGCGGTATCCTCCGCGTCCTGCTCGTCGAGCTTGATGAGGCGGGACACGCGCTTGAGCGCGATGTCCAGCTGCTTCTCGGCCCCGTCGAAGAAGCCCTCGGGGAGGAAGGGCGCGAACTCGTCCATGAAGGCGGACGCGGCCCCGGCCTTGACTGCCTTATCCGACTTGAGGGACTTGGAGCAGCGCTCCGCGATCTCGGCCGCCTTGGCCCTGTCCGCGTCGCGGCCCTCGAGCTCGGCGACCTTCTCCTCCACCGCGAGCATGCCGCGGACCAGGAACAGGACTTCGTGGGCGGCGAAATTGTCGCCGACCCAGGAGGCGAAGCCCTCGACCGTGTCGCGCGCGAGGCCGAAGTCGTGCAGGGTCGGATAGTTGGAGACCGCCAGGTTGGGGGAGACCACGATCTTGAAGAGGAGCGGGTTCTTGGAATCGCCCAGGCCCTTGCCGACGATGTCCTGGACTTTTTTGACATAGGGCCTGATCGATTCGGCGACCTTCTGCTCGGAGAGCGAGGATGCGGCATCGGAGTCGATGACGAAGCCCGGCAATATGGGCAGGGCGAGCTCCGCGAACTCGTTGGCCTGGCGGCCGCGCATCCCGAGCTTCTCGAGATCGAATTCTTTCTTGACCGTTTCCTTCTGGCTGAAGAAATGAATGTTGTCTTTCATGGCTTTAACCTTTCCTTCCCGCTCGCGCTTTCAGAAAAGCGCCATGATGCTGTTTACGGGGCCCTTCAGGAAGGCCTCGTACAGGTGGCTCGCGCCCTGCGCGAGATAGCGCTGCAGCTTGGCGACGTCGGAAATGTCCTCGCCCGCTATCGCGAACTTGATGTTCGAGCCGTGCTTGACCTTGCCCCACTTGAAGAGGGCGTTGATGTCCATGATGCGCTCGCCGTCGTAATAGACGAGGACCTGGAGGCCGGGATGCTTGGTCGTATAGCTGGCGATGATCCTCTTCCAGGCCTCGACGTTGCCGTTGTGGAAGAGCTCGTTGGTGACGAGCACGTTGTACATCGGGGTCATGCGGGCGCCGGGCTTGACCGCCTGCGCGGCGGCGACCGCCGCCTTGGGCGGCTCGGCCTTGGCCGGCTCGGGCGCGGGGGCGGCCTGCGCGACCGCGGCCGCCTTCGCGCCGGAGGGCCTTCCGCGCTTCGCCGGCCCCTTCGCGACGGCTTTCGTCGCGGCCTTGGCCTTGACGGCGGAGGCCGCGGGCTTTGCTTCCTTTGCGGGCTTGTACACGCAGTCGCCCTTCAGGAATTCCGGCTTTATCCTCGGCTTGCGTCCCGAGAAAAGATCGATCACCGCCTGGCAGGCCGCGTCGAGGAGCTTAGGGTCTCCTTCCTTGGCGAAAGAGCCGGCGTAGACCACGATCAGCTCGGAACGATTGAGGCGGTCTATCTGGGCGATCCGCTTCGCGTTCTTGGGATTGACTACGAGGGCCCCCAGGTCGGGGTGGTGGTAAATGACGACGAGATCGACGCCGTTCCATTTGACGGTCTCGTCGGCGATCGCCGCGATTTCGACGGCGGCTCCGGAGAGATTGGCGGAAGCGGAGGCGTAACGGTATTTCTGGCCGAGCACCATGGCCGCCACCGGACGGACGTCGTCCTTGTCGAGGGCTTTTTCCTCGATGAGCTCGTCCACGATATCCGCGAGGTTCTCCTTATCGGCGACGCGATCGACGATGGAAACGACCGTCTTGATATGGCGCACGGAGGCGTTGAAGCCCTCCCTCTCGGCTAGGCCCTCGAACTGGCTTACGAGACTCTTCATTGACATGACTCCTCCTAGGAACGAGGGGCCGCCCAACCGCAATTGGTAGGACGGCCCCCGGACATGCATTAGTAATTTTCGACCGGCCGCCGTCCGTACGGTACGGACGGGGTCTCGGGCTGTCTGCGAAGCATAGGTTAAAGCTGCCTAAGACCGCCATCCTCGTTCTTGCTGGGGCGACCGCGCCTGCCGGCGGGCTTCCCGGACTTGTCCGATCCCCGCTTGCCGGCGTCCACGACTCCCTTGGGCTTGGGACCGCGCTTGCCCGGCGTCTTGACGTTGACGGCAGGCGGCTCGATGGACTCCGCGATGGCCGGGGAGACGTCGCCCGCGTTGAGCATCGCCAGATAATCGGCGCCCGCTCCGGGGCCGCCCTCTTCACCCTCGAGCTCGCTCGGCGAGAACGACTGGGCGATGTCCTCGCGCACCGTGGAGCGGCGGCGGGAGAAGGAGGCGAAGGCCGCGTCCTGGAAGCCCTTGGAAACGCCGTGGAGGAACTCGTTGAGCACGTTGGCCATGCCGTCGAGGGTGGCCTTCTTCCTTTTGATGGAGCAGATGTCCACGTCGAGGAGGAGACCGGGCTGGATGTGGTAGGGGTTGATCATGTAGTCGAAGCGGTCGAATTCCTTCTGGAGGAAGGTTAGGCGCTCCTCTACGACGCGCCGCTGGATCGGGTACTGATAGGAGTACATGGTCTTGAGCTTATCGCGCATGAGGATGAGCCTGTTCTTGATCTTGTCCTTCTCGTAGAGGTAGCTGCGGTTCATCTTCTCGACTTCGGTCTCCGCGGGCTTCACGAAGGAGATCTCGTCCCAGACCTTGGCTATGTCCTCGTACACGGGCTCCCCGGTCTTGGACTTGATCCTGACGCGGATCTTGC
>CAYNFM010000202.1:0-3702 GCA_964396415.1 uncultured Treponemataceae bacterium | reverse complement strand
TGGCGGCTCCGGCCTCGCTCATCTTAGAAGACATCATAGCTGAAACTGACTATCTTCCAGCTGCCTTTTTCCTTCCTGAGAGCCCATTCCTCGCCATTGACGCTCGAGATCACGATTCGCTTTCCGCTCGGGTCGAGGTACTCTCCGATCGTACTGCCTCTAACGCGGGCGAATTCCTTCGCCGCGTCGAGGGACAAGGTCAGGTCGATGTGGTCGAGTTCGAGAAAGGTCGGGAGCTCCTCATAGCGCTCCTTGATCGCCGTCGTCCCCGACCATATCTGGGGAGGCCTCGCTCCTGCATCTCGGACTACAGCATCCGGTTCGAACAGATCGAGCGCGGCCTCCGGGTCATGGTTCTTGGAGTACTTCGCCTCGGCCCTGATTGTGTCCAGGATGTCCACCGAGGAGACAGGCCGATTCTGGACATAAGCCAGGTAGCTGATTGCCAGGCTAAACAAGGCAAACAGGAGGCTTATCACGGAAATGACAGTCTGGGCCTTCGCTTTTGCGAAGCCCTTCCGTTTCACGTTCGACATGCTTCCTCTCTCGCCCAGGCTGGCTACCATTCGTAGCGGATGTCCGAAATGAAAATACGGCAGCCTTGGGGATTGTCGGCCGCGCCGGCGGCGACGCAGAAGCCGCCGATCGATGAATCAAGGGGCCTTCCCGCCAGTCCGATGGAGTATTCTTTCCAATCTTCGCCCAATCGGGTTCCCGATGGGTCCAGGCTCAAAGCGGGCATTATGCTGTCCGCGAAGGCGCCGGAAATGCCGCCGACCTTGAACTGCACGAGTTCCCCTCCCTTTGAGCCCTTGGCCCGAAAGGAAAGTCGCTTGGGATCGCGAAGCCTCAGCCCCGGCTTCTGGCCCCAGTTATCCGCCGGATATTGCCAATAGATCCCCGCCCAATAGGGGGAGTCGACGGCGGAGAGGTCAAGATCGTAGCGAGCCCCCGCGCCGGAACCCTCCTTCCGCACGGAAATGCCGGCGGTCGCGCCCATGTACCCGGAGGGCACGTAGACTCCGTCTACGGGGATGACCGTGCCCTCGTCGAGGCTCTCTATGGAGAGCGCGTCGAGGAGATCGTGGCAGTACTTGGGGACGCCATTATTGTCCATGATGCCCCAGGAGGCTCCGAGCCTTCCCTCGCCCCTAGTCTTCCAGGACTCGTCGAAGGAAGAGAAGTAGAAGCACTTCACCTTTTTATCCGCGCTCCACGTAAGCGCGTCGTAGAGGTATCTTTGGGCGTTCTCGACCGAGGGAACGGCCTTCTTGACGGCGTCGCCGCCGCTCGGCCATCCGGTCTCCGAAACGATGACTTCCTTGCCTTTCGAGACCCGGACGACGGTATCGTACATCCTTGCGAGGGACTTAGCCGCCGTATCTATGGACGAGCCTTCCCAGAAGGGATAGCAGTTCACCGCGAGGAAATCGCAGGCATCGATGACCTTCGGATGCGTGGATATATGGTAGTAGCTGTCCACGGTCGTGACTCTCACGTCGAGGCCCTCGTCGCGCAATCTCTTTTTGAAGGCCGAGATATAAGCGATCAAACCGGCCTCGCTCCGGTCCGAGCGGAGGAGGACCTCGTTCCCTATGGCCACGAGGTCGGCGTCGCCCCGCTTCACCACCTGGAAAAGGGCATCGAGCTGCCGCTCGTTGTCGGCGTCGTTCCTGCCGATCCACGCGCCCACAAAGGTCTTGAGCCCCATCGCATGGGCGACCCCACCGACGACCTCCAGGCCGTCGGCGCAGGAGAAGGTCCGGATCCACGAGGCCAGCGGCCGGACCAGCTGCAGCCTGGCGTGGATCTGCTCTTTGCCGATCCTCGATCCCAGGTCTGGACTCTGGCTTTCCAGATAGGGACTGAAGTTGAGGCCGTAGAAAGGCTTATCTCCTCCCGCGGCCGGGACCTGGGCGGCCGCGAAGGTTACGAGGGAGCACAGCAACAATGCGAGGTTGCGATGTTTTCTCATGGTGGCGTCTCTATCGAACCCGTAAATCCGTCACATCGACAATTCCGCGGACAATCTGTCGATTTCGTAATTGATCTTATCGATGTTTTCCTCGAGATTTTTATAACTGGTTTCGGGACTGTACTCCAATTCCTTCACGATCGACGTATTGGATAATATGCTCGAGATCAGCAGCACGGATACATTTTCGATCATTTTTTCGAATTCTCTTCTCTTGTCTTCAAAATACGGTTCCAGGTGTTTTCTACCGTATTTTTCCTGAATATTGATAAAAGCTTCCGATAATTCCTGCTTGAACTCATTCTCGTATTTCAACAAGTCTTCGGATCCGATTTTTCGGCTATCGATCAGCAACGCATTCAGCGATCCGGATATTTTAATCAATTCGATGTCGCATCGACATGTGACGAGCGAATCGATATAACCATTGACTTTTTGAACGATGCTATTGATTTTGTCTATAATTATCGCATTTTTGATATTTACCAGCAGATTTTGAATATCCGTAACTCGTTGTATTTCCTGGTCTATTTTCTTGCATAATTGGTTGTTTTTCTCGAACGGAAACACCATTTTTCTCTCGACTATTTTCGACGAATGAAAAATCTCGAGTATCGATCGCATATGGAAAAGCTCGCCGCAAAAATCGCAATAATCCGCATTATCAGGCGAGTAGGTTTGACAAGAGCTGCATTGTCTCATAGTTCTCTCCTCATTTTCTTAATAGATGCCAGATAGTGTTCACGGCATCGAGAGAAATGGGGATTCCAAGACGCTTTCCGATTTCTCTTTGTCTCGCGGTTTCTTGTCCCGTTTCCTGGCATACATATCGGCATCGAGCATGGAGAGGAAGTCGGAGGCTTTGACTCCCTCTCCTTGCCCGTAGATCGAGCGACCTATGCTCAGGGACAATCGATACGGCCGCTGTTTCGAGGCATTGAGGTTCTCGGCGGCGTTTTCGATCCGCCTAACCAATTCTTCTACCGTTTTCGTCTCTATAAAATCGACGAGCACGACAAATTCGTCGCCGCCCAGAGGAGGACGAGACCATAAAATAGTATCTGGAAAGTCGCGGCGATGAGCATGGGGATGGGATAAGCGCGAAGAAGTTGATTTCCAGTCGCAGCGCAGTTTCCATTCCGCTCCCCACGGCAACTAAACGACTTTTAAGGATGCGCGCTTACCGTAGGCATTTTATCGCGGAATATCGTTTCGCCCTTCACCAGCCACGATATCCCAAACGCGAATAACATGAAGCTTTCGATGGTAAACGCTATCGGTTCATTATTGAACTCGTCGCCGAGCGCCAGACTCAATACCACCAACAATAACATCAATACTATCATGACGATACCGCAGGTTATATAGATTATATTTCTTTTATTTTTATTCGGCGTAATTGCTTTCGTATCCTTGGCGGTTTTGGTAAACAAGAATATCGAGTTCAGGGCCAATAAAATAAAAAACAATGCGGCACAGGTAACATGAATTATATTGGAAACTATCGGATTTATATTGAGATATCCGACATTGATCGTCGATCCTTTGCTTATCAGGCAAGGACATAGCGCGAGTCCGATCCCGAATAGTCCGGTAAGATTGGTTACGGCATCGTCCGTTTTGTCGTAGCCGTTATAGGTAATCAGGAACATCGATACGCCGATCATTATACCGATAAATACATCGCGGACATTTGTGTAATAGCAATGGCTGATTGACGGTTGCAG
>CAYNFM010000201.1:0-3712 GCA_964396415.1 uncultured Treponemataceae bacterium | reverse complement strand
CCTATTCCCAGGCTTCCTACAACGTGTCGGCCGCGGTAGTGGCGTCCGGGGGCGAATACATCCGGCTTGGCACCCCGATGCAACTCAAGTCCTTTGGCATCGAGGACATGACTTCAGTCGTGGAAGGCCGGGGGGCGAGTATGGTGATCACGGACTGCGGTAGGTACAGCACTGACCCGGTTTACAGTGCGCAGGCCTACAAACTCGCGGCCGGCATGAAGCAGGCGGTGCTGTGGTATGAGGAGGGAAGGCTGAAGCCGGTGGTGACCCAGATCGTGCCCTTTGCTCCTCAGGCATTGCAGGGGGCCTTCGAAGCCTTTTTGGGAGGGATCAACAACGTAGGGAAAATCGTCGTCCGGTGCGGCCACTAGGCAAGGACAAGCATGATGAATGTTTTTGTCACGGGAGCCACGGGATTCATCGGCTCGGCCGTCGTCCGGGAACTGTTGCAGGCCGGCCATGAAGTGACCGGTTTGGCCCGCAGTGATCGGGGAGCCGCCCAGCTGCTGGCCGCCGGAGCCAAGGTCCGCCGGGGAACATTGGAGGATCTCGCCAGCCTGAAGGCTGGGGCTGCCGCTGCCGACGGAGTCATCCACCTCGCCTTCGTCCACAGCTTTCCCGGCTTCCTCTTGGCGCCAGGTAAGGACGCCAAAGCAATAGGCGCGCTGGGCTCGGCCCTCGAAGGGACAGGCAAAGCACTCGTGGTCGCCGGGGCCGTCCACGGCCTTCGGCCCGGCCAAATCCTGACTGAAGACTACATCCCCGATTACCGTAAAGTGCCTCGGAAGTCTGAAGAGGCCGTCTTGGCTTGGGCCGACAAGGGGGTGAGGGCCTCGGTGATCCGGCTGCCGCCTTCAGTCCACGGCGAGGGCGACAAAGGCTTCATTGCCTGGCTCGTCGCTCGGGCCCGGAAGAATAAGGCTGCCGTTTTCGTCCGCGAGGGGCGCCAACGTTGGGCCGCCGTTCATCGACTCGACGCCGCCCGCCTTTTCCGGCTGGCCCTCGAGAAGGGGGTCGCGGGGGGCATCTACCACGGGGTTGGAGACGAGGGCCTGGCCTTCGGCGATCTTGCGGCGGCTATCGGCAGGGGAGTCGGGGTTCCCGCGGTGTCGAAGTCATCGTGGGCTGCGGTCCGCTCCCTGGGTCCCTTCTTGGGACTCTTGGCCGGGATGGACTGCCCGGCCTCGAGCCGCCTGACTCAAGAAGCGCTGAACTGGTCCCCGATCCAAGCGGGATTGCTGGAAGACCTGGCCTCGGGCGGATATTTCGGTGTCCCGTCATAGGCGCGGCCCCGGAGGCAAAATTAGGCTCACATCGGATATCGAACGATTCCCGACGTTTTCGCTTTACCGGCAGCCGAGACCATGGCATATTTTTATGTGCCGGCATATCTGGAAGATCCGCCATATCAGCGCGGGAAAAGGAGGTTGTCGATGAATGAACACTCCATGAGGGCTTGGGACCTGTAGAAAGTCGAGAACTTCCGGGGGCCTCGGGCCCTTGAAAAAGGACGTGTCCTAACGCGATCTTCCGGCCGGCCTTATCAGCCGGCCGGTTTCTTTTGCGCGCCGACAGGTCGGGCCCGACGGATTTATCGGCGGAAACGGATAGATGTTCATCCGCCTCGATGTATATGGCTCATGAGCGCTTCTATAGCCGCTCCCACCCCGTCCTCGGCGCGAATTCGCTCTCCGATCCTTCGCGCGCGTTCTCTCATCGACTCGTCCGATGTCGCCTGCCCGATTGCGCCGGCCAGCCGTTCCGCCGTCAACGCTTTGAAAGGGATAGGAGGAGGACCGGCGCCGAGCTCGGCCACCCTTATTGCCCAGGCGCTCTGGTCGGCTACGAAGGGAGTGAGGACGGAAGGAATTCCGGCGCGGAGGCCCGCCCCGGTGGTGCCGGCCCCGCCGTGGTGAACTACGGCTGCCATGCGAGGGAAGAGCCAACTGTGCGGGACGCTTTGCGCGGCATAGGCGTATTCGGGCAGCGCGTAGCCATCGCCGAGTCCCGCCCAGCCTGCAAGGAGGATCCCGCGCTGACGCGACAGTTCCAGGGCCTTGAGGATCATCTCGAGGGTTCCCTTCGGATCGCCCCCCGTCATGCTGCCGAAGCCGATATAGACGGGCGGCGACCCCCCTTCTATGAAGGTCGCCAGTTCGGGCCCAGGCGCCCAGCCGCTCGGCGCATCGGCGAACCAGTACCCCGTCACGTGGATTCTCTCGGGCCAATCCGCCGGACGCGGCAGAACGGCGGGGCTATAGGCATACAAGAGGGGTATTTGCTCTTTTTCGAGTCGCTTGCCCGGACCGAAGTAGGGCAGGGGCGGAAGTTTCAACATCCCTCGGCGCAGCTTCGTATCGTAGTTCCGCGCGACCTGCCAGACGAACTGCTCGGTGACTCGCCACAGCAGCGAATTCACGAACTTTCCCCGATCCTTCCCCCCGCCCAGGAGGAAGCTCGGAAAAGAGCCTGTTCTCGTCAACGGCATGAGCATGGCGGCGACGCAGGGTACGCCGAGTCTTTCCGCGTAGGCGTAAAAAGGAATCCAGCTGCTTTTGCAGATGATGGCCTCGGCGCCTTCGACCGCCTTCATGGTATCCGTGTCGAGCCTCTCGAAGAAGGCCTGGCGCCGTCGTGGATCCGAGGCTTGCTCGACGATCTTCCGGAGGCTTCCCGATCCGACCGCCGCCGCTACCTCCTGATCTCTCATTACGGACTTATAGGGATTTCCCAAGGGCGCGAACTCTATGCCGTAGGATTCGGCGAGCGGCGCGAAATCCGGTCGCGCGGCCAGCCTGACAGAGTGACCCAGCGACTTCAGCCGAGCCGCGAGCGCGACGAAAGGATAGGTGTCGCCCATTGCGCCGATGGTCAGTATGGATATCTTCATTTTGCCTTCTCCAGCCGAAGCTCGCGGAGGACCTCGAGCAGGTAGCCGCGAATGCTTTTCTCGGAAGAGTCGTCGAAGATCAATAAGCGGTACATGAGGGCGCCCGCGACGAGATCGAGCAGGATATCTCCGTCCATATCCGCTCGAATCAAGCCTTGGGCGCGCGCGAGCTCCAAGGCGTCGGCGGCTGTCTTCCGGCGCGGGATGAGATAGGTTCGCGAGTAGGTCTCCATCAACTCAGGCTGATCCGGTATCGATCCGATCAATCTTGCCACCATTTTCCGGTAGTCGTCGGCGCCGAAGGCTTCGGCCAAGGCGTCGACGATGCCTTTCATCGTGATTCGATGCGAGGTCGGATTGCGCAATGCCTTCTCGTCGGCCGAGCCCCTCTCTTGCGCGATCGCCTGAGCGATGAGGGACTCCTTGGAAGGCCACCGACGATACACCGTAGTTCGCGCGACGCCGGCTCTCTCGGCCACTTGCTCGATTCCCACGCCGTCGAGGCCGCGCTCCACGAACAATTCCAGGGCTGCGTCCAATATCGCCTTGTCTACGGCCGGACTGCGGGGACGACCCGCTCTTGCCTTTCGCTCGGCTACGCGCTTTCGGCCATGTCCATCGGCATTGACGCTCATTTCGACATAGGATACGCTACTGTAGCGTTATAGTCAAATAGAATCGCTCGCCCCGGTCCGGTCGGGCACGTCAAGGTTGGATGGGCCGGCATTCGGCGAGCGTAACGAAGGGGGCAAGTATCATGAATATGACAATTAGGCGTGAATTGCCGGCGGACCGCAAAGAAGTGGAAAATATCACTCGAGA
>CAYNFM010000200.1:0-3718 GCA_964396415.1 uncultured Treponemataceae bacterium | reverse complement strand
CAACCTGATTTCCCGGAATTTTTGTAGCTAGGATCATATAAATCGTTTCATTACATAGCGATAAGTGTTGACAAGCTCTTCTTTGCTAGCTACAATTGTAGCTAGTTGAAGAGGGGGCCCTGTCATGTCCTGCCGCGTCAATCATCTGAACAAGAAAACCGGGGTCACCTACGTCTACGAGTCGGTATCGCTCTGGGACAAGGAAAAGCAGCAGGCCCGGAGCACGCAAGTCTGCATTGGCAAGATCGATTCCATAACCGGCGAACTGATTCCTTCACGCCGCTTGCAAAGGGAAACTCCAGCGGGGGCGGTGCAGAAAGCTGGGCCATCGACCGCCACAGCCGCCGTCGTAGGACCATCGATCATCCTGGATGCCCTAGCCGAACGCCTCGGCATCACCAAGATCCTGAAATTAGTCTTCCCCGAGTTCCATGCCCAGATCCTGACCATGGCGTACTACCTAGCCGCACACGGTGGCCCCTTGAGCCAGTGTGCATCCTGGACCAAGACGCATGAGCACCCATCAGGGACACCGCTTGAGAGCCAGCGCATCAGCGAGATCCTTGGGAGGATTTCAACCGACGGGAAGCAGAGCTTCATGTCGGCGTGGATGGACAGGATCCTCGAGGATGACTTCCTCTGCTACGACATCACGAGCATCTCGTCCTACAGCGAGCTCAACGAGTACATCCGCTTTGGCCACAACCGCGACAGGGAAAAGCTGCCGCAATTGAATCTCGCGATGCTCTTCGGCCAGAAGAGCAGGGTCCCGGCCTACTACCACCGCATTCCTGGAAACATCACCGATGTGCAGACGGTGCACAACCTGCTCGAGACCTTCAAGCGGCTTGATATCAAGAGCCTGCATTACGTGCTCGACCGGGGCTTCTATAGCAAGAGGAACGTTGACGAGCTGCTGGAGCGGCGGGATCACTTTACCCTCTCGGTCCCCCTGAACAACCTGTGGGTGCGCAAGGCCATCGACGAGATCATCGACACGGTCCAGGGGCCGGAAGGCTACCGGAAGGTCGATGACGAAGCGCTCTATGTCCACTCGCGCCTATATCCCTGGGGTGAAAATCGTCGCCGCTGCTACCTGCACCTGTACTACAACGACCTCATCCGCTCCGAAGCCGTCAACCGATTCAACCACCAGTTGCTTGACTGCAAGGAAGAGCTCGAATCCGGGAAACCCAAGGCCGAGCACCAGGATTTCTACGACTTGTATTTCGTCATCTCGGCGACGTCGGTACGGGGAAAGAAAGTGTCATACAATACGGAGGCGGTGAGCCAGTATATCAATCGCTACGCGGGATTCCAGGCGCTTTTGACTACACATTTCAAGGATCCGCTGGAGGCCCTGCAGGTGTACCGGGACAAGGACGTGGTCGAGAAGTGCTTCGACGACCTTAAAAATGTCCTCGACATGAAACGGCTGCGGATGCACAGCATAGAGACAGTCGATGGCCGACTGTTCGTGCAGTTCATCGCCCTGATCCTCATGAGCGAACTCAGGAGGACAATGCGCGAGTCAAAGCTCATCGAGCTTTATACGGTCCGTGAACTCCTGCTGGAGATGGATCCACTGACGAAGATCCGCTACGAGGGGAAATACGGCCTGATACTGACCGAGGTAACCAAGCCGCAGCGGGAGATCCTGGCGCTCCTGAAAATCGAGCTGTCCAAGTCTGCCTAGCTACAAAAGGTACGGGATTTCAGGGCGCAATGGTCGCCCTAATATTAAATAAACCATCGGAAACAATTCGTAGGTGGGCACGCGAAGGAGCCGATCCTGGACATGTTATCCCGATTACTCCGGCCGAATTACTAAAAGTAATAAATTACGCGAGGGGGCTAAAAGCGGCTCCTTGATCTTTTGAAATCATGCGGCCGTCGTTGGCGATCGCGTGGAAATATTTTGGAAAAAGGCGGGTACCATAGTCTGAAGCGGAAACGCTTAGACCCCGCCGGGGCGCGTCGGCGCGCGCCCCAGGTCAGCTAACGCGAAAGCGTTTCAAGGCAGAGCCTGTCCAGCTACACCACATTGATGCTGTTTTATACGGCATTGGTGCGGTGTACTTTTTTCTCAAGGACAGGCCTATGTCAATTCTTCTTACCTCCCAAGAAGCCGCCAAGAGCGCGCACGTCTCGTTTCCTACTCTCCGCCGTTGGATTGATCGCGGAGAGATCCCCGTCGTCCGTATCGGCCGAATCATTCGTATAAAGGCCGAGGACCTCGAGCGATTCATCGAATCGCACGCCGTCCCCGCGAGGTCTTAGTCATGCCCGCGCAGGCCGTGAACCCGGACGCGGACAGGCTCTTCGAACTTCTCGCCCCGGAGCTCCGGAAGTTATGCGACAACGCGGGGCCGTATTGTGACCTTCGACTCATCGCAACGATTCACGATTTCGATGTCGGAAATGTGACTCTCGGGATCGATACGAAACGCCGAATCGCGCCCCGCGCGGATCGGGGGCGAATATGAGCGCCGCAAGTCTTAGCGCTATCCGAACCGTTCTCGAGCGCCCCGGATTCGTCCTCGTCGAATGCCGTTTATATCCAGGGCAGTTCCACGCGGTAAGCGAAACCAAACAGACGACATGCGGACCCCGCTATTGCCGTACCAAGCTCCAAGCGCTGATCCAGGCAGGATATTTAGGCCTTTCTCCCATTGCAGCGCTCGAGGCGGATCCCGAGGGCGTGACGGTGTGGCTTGCGGAATCCTTCGCTCGGGATCGGGCGCAAGAGGCGCGTCATTGAGCGGCCCCCCTTCGCGTGACGGGATCCGCGGCGCGCTCTATTCCGTCATCGGAACGCTCTGCCTTGAGGCTGAAGATGCAATGAAAAGGCTCGAACCGCTTCTCTTGGGCGAGGAGCCCGTAGAGGAGGCCGCGAAGCCCCGGATACGCGAGGCCTACGCCGTGGCAGCCCGCATCGCATCGAAGCGCGTGTCAGGCAAGTGCCTCGTCGCGCTCTACAAGACCGACCTTGTCATAGGCGAAGAGCTGGCCCGCTCGGGGCTCGAGCGCCGATCCCTGGAACTCGGCCAATTCGTGAACCTCTGGTTAACCCTCGGTTCGGCCCTCGGGGCGGACAAGTCCGACCATGCGACGGAATCGGGCGAGTATACCGAAGCGGTAGATATCCTTTTCGCCGAGGAGAACCGCCGCGCCCGGCTCGCGGCGCTCCCTCGCGGTATGACTTGCGGTGAGCTCCTCGCTACTGATTTTCCTCCGCCTCAATGGATCGTCCCGGACCTCCTCGTCTCGGGCCTTACGATCCTGGCCGGCGCCCCGAAGCTCGGGAAGTCCTGGCTTGCCCTCGCCCTGGGCTCCGCGGTCGGCTCCGGGGGCGCCGTCCTGGGCAGCTATCGCGTCGAAAGGCGCCGCGCCCTGTATCTTGCCCTCGAGGACACGCCGCGCCGCCTCAGAAATCGCCTTGAGAAGATCGGGACGGCCCGCGATGCCCGTCTCGACCTCTTCACGCAATGGCGAAGCGGATCCGAGGGAATCGCGGATCTTGACGCCTACCTCGAGGAGTATCCCGACACGAAGCTGGTATTGATCGACACCCTAGCCCGCTTCCGGGGCGTTCCCCAAGGCGACGACCGATACGCCGCCGACTATGCGGCCGCCGCGGCGATCAAGGCCGTCGCCGACAAGCATGATTGCGCTATCGTCCTCATTCACCACGTCCGCAAGATGGCCGCCGAGGACA
>CAYNFM010000199.1:0-3745 GCA_964396415.1 uncultured Treponemataceae bacterium | reverse complement strand
AGCGCCAGAATCAGTTGCATCATCAGATTGCCGTATCGCAATCTTTAGCTCAGGTCCGTCGCATGACGAAGGCCGAGAGGCTGTCCGAGAGGGAGCAGAGCATGGGCGCCTTGAGCTTGAAGTCGGCGTAGGCTCCATCTCGGAAGGGCGTGATGATGATGTCGCGGTTGAGACTCTTAACGCCTTTACGATAGACCATGATCACCCGATTGTCCTCGGGCAGAGCCGCCTTCCTGCAGGTCTCCACAAATCGCTCCACGTCAGCAGGTTCGGCGATGAAGTAGATGATCACTTCGGGCGTTCGCGAAGATTCGAGTCCGAACTCGATTCCCTTGGGGAAATTTATCGTCGTTACTTTCGTGAACTTTCCTATTTTCAGTTTCGACAGATCCATCTCAACCTCCACCTTGAGCCTTCAGCGTCGCGGAATCTCGAATCCGTCCTTGAATCCTTTTGCTCACTCAATTTTTCCCATATAAAGCCAAGAAGGCAAGTCATTAGAAAGGTAAATGGGGAAACTTTTCATTTGGTTCTCCGTAACCGAAGCCCAAAGCGACGGTCCGGATGTGATTATACGCACGTCTTACCGGCCTGATAATGATTTGCCTTTTGGGTTTTCCCCGGAAATCGAAAGGTTCTCGAGTTCTCCGACTAACGGTCTTTCAAACTAGAATCGCGGTAAAATACAAGCGGCCCATCCGCGTTCACCTTTACACTGATGAGCTATCGCGGACCAGCGAGTCCGATTAGGTTGCCCTCGGGATCCTTAAAATGTCCCACGACCAGACCTCCTCCCGGTTTCTCGACTGGGCCCATGACTATTTTTCCGCCAAGGCTTTCCGCCCTCTTCAATGCGGCTTTTACATTCTCGACGCCTACATAGAATACCGTATGGCTATCATATTCCTCGCCTCCTCCGATACCGCCTGGGATGCCGGTACCGTCTTCGGTAGATACTTTATCTATGAAGCCATAGTTCCCCGGAGCGGACACTTCGGGCGCGACTGCAGAGTCGGTATTCGCTTTCCAACCGAACAGATCCTCATAGTAGATCCTCAAACGCGAAGCATTTTTCCCGATGATCTCAAAATGCACGACAGGATCAGCCATACATCCTCCGACTCGGCAAGCTTTTTCGGGAAACCAGTTTGATCCGATATTTCCCGGTTAACATCCTTCATGGTAAAAATAAGCATATTTTAATCGTGATACGAGCTGAAAGTTCCCCCAAATACTCGCCATCAACTCCGTTAATGTACAGACCGGTACCCACTCAACTAAAACCTCCATGGGTTTTCCGATGTTCGAGACTGCTTGTCGAGGCTTTGAACGCGCTCGAAAAATTTTGCGTTGTTCGGTGAAAGATTCTTCCGCCTCCTGTGCCTGGCGACGGCATGGCAAAGGTCGATGAAATCTTGCCATTCCGCACCCATCGACTGGACACGCCGGAAGATTTCATCATTGGCTACTATGGCCAAAAGCCTGAACCCGTACAGTCGATCCACGATCGCGATATCGATGATCTTGTCCTCGACCATGATGTTGATCCGCTCGTAGACGCTCATCAGTTGCCAGATTTCACCCCATCCCTTGCCGACCGGCTTGTAGTCTTCCTCGTTTAGCAAGCGCGCTGTAATCTCGTTCAGTTTCTCGAAATGCCCATCAAGCGCCAGCAGGAACTGCCCTTTGGTTTGCTGACGGGCCACGTTGACTTGTCGTGAGATATACAGCAAGCTGCCTACTCCCGCGAACGCTAGAGCGATGCTGGCCATGTCGCTGATCGTCAAATCGATTCCTCCTTAGCCGGCTTAGCGCCCCATGGCGAGCCCTCACCCGATCATTTCCCAGTTGAATTTGGCGGCTATGACGACTCCAAAGCCGATTCTAGCTATGCCTCACCTTAGGTCTTAATCATAACCTTGATTGCCGTTCGGTCGTTCATCGCCTTGTAGCCCTCGGGCACATCGTCAAGGCCAACGACACTATCGAATACGCGTCCAGGTTCAATGCGACCTTCGAGGACATCCGGCAAAAGTTCTTTTATATAGGCACGTACGGGAGCAGGGCCGCCGCTCACCGTAATGTTATTGTAGAACGCCGGACGCGACGCGGGCATGGTCCCGTCCTGGGGCACGCCGACACGGCCGACCACAGCTCCCGGACGTGCTATCGCGATGGCAGTTTCCATCGCCTGCGTGTGGCCCACGCACTCGAGAACAGAATGGGCTCCGTAGCCGCCACTGAGCTTACGCACGCGCTCTACCGCCTCGATACCGCGATCGCTTACGATATCGGTCGCGCCGAACTCGCGAGCAAGCGCGATTCGATCCGAGTGTCGACCAACGAGAATGATCTGCTGGGCGCCCAAACGCTTGGCGGCGATCACCCCACACAAACCGACTGCACCGTCTCCGACGACAGCGACAATCTTTCCTGGGCCGACTTTGGCAGAAAGGGCGGCATGGTGTCCCGTCCCCATCACATCTGATAGCGTAAGGAGCGATGGCATGAGCGCGTCGTCCTCGCCGACCGGCAAGACGAAAAGTGTCCCATCCGCTTGCGGAACTCGCACTGCTTCGGCTTGTGCTCCTGGGACTTCGTCTGAACCGAAAAATCCTCCGTGGATACACGAAGTATAAAGACCTTCATGGCAGAATGCGCAGTTGCCATCGGAGAAGGCGAAGGGCATGACGACAAGATTACCGACTTTTAGTGTGCGAACATCGCGGCCGATGGCCTCGACTACTCCAATCGCCTCATGACCCATTCTGCGTCCAGTTTCGCTCGGCTCCATTCCCTTGTATGGCCAAAGATCACTACCACAGATACAGGCGCGAGTGATACGCATAACTGCGTCGGTCGGATTGACGATCGCGGCGTCGGAGACTTTTTCAATCCGAACGTCGCCGGCGCGATACATGATGGTTGCACGCATATTTTTCTAGCTCCTATCCGGCCAATATTGGCTATCGTCGACCTTTTCCATCCAGTCGACGCCCTTGCCGCCTTGCTGCTCTTGAATGGCGATGTGAGTCATTGCCGTTGTCGGCGTGGCACCGTGCCAATGTTTCTCACCGGGAGCGAACCAGACTACATCCCCCGGACGGATCGTCTCGATTGGGCTGCCCCAAACTCGCGCAAGGCCGCAGCCGGCCGTGACTATAAGTGTCTGGCCGAGCGGGCGCGTATGCCATGCCGTGCGAGCGCCGGGCTCGAAAGTAACGTAAGCGCCGCCTACACGTGGCGGATCACCTGCTTGAAACAAAGGATCAACGCGGACGACTCCAGTAAACCAATTTTCTGGGCCCTTACCAGAGGGCTGTGAACCACTCCTTGTAATTTCCATCCTATGAACTCCTTTACCAACTCGGTATCAGATATCGAGCTTTAGCTAACACTTTCCTGAGATACCATTGTTTTGCTTTCCCCTCGACGGGGTCTGACGATGAGGAGGAGTAGTGTCAAGATCAGGGCCAGCGCGAGGAGGATGCAGCCGGCTGCAAGCGAGACCGAGACACGGTGGGCGAGCACCTCCCTCGTTCCTAGGGCGTCGACTCCGGCTGAAGCGAAGACCACTACGAGGATGCCAAGTCCGAGCGATCCTCCAAGTTGGTGGGCTACATTGATGAGGCCCGCAGCCGCACCTGAGTCCTCATACCGTACGCGCGCCACCCCTGATACGGTGAGCGGGCTCATTATACCTCATCGATAACAAGGCGCCCAATGCTTCCAGTCGCACCAACGA
>CAYNFM010000198.1:0-3776 GCA_964396415.1 uncultured Treponemataceae bacterium | reverse complement strand
TCCATCAAGGCTGAGATCGCCGTCGCCACCGCATCGCCTTCCAACGCCTCCTGAACTGCCTCGGCCCGGTTCCCGCCGTACGCGACCAGGAAAGCCTCGGGCGAAAAACCCAATTCGGGCACCGCGGCGGCCCCCCAAAGAGCAAAGTCAGCCATCCGGGGTTTGCTGGCAATCTTCACTTCCGGCAGCCGCCTGAGAGCGCCACTGATGACGGTGAAAAGAGCACCGAGAATCTGGGGGTGTTCATTCTCAAAATCGACGAATAGTTGCTGCTCGTCCTTGCGGTCATTTTTCCCAATGTGCGGAAGATTGAGAATCAGTGATCGTTCCGCAAGATCGGGCCTTTTCGCCAAATGGTCGATGCCGTTCAAAATTACCGGCCGCGCGGCGTCGAAGAAGACTTCATCGGAATCGGCGTATAATTCGCGAGTCGAGAAGCCTCCGCCCGTGGCGAGTCTGCAGAGCGCGTCGGACAACCAAGGAGCTATTCCCGACAGGTTGTCGTAGGCGATCACCGACGAGTTAGCCGCGGCGATCATTAGATCGCGATCATTTTTAGGTGGCGTTCGTACCGGCGCGACCGAGGGGTCTGTGAGCAGCCGAAGAATCCTCACCATCGTGCTCTTCGCGGAGCCCTGTTCGCCCAAGAGGATGAGAATGGGATACGGTCCCCGAGGCCGCAGCGCTGCGACAAGCCAGACCAACAAAAGGATCCAGTTGTCGTCGTCGCCGATATTGACGAATCTTCTGAGCAGCCTGACCGACCCACCCACGGCGGGACGCGCTAGCGGTCGCATTCCCTTGGCCCTGCGAAATCGAACGGGCGGATCGCTCACCATTCGCCACCCGTCTGTGCTGATCTCCACCGCCTCCCAAGTCGGATTGCAGAGATCAACATATATGCAGCCGTCTTGCTCGGCCAGCCGAACCCATATTGGGACCTCTGCGCGATCGAATTGGGCTCGGGCCTCGAGCACGGTGATCGCGTCACGCAGGGCCGTAGCGCCCGGCGGCTTGCCGAACGCATGGTGAAACTCCCGCACCAGCCAGTGCGAAAAAGTCTTGCTGCGAAGTGTCCAGTTTTCCCGGTGCTGGCCAATTGGCACCCGTGCGTAGAAGTCACCTTGCGGTGTACGGAAAAGTTCCACTGCTTCGCACAGTCCGATCAGAATCTGCGCCTGAGTTCTTCCGTCATCGCTTGCCTCCACGGGCGGAGCATGCAGCGCGAAAACGTCCTTGATCGTCTTCCCACAGCATCCGTTGTGCTTGCACGCGAAGCCGGGTGCGCCGTCAACGAGAGTGAATGCCGCCGATCCACCTATGTGGTATGGACTGAATGGGCACTGATCGAGCTCGAAAATGAAACTGCCCGGCCGTGATTGCCAGGGCTTTCGACCGATCACCCTGAAGCCATGGAGGGCGATGTAGCCTTCCATGTCGAAGCCGGTGCCACCCGATTCCGACCTTTCTTGTTTTGTGGACGTGCTGCCGAATTGCGCCAGGTTCTCGCGACTAATCACTCTGGCACCACCAGAATTCTGCTCAGTCGGTGTGGGCGGGCGGGGATATTGTCGCCTTTGCGTGCAATTGTCCCGTAAGCCTTCCAGATTCTGGCGGCATTGGCCGAGGTGACGTCGATCTTGACCATATCGTCGGAGTAACGGCGATCTAGTTCTGCGAGCGCCCCTGACACGAATTTGAGAGATTCTGAATCGTTCGGAAGGTCAATCTCATAGAGAACGTGAGCGCCGCTGCCTGAATCTGCGATGATGGGCCAGCCCCAGTCCTTCGCCATCTCGCCAGCAATGACGCGGGCGCGCTCGATAGCGGCTGTGTGCTCCTGATCTGACGATGAGATGCCGGCTGGTCGTACCGGGTCAAGGTCTACCGGAAGCCACCGCCGCCGGAGAATGTTGTTGTCAGCGGTGGCGTACTCGGCCCGCTCCTTGAGTCGGTTGTAAGCGCGCCCCAACAGCGCGGGATCGATCTCGTTGAGAACGCAGTACACTCCAGCCGCCCTATAGCGGTTGTCTGCCGCGAGAATTGCCGTAGCCAGTGCTTCCTTGTTATCGAAGTACCCCGACACCACACCGAATCGAGTTTTCGGGATGCGGACTTCAACGACAGCGCCGGGAGTGAAGAGCAGTGAGATTCCGCGCTTGATCTCAGCGAGATCGGCCTTCGGGGTGCTCATCGCGTCTCCTCTGATATCCAGTCCGCACCGAAGAATTGACCACCCGTGCGCAAGCGCTCATGCTGTTTACCAGCGCTATTAGTGAAGATTCCCTGTCCGTCGTATGATCTTCCTGGTCGATCTGCAGAAGGTGGGTTGTTATTTCTGTAGCTGTCATTTAGCCTCCATGTGCGCCGAGCGCATTGACACTAAGGGCTCTACCTTTCAGCCCCCCAGAGTTTTCGAGGCGATGAGGAGGAGACCCAAACAAACGACGAAGGATTCCGGCGCTATGGATAGGCCGGACACCAGTGCTGACTAGGCCAATCCGCCGAGCCGGGCCATTTTCTGGGTGCCGCCCTCCATCCAGCTATCCCTCGGCGGGTTGCTCTCCAGCGTTGCCCGCTTCTGTTTCAGCGGACTCTGCAAAAACCTTGGCGTAATTTGTTTTGGGTGCGGGTGTTGAGGTAAACTCGTGGTGTCAGCAACGGAATTACCTATGGGAGCGTTACACTGCCAAGTGGTGCGCTCCGCCTTCCCACCTTAAGCCTCCGCTTACGTATCGATCTGCTAGTAGCCTCAGGTGCTCCTATCAAACCGCCCCCATCGGCCAACCTACACGTTCGGCTACTGCGATCACTTCCTTTCGCGCAGCCAATAGCTCATCGATGGCACAACTAATTCTTACCAGCTCGTCATTTGAGGCGACTAGGTAGCCCCTTTCGACGTCAGATAGCCTGCTACAGGAGAGATGCGCTCTTGGTGCGACGAGGCGCGCTGGAAGTCCTGCTTGCACTCGCCTCGCTCGCAGTGCCTTTGCTGTCATGACAGTTCTACGATAATATTGTCCGCAGTCGCGTGTAAAGAACATCCGTGTATATTAAGCGCCGCTGCATCTATGTCGGACATAAGTTCGCTTAACCCAGCAGGGCGGCAGCACGCCCCCCTGTTTGCGGATTCCGTCGAGTGTCATCTCTTCGTGCAGTACTTACTAAGCGACCAAGCGTGTCGCCAGCCGGCCACGAGTCGGCACCAAAAGGCCCCGCTCGAAGGGATCTATGTTTCTTACCAGAACGCCAGGACGGGTTTTCGGGGCTCAGATCGAACTGAGAGAATCTACGTCTGCACCACAGCACTCATCTCGATGGGCGAGCCCCCGAGGGACGCATATGTGGGGGTTGCAAAGTGGCTTGACGAAGACCTCGGCAAGTCTCGCCGGGGTCGTCGTCCGTCCGCACTTCAGCCCAAGCGCGATCTCTGGACTAAGGCGCAAACGGTTCGAAGCATTTTCAAACGGTATCCGACATTTCATCTAAGCTGGAGACAACCTATCGAGTTTTATGTCTACGGGTTTCGCCGATGGGGGCAATGGGTTCTTTCCAGCGATGATACGACATTCGAGTTTTTGTGCGAGAAGATCAAAAGGGAGCGAGGGATCCTGGCCGCTCGGCGTTTTCGAGAAGCGATAGAAGCGTTCCGGAACCAATACATCAAGTCGAACTGGTACATCGAATCCGTCCAAAGGCTCGGTGCTGATCTTTGCTGCGAGTGCTTTCACGGCCAATTGCCCACCGATCATAGTGAGTTTTGTCCTTTCAAGGAG
>CAYNFM010000197.1:0-3817 GCA_964396415.1 uncultured Treponemataceae bacterium | reverse complement strand
CCATCCGGAAGCCGTCGATGCCGCGCTCGAACCAGCGCCGCATCATGGCGTAGACTGCCTTCCGTAGCTCGGGGTTTTCCCAGTTGAGGTCGGGCTGGCCGGGGTCGAAGAGGTGGAGATAGTACTCGCCGGTACTTGAGTCGAACTCCCAGGCGCTCCCGCCGAAGCAGGCCTTCCAGTTATTGGGGGCTCCGCCGGCTCGGCCGGGCTTCCATATGTACCAATCGCGCTTCGGCGATTCCTTCGAGGATCGCGATTCCCTGAACCAGGGGTGCTCGTTCGAGCTATGGTTGACGACGAGATCCATGACCACGCGGATCCCCCGTTCGTGGAGGGCCGAGACGAGGGTACTTAAGTCGGCCATCGTGCCGAAGACCTCCATGACCTCCTCGTAATCGCTGATGTCGTATCCGTTGTCCTTGTTGGGCGAGCGATAGACAGGGTTCAGCCAGACGATATCGACGCCGAGAGAGGCGATGTAATCCGCCTTCCGTGTAATTCCCGCGAGATCGCCGATCCCGTCGCCGTTCGAATCCATGAAGCTCCGAGGGTATATCTGGTAGACAACCCCCTCCTTCCACCACGTCCGATTCACTTGTGTCCTCCATGCGCAATCGGTTGCACAATAGCAATGAAAGATTTCAACAGCTTTCCCTTCGGACGAGGGAAGGAGAGATCATGCGCTGCTCGACTCCGCCGCCCCGGCCCTCGAGGAGGGCGAAGAGCCTCTCCGTCGCGAGGCGCGCAATTTCCCCCCTCGGCTGGTGGATGCTCGTCAACCTGGGGCGGGACCAGTTGGCGATCTCTATGTCGTCGAAGCCGACGACCCTCATGTCCCGCGGGACCTCGATCCCCGCGTCGGCGAGGGAGCGGAGGGCGCCGAGAGCCATGATGTCGGTGACGGCGAAGAGCCCGTCGGCCGTCCGCAGCGCCTCGATGTTGCCGCGGACGCAGTCGTAGGCCGCCTCGAAGCTGTTGACGGCCTCGAGCCTCAGGCGGCCGTCGGGGACGATGCCGCGATCTTCCTGCGCCTTTCGCCAGCCCCGCTCTCGGTCTATCATCTCGCTGTTCAGGTCCATCACGGTCATGCAGGAGATCCGGCGCGAGCCCGCCTCGAGCATGGCCTCGGTTGCGAGCCGACCGCCCTCGTGGCTGTCCGTGAAGAAGTAGTCGAGCCGGCTCATGTCGAAATAGGAAGGGGCGTAGTGGACCTGCACCACCGGTATCCCCCGCTTGCGAATCAGCGTCCAGTCCTCGGGCAGGGTGCTGGAGAGGAGGAGGAGGATGCCATCGACCTTGCGCTGGAGGACGAGGCGCCTCAGCGAGCCCTGGCCCGACTGAGAGACCGTATCGGTCACGATGCAATCGAGGCCATGGTCGGCGAGCGCCCGCCGAAGGTCGTAGATGAGGAGGTTCACGTAGAGCCCATCCTCGAAGCGATCGAGGAATTCGGGGCAGACGAGGGCTACCGTGCCCGAGCGGCGCGTCGAAAGGCTGCGGGCGCTGGCGTCGAACTCGAAATCGAGCTCCGCCGCGATGCGCTTGATCCTCTCCCTTGTCTCCGGGGAGATGCGCGGGTTGTCGTTGAGGCTCCTGGATACGGTCGAGACCGACACGCCGGCAATTCGCGCGATGTCGCGCGCCGTCACCACCATGGTTCCCCTTTTGCGCAATCGCTTGCACAACACAAGCATAATAGGCCCAACCCCGCAGGGCGTCAATCAAAATTCTCGGAAATTCGTAAGCTCGTTCCCGGCGATTTTGGCATAATCGCGCACGCTCATGGAGGGACGACAGTATGCCAAAGATGAGATGCCCCTTCGCGGTTCTCGCGGTGTCGCCCATCGTGACCGGCTGCGCCGCGAAAGAGGCTGCGAGGTATCGTTCGTTCTACAAGAAATTTGATTGTATGCGGGTCCCATACCCTGAAGCTGAAAAACGAGGAAAGCGCGAAGCAGAGCTTCGAACGCTTCTGGCAGGTCTTCGGAAGCGGCTCGGGCGCGCTGATCCAGGAGCTCAACGAGGCCTTGGCTGGCTAAATCTCCTGTTGACAATCCTACTCTTGTAGATCATATTTTACCTTGGGGGTAATAACTCCGATACGGGTGAGGGAGCGTCGTGGAAATCGTCTTTCCCAACAAAAAGCTCCTCGCCTTGTACGAGAGCGGGTCGGGCCGCCCCCTACGCCTGGAAGGGCGCGTGGTCGACTCTTTCTTCGAGGTGGTAGCCATCTTGGAAGCGGCCAAGGACATCCACGATTTATGGAGCCGCCCTTCACTTAACTTCAAACGGCTCCAGGGCTACAAAGACAGGTACTCCGCCCGGCTCGATCGCAAGTGGCGCCTCGAGATGAGCATCCGCTGGACGGACCTGACCATGACCATCGGGATCATCGGACTGGAAGAGATTTCCAATCACTATGGAGGCTGAGGAATATGGGAATAAAACCTGTCCCTGCGCAGAACGTAGGGCCGGGACGGATACTCAGGCGGGAACTGGAGGCTATTGGCTGGAGCAACGCCGACCTGGCCGAGGTTTTGGGCATGTCGGGCAAGTCCGTAAGCCAGCTACTCAACGACAAGCAGGCTATCACCGTCCCCACCGCACGCCTTCTTGCTCAAGCCTTTTCCTCGAGCCCCGAGTTCTGGATGAACCTCGACCAGAACTATCGTCTGCGCTTGGCTCCTCACGATCCAAAGGAAGACGAGACGGCCCTGCGTGCGAAGATCCGCGCGCGCATGCCCCTGGCAGAAATGCGCAAGAAGGGTTGGATCGACTACGATGCGTCAGCCACATCCCAAGTGAAGGCGTACCGGAAATTTTGGGACAAAGATGCCGACGACTTCTCCGCCTACGAGCGTCCCGACCTGCCCTTCTGCGCCCGCTTGGGCAACCAAGCGGATCGTCAGGGCAAGCAGGCCGATCGCCAGACCCGCGACTATTCCATCACCTGGTTCCAAAAGGCTCGCTCCGAGGCCTCGCGCCTCAAAGCTAAGCCCTATGACCGGGAGCGCACGCTCGCCCTCGCCGCCTCGCTTCCCGACTACACCGTAGAGTCTGATGGTCCCCACCGCTTTCTGTCCGCCCTCAAGGCCTGCGGCGTCAAGTTCCTCATTCTCGAGCATCTCTCCAAAACCTACATCGACGGTGCCAGCTTCATGGACGAGAAGAATCCTGTCATCGTCTATACCGCGCGCTACGACCGTGTGGACAACTTCTGGTGGACACTCGCCCATGAGCTCGCCCATGTCATCCTCCACATCAAGTCGGCATCCGACTCCTTCCTGGACAACCTCTCCGACGAGGCCGAGGTGAAGGGCAAGGAACGCGAAGCCGACGCACAGGCATCGAAGTGGTTCCGCGTCGAAAAGCTCCTTAAAGCGGCCGTGCCCTATGCGAAGTACATGACCGAAGTACGCTTGCGGGAGATCTCGGAGGCGGTGGGTCTCGGGCCTGAGCTGGCGCTGGGGATACTGCAGTTCAACAAGGTGGTGGAGTGGAGGACGTTGCCGAAACTGAAAAATGCAATCCTCTTTCAGATTGCAACAGGAAAACCATGAGCGAAAGTACACCTCTTCCTCAAGGCCGGGCCATTTCGAATTTTGATGAAGTTCTAAAATACATCCAACCTGGACCATACATTGTCTCATCAACTGACTATCCCGAATTTGAATCCACGCCCGTACTAACTCCTGGGAAATCGTTCATTCTTGGATTCACAACCGAAATATTCGGTACATTTTCCGACACGCCGGCGATAATCTTCGATGACTTTACAACGAATAGAAAATTCGTCCAGTTCAAATTCAAGCTTAAG
>CAYNFM010000196.1:1679-3834 GCA_964396415.1 uncultured Treponemataceae bacterium | reverse complement strand
CCATGCTCTCCTACCGCGACTATCAGTTCGATATCGGTCTCTCTATTCTTTAGCATTTCGGCAATTGCCGAATGCTCGGCACAGAAACCCATCCCGCTTGGAAGATCGATACAGATTCCTGTGTAGACCTTTCCGGACCTGGTTAATAATGCGGCGGCGACCGAACCGGCCGATGAGCCATGATCGGATAGCGAGAATTCTCCGAGGAACCTTGTGGCTTCTTCTACCAAGTCTTCCTGGTTCAATTCCCTTCCTCCGGACAATGCGTCCCGAACAATGTATCGCCCGGATATAGTATTAGGCAAGGAGGAATGTCATGAAAATTCCCTTCGAATTCTCTTTGCGAGGGAAGGATTGGTGGAAGCCTTTTATCCCCTACTGGATCGTCTATGTGGCGTATATAGCCATTACAAAGAGCAAGGGCTTTACGGGGATGTCCACGTCCGATACGGGAGGCTACATCGTCGTCCTGCTTGCGGCTTCCCTCGTCTATATCGCCGTCGCGGCGGTCTTCACGATCATCTTCCTCCGAATTTTCCTCCCGAAGTTCAGGGCGGGGAACAAAGGCGTCGAATTCCGCGGAGAGATCGGGCGCTTTCTCGGCAAAGTGATTCTCGGGCTCCTCTTGTCCATCATCACCGTCGGCTTCTATCTTCCATGGTTCATTCGCAACATGGCTGCCTATCTCGCCTCAGAGACGCGCTTCGGGGGCGAGGAGCCGAAATTCCTGGGCAAGCCCGGCAAGCTCCTCGTCTATAACCTGCTGGCCCTCCTCCTGCCCATGCTCATTATCCTCGGCCTCATCGTTTTCGTCGTCATGGCCGGTGGAGTTTATCGTGACGGTTCGGCGCGGAATCTCCTCCTCGTGACGATCGTGACCTTCCTAGCCGTAATGATCATACTTATCCCATATTTTTACCTAGTCTATCGCTGGTATGCGAATTTCTCCTGCTCGAATGTCAGCCTTTATTGGAAGACTGAATTCTGGCCCTCCTGTTTCTTTATTCTCGGCCAGCTCTGTCTTACCGTCGTGACGATCGGGGTCTATTGGCCTGCCGCCGCCCTGAGACTCTACGCCTATTTTGTCGAGCGGACCGTCCTCGAGCGGGACGGCGCCGAGCTCGGCCGTTTCGCTTTCGAAGGGCGCCTCGGAAAGGGCTTCGGCCTTTTCTGGGGTCAGAGTCTGCTCTGCATCGTTACCCTTGGCTTCTATATTCCCTGGGGCGGAGCGAGGATGTTGAGCTGGACTTTAGAAAACAGCTCTTATGTAGAGAACGCCGAGGTCCCGGCCTCTGGCGGAGCCTGAAAGCGCGGCCATTTTAGCGCACTGCCCACTTTGTTAATATCTCATTCCTGCACGATTTCCCGATGCCGTGATCCCATAAAGGCTCAGTCCGAACCTGTTCGGGTCATAAGTCCAGGGCGAGGCCGACCGTGCCGGCCAGATGGACCTGTCGGTCGAAATAGCGGTCCTCGACGTACAGGCCAGTCAGCAGGGCGAAATATAGCGACATGTCTTTCCCGATCGTCGAGTCGAATACGGCGACCGCATGGACTGCTTGCGACTCGTATCCCGAGGAGGGAACGCGGAGCAGCGAATCGTTGAAACCCAGCATGAGACCATCGCCGACGGCGAGCAGCAGGTAGGCCTGATTAGCAAGCTCGACGCCTTTCTTGGCAAGGATGCAGTTCGCTTCGGCCTCGTAGAAATATCCCTGGCCGTCATCGACATCGACATCGAAATAGGAGATGCTGAAGGTATCCGACGCGACTATGCGGCCCAGGGCGACTTTGAGGGTCGGGGCTGCCGAGAGGCAATAACCGAGCGTATTCTTCGAAGGGAGGTCCTCGAGCGTGGAAGCATCGAAGGCCGACTGATAGCCCGCTATGTCGTGAAACCCGTATCCGAGCGCCTTGAAGTAGCTTTGAGCCTGAGCGCTCAGGGCGATGTCGAAGAACGCGATAGGTTCTATATCCACGAAGGCGCCGAGGAAATCGAAGGCGGGCGACAGCGCGTTCGCCAGACCCAGGTCGATCTTGGTCGCCTTCCAAAGAGGGTCGGCGCTTCGGCTTAGGGGTATTCTGTAAAAGAGCCTCGTGCTCGACTGCAGGCCGCCGGGGTAGCCGCCCTGGATCTCCTGGTCGAGATGCCAGA
>CAYNFM010000196.1:0-1579 GCA_964396415.1 uncultured Treponemataceae bacterium | reverse complement strand
ACGGTATAGGCGTCGACGATTCTCCACATTCGCGCGCCGTCCACAGGCCCCGTCAGGCCGAGCCGTGCCGTCAGCGGAGACCAGAACGGCGCGTCCGTGAAGTTGACGTGGAACATGCCGGGCATGTCCAGGTAGTAGGCGCTTCCCGGCTGATGCGCGTCGAACACAGCGCGCATGGTGGTGAGGGTTTCAGTGATGGAGGACTCGGGCCAGCCGCCGGACCGGGACCGTTCCAGGCGCATGTCGCTTGCGGGCCTCGAGATCCAGATGCAGGGCTGGCGCAGTCCGGCCCTGACGACGTCGGCGGGCATGGCGGCATCCATCATCAGCGCCGCCTTGACGCGCGCGTCGCGGAAGCAGGCTTCGCCGGCCACTATGGCCCCCAACGAGATTCCGAAGACGCCCAGGTTTTCCAGGTCCAGCCGCCCGGCAAGCGGATCGGCCCGGCGGTCCTTCGGGTCGCGGTGGTTCAAGGCGGTAAGTTGGTCGATGGAGAAGCTCAGGTCCTGCGCGAAGTACGGGATGATTCCATCCGGGAGCGCGTGGCCGTTCAGAATGGGGACCTTCGAGGCCGGGCTGGTGCTCTGCTGGATGAGGGCCTGGATCTGCTCCCTCGGCGGAACGGTCGCCGTCCGGCCGCCGGCAAGACGCAGCCCCGCGGAGCCGCCGGGTTGGTCCAGGCCCACCACGACGTAACCGCGGGAAACCAGCTCCTCCGCCTGGAAGGTGTTCGAGCCTGAGAACCCTCCCAGGCCGGACAGGAAGATGAGGACCGGATAGGTCGGGGAACCGTCCGCCACCGCTGCGCCGCGGACCGCGTGAGTGGTCACGTAGCGGAGCTGAGAGAGCAGGAAGCTCGGGAGATGGACGATCCGCGCCAAGGCTATGGTGACCAGGCCGGCATCCTCCATGTAAGGCGCGCGCGGCGCGGAGGGCTCATCTCGGGCCGGGTACCATACCCGCGCCACGAGCTCGCGGCGGTCCTTCGGGTCGGAAGAGAAAATCTCCCGGCGGCCTGAGTCGATCCAGTGAAGGGTCTCTGTGCCGATCGCAAAAGGCCCGGTCGGTTCGGGAAAGCTGAACACCGGAAGCGCTATGGGGAGTGCGATGGATAGGGCAAGGGCAAGCGTTCCGAGTCCGATGCCCGACACTGCGGCGCGTCCACCCGCGCGAATACGGTCTGCCGAGAAAAGGCCGACCAGCCCGACCAGGAGGAGAACCGCCGCCAGGGCATAGGCGGGAACCATCTGCCAGCGCGGTCCTTCCAGGAGCGCCTGCAGGCCGGCGCTCGATGCTGCCATGAGACCCGCGAAGCCCGCCGGCCTGCCGCCGCGAAAGCTACGAACTGCTAGGCTGGCCAGTGCCAGGGCATTCGCGAAGGACAGCACGATCTCCAGGGCTCTCATCTTCCCGCCTCTGCGGCCGCTGGGCACAAAATATGCCGGATCGATTCCGGCGACCCGCCGCGGATGGGCGTGATCATCGGTATTCCTTTCTGGGCGCCATGGGTCGCGACAATGCGACACCGAGCAGCGCCACCGCCGTCAGAATGAGCCCCGTAACTCGCGGATCGTAGAAG
>CAYNFM010000195.1:0-3854 GCA_964396415.1 uncultured Treponemataceae bacterium | reverse complement strand
CATGTGATGCTCCTCCGCCGATTCGGACTCTCCCGGCTATTTGATGAACTGACTTATCTCTTTCGCGAACGTGCGCGTGTTGATGGGCTTGCCGACGAATACGGCATTGGGTATGGCCTTTATCTCTTCGATGCCTTCCGCCAATACCGAAGCGGTGACGAACACGATCGGAATGTCGCGCGTCTCGTCATGCAGAAGCAGTATCTTGGCGGCCTCGGAACCCCGCATATCGGGTAATCGCATATCCATGATGATGATATCCGGCTTTTCCTCCCGGGCAATGGCGATTCCGCTCGTAGCGTTCTCCGCGACGAAGACCTCGAAGCCGGCTACTTCTAAAAGGTCCTTTTCCAGCATCAGGTTGTTCGCGTTGTCGTCGACGATCAATGCTCTCTTTCCCATATTAATTCTCCCGTGGGGCAATGATAGGAAGGGTAAAGCGAACCGAGGTCCCGCGATCCAGACCTTCCGACGCGACGGAAAGTATCCCTCCGTGCAGCTCGACCATCTTTCTCGCCAACGGGAGGCCAAGCCCGGTCCCCTCCGTCAATCGAGAATACGGGGTATCGACCCTGAAGAAACCCTCGAAAATCCTTTCCATGTTTTCCTTCGCTATTCCGACGCCGGTATCCCAGACGAGCACTTCGATCCCGGAATCGACCCTCGACGCTCGAATCCCGACCTTGCCGCCCTCGGGTGTGAACTTAACCGCGTTCGAGAGCAGATTGTAGATTATCTCTTTGACTTTCAGCTCGTCTGCCTCGATATCCGGCAAGTCTTCCGCGATGACGATCTCCATCTCGATTTTCTTCTTGCTGGCCATATCCGCTACGAGCATCGAGATTTCATCCAAAATGGTCTTCATCGGCAAGCGGGAACGCTCTAGTTTCATCTTGCCGGCTTCGACCTTCGCCATGTCGAGAATCTGATTTATCAGCAATAAGAGGTGCTTCCCGCTCGATAGGACGTTGCCGACGTATTTCTTCTGCTTGTCGTTGAGCGGCCCGAAGGTCTCGTCGAACAAGACCTCCGAAAAGCCGTTGATGGAGTTAAGCGGCGTCCTGAGCTCATGGGACATATTCGCGAGGAATTCGGATTTTACCCGGGCGCTGCGCTCGAGCTCGGCGGCCAGCTCCTTCAGCTCCTCGTGGGCCTTTTCCAGCCCGTTCTCGATTTCCCTGCGCTCGGTGATGTCCTCTATAGCTAGCAGAATTATCCTCTCCTTGCCCAGCACTCTTTGTATTTGCCGCGCATTCAGGAGCATGATGCGTCTGCCGATGGTCGCGAAATCGTGCTCGACCTCGTAATTATCGAAGGAGGCTTGCTGGGGAAGTATGTTCTCCAGAAGTTCCCGCAGCTTGGGGATGTTCCACTGCTTGTTACCGAGGTCGTAGATCAACTGTCCCACGGTCTCTTCGGGCTTGACTTTGAAGACTTCGTAGAATGAGCGGCTTACCGAAACTACGCGCAAGTCTTGATCCAAGGCGATCAATGGTTCCCGAATCGTGTTGATGATGCTCTCGGAGAACTCCGGAGATCGGGTAACCGCCTGTTTCAATGACGTTTTCGGCTCCTTGGTCCGGGATTCTTGTAAAGAAGATACGATTTTATCGGAACCGGATACAACAGCGGCGCGCTGCGCCCGAGGCGATTCATACGAGCAATAGCTCGACCTTCGCTTCGTGCAGCTTGTCCTCGACGAAAATATGCTCGCCCTTTTGCAGACGCTTCTCGAGGATGAGATAGATGCGAATAGCCTTCTTTATGACGGCGGTTTTGGTCATATCGTTCCTCTGAGCCAATTGCTCCAAGGAATCCATCTCTTCATCCGAGAGGTTTAACGTCATGGTTTTTTTCGCTGTCATATGCTCCCCCCACCTGAAGTATAACACTGTACTGTATAATATCAACAGAAATAAGTTTATATATGGCTTAAAATAGATTTAATATTATATAAATAATAGTTGTTTATTAGCTAATGAATATGTATAATCTAATCAAGAGGTACAAGATGAAAACAATTACTGGCAAAGCGCTGTACGGATTCGGAATCGTGATGATGGCGGCCATGATAGCCGCTTGCAGCAGTCCTATGGGTTCGAGCATAAAGTCCGCGGCCTCGGTCAAATCCGCGGCTTCGCGCGACGTGAGCCCCGCGGCCCCGATTCTCGGCTCGGCCGCTTCCTTCGCCGTCTTCGGCGGCGGGGCGGGCATCACCAATCAGGGCACCGGTACCGTCATTACCGGCGATATGGGCACTACCGGGGCTTCGACTATGATCACCGGCTTTCACAGCTCGGTATTCAGCTACGCGGAAACGCCCCTGAATGTCGGCGCCGTCAGCGGTAAGGTCTATACCAACGCTCCTCAGGGCAGCCCGAGCGATTTCGCGTACGCGACCGCAGCCGCGGCCGATGCGCTGACCGCTTTCAACTCTCTCGCCGCGACGCCCGGCGGCATCGATCCCGGCGCCGGCCAGCTCGGCGGCCTTACCCTCGTCCCCGGCGTCTATAAGTCGGCCTCGGGAGCCTTCTTGATCACCGGCTCGGACCTGACCCTCGATGCGCAGGGAAACGCCGGCGCGGTGTGGATCTTCCAGATGGCGAGCACGCTTACGGTGGGCACTCCGATCGCCTCGCGCAACGTGATCCTCATTAACGGCGCCCAGGCTTCCAATGTCTACTGGCAGGTAGGGAGCGCGGCGACCATCAACGGTGCGGGCGGCGGCAACATGGTTGGCACTATCATCGCGAGCGCCGGAATGACCTTCTCCACGGCCGGAAACTCGGCGGCTACGACGCTGAGCGGCAGGGCATTGAGCCTGTTCGCGGCGGTCACTATGGTAAACACCGTGATCAACGCCACGGGCACCGCGGTAGCGCCCCCCGTAGTCGTTACGACGCCCCCCGTGACGGTGACCGGAAGCGCCGCGGCCTCGGTAGTCGCGGTTCCCGGCGCCGGCTTCATCAACGTTCAAAATAACGGAGGCCCCGTTGCCGCGACCGAGACGGGAACCGGGACCATTGCCATCGTCAACAACGGCGGCACCCTTACCGCCACCAACACCGGCAACGGCGTCATGACGATCAATAGCGACGCGACCGGCGTCGTGACCGTAACCAACACCGGTAATGGACTCGTTACGGTGAACGCCACCGGCGCGGCGGCGATTACCGTGACCCACACCGGCGATGCGGACTTCACCTACCCGTAATTAATAAAGGTAAGCGACCTAGCCCTAAAGGCCGCCTTCGGGCGGCCTTTTCCTTGGAAGCTGCAGCGGGGCGGATCCAGGAGGTGATTGCGGATAAAGGAGATTTGAATCATGCGTACCGAGAATAAAAATACGATCCTTATCGTCGAGGACGATCTCATCATCGCGATGGACGAGAAAATAGCCCTCGAGGAATACGGATACGATGTCCTTACGGCCAAGTCGGGAGAAGCCGCGATCGAAATAATGAGAGGGAATCATCAAGTCGACCTGATACTGATGGATATCGACTTGGGTACGGGGATTGACGGTATCGCGACGGCGGAGACGATCCTTAGATTCCGTGAAATCCCTATAGCCTTCCTATCGAGCCGTACAGTACTCGAGATCGCCGAGAAGACGGCTAAAATCAGTCTATACGGCTATATCGTAAAGAACTCCGGCATCAAAGAAATCAATGCTTTGATCAAAAAGGTACTTTCATCGCTGGATGCGGAGAGGGAATAGAATTCCACGCCGACTATCGCTCCAGCGGCGCCTAACTCGGTCTGCGCCTTGCTTTCCCGTTCATGGCAATATAAAACATCATCGATAGAGGCGCGACGCGAAAATCCGGAACGGCCGATCCGCAGGCGGGCAC
>CAYNFM010000194.1:0-3855 GCA_964396415.1 uncultured Treponemataceae bacterium | reverse complement strand
TCAATCTCGACCTGCGGCGACCCATGGCCGCCATGCCCCTCCAGATCTTCAACTATGCCGTCTCTCCCTACGACGATTGGCACCGGAAGGCCTGGGCCTCGACCCTCGTCCTCGTCGCGATCGTCGCGATTCTCAGCGGGGCCGTGAAGTTCTTCGTCAGAAGGTGGAAGCATGAATCCAATTAGGTCCCTCGCCGATATCGTCCGGAGCCCGAGCGCCCCCGAGGCCGCTCCCGCCGGTACGGGGAGGAGCATCGCGATCAAATCCCTCAGCGCCTATTACGGAAAGCACCGGGCGCTCGAGGACATCGACCTCGACGTGCTCCCCGGCCTGATCACCGCGATCATCGGACCGTCCGGCTGCGGCAAGTCGACCCTGATCCGCTGCGTCAATCGCATGCACGAGGTCATCAAGGGCGCCTACGCGACGGGATCGGTGCTCCTCGATGGCGAGGACATCTACGCGCCCGGCGCGAGCCCGGTGAGGATCCGACGTCGCATAGGCATGGTCTTCCAGAAGCCCAACCCCTTTCCGACGCGGACGGTCTACGAGAACGTAATAGCGGGATTGCGGCTCAACTTTCCGAGGATGCCGAAGGCCGATTACGACGAGACGGTCGAGCGGTCGCTGCGCGCGGCGGCGCTCTGGGACGAAGTCAAGGACAAGCTGCATTCCTCGGGGTCGGCGCTGTCCGGCGGCCAGCAGCAGCGACTCTGCATAGCCCGCGCGATAGCGATCGAGCCCGAGGTCCTCCTCCTGGACGAGCCCTGCTCGGCCCTGGACCCGACGGCCACCTTGAAGATCGAGGAGCTTCTGTACACGCTGAAGGCTAAATATACGATAGTCCTCGTGACGCACAACATGCAGCAGGCCGCGCGCGCCTCCGACATGACGGCCTTCATGCTCGCGGACGAGAGCCACGTTGGGCGCCTGATCGAGTACGGGCAGACGCGGGATATATTCATCGAGCCCAAGGAAAGCCGGACGGAAGAGTATATCTCCGGGCGCCTCGGATAAAGGAAAGGCAGGAAGCCATGCGTGAGCGTTTTTCACAGGATCTGGAACAGATCGGGACGGAGCTCGAGGCGCTGGCCGCCTTCGTAGCCGAGCAGATCGCGACCGCCTCCTCGGCGCTCCGGTCGGGCGACGTCGAAGCGGCCGAAACCGTCATCTCGAACGACAAATACGTCAACGACCGCGATATCGAGATCTCGAACGGCTGCGCCGTCCTCATCGCTCGCGACCAGCCGGTAGCCTCCGACCTGCGCCACATCATCGCCTGCCTGAAGGCCGTGTCCGACATCGAGCGCATCGGGGACTACGCCGTCCATGCCGCGAAGCGGGCCAAAGACGTCGCCGGCGGGATGAGGCTCCTCGAGAGCGATCGCATCGCGCGCATGATGGAGCTGGGCGCGGGGATGCTCCGGGATTCCGTGCGCGCGCTCGCCGCCCGCGACGAGGCGCTGGCCCGCTCGACCGCGTCGCTCGACGGCGAGATGGACGAGCTGAAGAGGCAGTCCTATCAGGATCTCCTCGAGATCATGGCCGGGACGCCCGAGGCCCTGAAGGACGCGACGAAGTCCCTGTTGCTCACCCGCTTCCTCGAGCGGATGGGCGACCATGCCGTAACGATCTGCTCATGGGCCGTCTATAGCGCCTCGGCGGAATACGTCGAGCTGTAGCGGCGATTCGATCGAAGCCGAGATGTAGGAGGACCCTCATGATCAAGGTGCTGTTCCTATGCGTCCACAATACCGCCCGCAGCCAGATCGGCGAAGCCTATTGCCGCAAGTTCGGCGGGGACGGCTTCGAGGTCGAGAGCGCCGGATTGGAGCCGGGAAAGCTCAATCCCTACGTCGTCCGGGCCTTGAAGGAGGACGGGATCGACATCTCGGCCAACGAGACCAAGGACGTCTTCGACCTATGGCGAGCCGGACGGACGTACCGCTATGTGGTGACGGTCTGCTCCCGCGAGGCGGCCGAGAAGTGCCCCATCTTTCCCGGCGTCGCCGAGAAATTCTATTGGCCCTTCCCGGATCCCTCGACTTTCACGGGGAGCGACGAGGAAATCATGGAGCAGGTGAGGAAAGTCCGCGACGGGATCAAGGAACTCGTGAAAGAATTCGTCGACGTAGTCGTCGAGAGGAAATGATATTCTCGCTCGAGGCCGCGATCAAGGAGGGGCCGGAGACGCGAGGACGGCGCTGAAGCCTTGGGAAGGCTTCCCCGACTAAGCCTGCACCGCGACCGCGAGCGCCTTCCAGGCTGTCTCTTCCAGGCCGACGACCCATTCCGACTCGGCCTGGAGTATTGTCTTCGAATACGAGAACATCGCCTCGACGCGGAAAGGCAGGCTCGCGAATCGCCGATCGCTCCGGAATCCCCCTTCAGCCGATGCGGGAAGGGCGCTCACTCCAGGAATCGGAATTGCGCGGCGCTTCGATAATCCCTTATACTTCATCGCCGCAGAGATTCTTCGCGAGGGGGATGAGTGACGATCGATATCCGGAGCATACTCCTGGCGGACTTCGTCGCCGGGCTGGCCTTTCTCTCGCTCTCCGCCTTCACCTGGAGGCGTGGCCGCGGCGACGTCGATGGCTCCGAGCATTGGTTCGCGGGATTCAGCTGCCTGACCATCGGGATAGGCTTAGTGGCCTTTCGCGGCCCTGTCCCCGCCCCTATCTCGATACAGTTCGGCAACGGTCTCATCCTCGCGGGAGTGGCGCTGAAAGTCTTCGGCATCTTCCGCTACCTCGGGGTCCGCGCCCGGCCCGTCGAGGGCGCGATCCTGGCGCTCTTCGTCGCGACCATGCTCTGCCTGGCCTGCTTCGAGTTCGTCGTTCCGAGCATGCCCCTGCGAATGCTCGTCTTGAGCGCGACGAGCGCGGTCTACGGGTCCATTGCCGCCTTCTATCTTCTCCTCCGGAGCCCGCGCGAGCTTCGCAACCATGCTCGGGTGGCCGCGGCGCTCTACTCGTCCTTCGCCGCGGTCTACCTGTATCGAGTCGTCGTGGCCCTGACCTGGAAGGGCGGCCAAAACTGGCTGGATTCGGGCAATATCGCGGATTCCTACGCGATGATGGCCCTGATGGTGATACTCGCCGGCCTGGCCGTGGCCGAGATGCTCCTCCTCCACGGTAAGCTCGAATCGACGCTCCGCAGGACGGCGGGCGAGCTCGGGCAGCGCAACGCGCTCCTCCACGAGGAAGTGGACAGGCGCGTGAAAGCCGAGGCCGATCTCCTGGCGATAAACCGGGAGCTGGGCTCGACCCAGCGGGAGATCATGCTTACCCTGTCCGAGATTGTGGAATTCCGCTCCAAGGAGACGGCGAGCCATGTAGCCCGCGTCGGGGAATACGCCCGCGCCCTCTCGCTGCTCTGCGGCAGCGATCGGACGGAGGCCGACCTCATCGGCGACGCCGCGCCCATGCACGATATAGGGAAGATCTCGATTCCCGACGACGTGCTCAACAAGACTACGGGCCTCGATCCGGAGGAGCTCAAGGTAATCCAGAGCCACACGATCGTGGGCTATCACCTCCTCGCCAAATCCGACAGGCCCATGATCCGGCTGGCGGCGACCATTGCGCTTGAGCACCACGAAAGGTGGGGAGGAGGCGGCTATCCTTACGGCAAGGCCGGCGAGTCCATTTCCTTCGCGGGACGGGTCGTCTGCCTCTGCGACGTCTTCGACGCGCTGGCCTTCGCCAGGCCGTATAAGGACCCCTGGGAGCATCCCAGGATACTCGAATACATCCTCGAGCAGCGCGGATCGATGTTCGACCCGTGCATGGTGGATGCCTTCTTGGGTCACGTCGACGATTTCCTGGGGATATCGGAGGCCCTCAATGCGGC
>CAYNFM010000193.1:0-3914 GCA_964396415.1 uncultured Treponemataceae bacterium | reverse complement strand
TCGGGGGAGAGGTCGATGAGGCGGAAGCGGAAGAAGTAGCGAGTGAGCCCAAAGAAAGGGATGCGGAAGTAGTAAAGCGCGAGAAGGAAATCCAGGATGGCATCGCGGCCTGGGCGGGCTGGGATGAGCTTAGGAATATGTCAACGTACTTCGATGATCTTAGCGAGGTAATGGCGGCTATAGTGGTGCCCGAAGTAGCAATGGGTCCGAAAAGGGGGAGCGGGACGGGTCACGGAGGAGTGTTGAGCTTGGAACTCAACCAGGCCGCCGAGATCGTGAAGGGGTGCTTCACGGTGGAGCCGAGCCTGGCCGTGAAGAGTCCGCACGGCGTGCACCTTTATTGGCTCCTAATCGAGGCCAAGCCTTGGACGCAAGTGCGGCCGATAGCACAGAGGGTAAAAGAAGAGGCCGAGGATCAATATGCGGAGATAGGGATCGAGCGGAGGATAGAGCTGAGGCCGAGCCCGACGCAAGCGTTGAGGTTGCCTAGGAAAGATAGACTTCTGGAGCCGGGGAGCCTCGAGCCAATGAGCGCGCCAGCCAATGGCGAGGCGTTCTGGAAGGGACTAAAGCAATATCGGCTAGAGGAGATCGTGAAGGAGAACGTCCGCGAGCGGGAGCTGGGGGTGCATAGGAGGAAGCCGTATAGGGGTCCGAGGAGGAAGAAAAAAGAGGAGCCGGATGAGGAAATGACGGAGGAGGAGAAGGAGGAATTGCGAGCGCGGGCAACCGGAAGATGGGAAGGTAGTGGCACGGGTGAGAATGAAGGTGCTGAAGGCCCAGGCGAGCACGATGCCAGTGACGGAACTAGCAGTGGCGGTAGCAGCGGCAGGGGTGGCGGCCGCGATGGCGAAGATGACGATGATAGCGACGCCGGAGAAGGCGAGCATGAAGTTGGCGAAACCGAGCATGGGTGGAAGAGCAGCAAGAAGCCGAAGAACAAGGCAGAGGCCGAACAGACTGTGATGCCCTTCCGGAATGGCGAGACGAATAGGCAGCTTATCGCGATGGTCGAGGCAGGCAAGCGCGGCGGCATGACGATAGCCGAAATAGTCGCATGGGTGAATGAGTGGATCGGTCGATCAAGGGCCGAGGGATATACCGGGGATCTAGGAAAGGATGCAGGAGAAATCGAACGGCGAGTAGCACGGCTCTTCGAGCGATGCCATGTCACGACGGGCAATAAAGGGCGATGGATCGAGCTATGGGACGCCGAGAATGAGAAGTACACGCGTGACGCGGGACTAGCCGAAAGGATGCTGGGAAAGCTAGAGAGTGTCCAAGCGATGGCCACCCAGAGGCGGCGGGTCGTGATCAGATTCTTCGCTGACATTGACGCGTGGAAGCGGATCATCGACGACGAGGTGAAGAAGAAGCCGGGCAGGATAGATGCCCTGACGATCGAGAACCAGAAGCGAGGGGCGTATCCATTGCCCCAAGGCCTTCTTCGGAAACTATATGGCAAGTATCCCGAAATCTGGAAGGCGTGCGAGGTGGCCGGAGTCGTGGTAAAAGACGGGGAGAAAGGTCGCGGGTACGCGCCTAGTATAGGGCAACCTCAGTACTATTCGATCGAGCTATAGCGGTATGAACTGGGCCATAGCTAGGGGAGTGTATTTATATGTATGCACGCTTCTCAGAATAATAGTTGCTATCGCAACACGATGAAAATTGGTATAGCGTAGGCGGCGATATCCAAGTTCTATCAATAGACATTCTGGGAACGCTCATCTTTGCTTGCTCGAAACCAAAAGGACCTTGACGCAGGAAATACAGATGAGTATTCTATGGTTACGCCAGCGCTAGACTCCTAGAAATAGGATCAGCCAGCATGCAGCGGCCTATGGCCAAGCCTTCATCTTGTCAAGTCTAGGCTTAGACCGGTCGCCACCCGCCTTACTCCCAAGTAAGGCACAATTATTCTACGCACAGAGTAATGGGGTGTCGCATGCGATTCTTGGCGTTCATTCTCACACAATCCAGTAGAACTCTTGCGGCCATCAAGCTCAATGATCGGCAACAACGAGTGCTTTGCTCAATCATCTTCCTCATGTACTCACGGGGCTCGGCCTGCCCGTGGTGGTTCATGCTGAAGGTACGCCGACCCGCCGCCTCGGTTCGTAAGGACCATAGAGAGGGAGGGCGAGATGGACGTTAGGAATCCGCCGATTCTGTCCATCGAAGACTTAGAGGCTGGCTTCTTTACTGTGAAGGAACTGGCCGCCTTGCTCAGGATCTCGATGATAACAGTATACCGCCGCTACGAGACCGGCAAATTGCCGGGTGGTCAGAAGTGTGGCGGGCGGCTCATCTTTAGCAAGCGGGCGATTGCAACCTGGATCGCGAGTAACTCGCAGGACGAAGTATCCTCGGCTCTTAACAACAAGGGGGCGCACAAATGAGCGCCCAAGAAAAGGATAGGCAAATGGAGTGGCCAATGGACCTGCCGAAGGAACAGCCTCCACGAGCAACGGAAAACCAGTCCACCCCGTGGAGCTCGAAAGGTCCAGCTAGCACAAGCTTGGTAGTCATAGGGTCGAGGCCAAACGTTAAGGCATGCATAACTCCCAGAGTCCTTCCAATGCCGCCGCCGTTAGGCTACCCCACTGCTCTGTTGCCCGCGCCGAAGGCAGCCCCGAAAAAAGTCTGCGAGACCCCTCGCATAATCCCGATGCCTCCTCCAGCCAACCCCATCGTCGCATTGTTGTCGGCACCGAGGATATCGCCGAGGGCCGATCTGATCACTACCGCCGAAGGACGGATTCTTCGGAGAGTCCACCTTGAAGAAGAAGAGGCCCGCAGTGTTCTCGAAATCGAGGAAGGCATAGGCACGAAGGATCTTGGGGAGGCGGCCGAGCTACTTCGTTCACACGACGACGCCTATTATAGGGAGTATCTCAACTCCTGCATGGACGCCTTCCGAATGAAGGACCAGTATCTCTATGGCCAGGATGGCTACGAGAACATGACCTCCTTCATTAAGGCCTCGGCAACCGAGCTTGGTGTCTCGATCGGAGACTTCTACCGGCGCGTCGCCACCGGCGAAGTGATCGACAGGTTCATGCGCATCGAGCTGATGGGCCAGTGGGGCATTACCGAGGAAGAGATAGTAAGGAAAGCCCCACGGCTATCATACATTCTCACGGCTTACTACCGGCACATCCCGTTCGAGGCGATGAAGGAGCCGTTCCTCAACTGGCCCTTCGAGGGCTACGTCGCGTTCATGGTCGGGAGGAAGCCCAAGACGCTGGAAGAAAGGGACGCGAGCAAGGCTGCGAAGTACGAGGAACAAAAGGCCCCTCCCCCGATCCTTACGCCCACGGAGGCGGAGCGTGAGATTGTCTCGATAATCAGGAAGGGCTTGGACGCCAAGCCGGTCGGTCTCAACGATCTGTCGCATGTTCAGTATCTACAGAAGGCCCAGCGAGCCTTCAGGCGCGAGTTAACTGACATCGCCTACGAGAAAAAAGACCCCCTGTTCTACAAGACCGAGAGAGTCTGCACCGAGGTCAGCGCTATCCACACACTCGCGGACGCCAAGTTCATGTTCATGAAGCATATGGCCAAGGGCGTTCCGAACAGACTCATCTGCTACTGCCTCAGCGCGCAGATCAATGATGTACCCGAGCTTGTTGCCCAACGCGAGGCTCTCGGCTACAAGAACACCCACGACTATCTCGTCAGAGAATTAGGCGTGGTGTTCGACACCTACCGCGCTATAAAGATTGGGCAAAACTACCTGAAGCACGAGGAGACTGTATTACGCCTTCTCGGTAACATCACCTCGGAGATCAAGCTTGGAATGCTCTTTAGCCTCGACTGCGCTATCGACAATCATGGCGACCATCCAGAGCTTATAGAGCGGTTCTTGAGGCCCGAGACACCTCTTGCTGATTGGGAGGCCTTCGCGGCTC
>CAYNFM010000192.1:0-3944 GCA_964396415.1 uncultured Treponemataceae bacterium | reverse complement strand
GACGCTGGTCCTCGCGATATACGAGTCCGCAGAGGTTTTTTCGGCGACGCGTTGGCCGAAGAGGTTTCGGTTGCGTCCTTCGTAGTGGCAAATAGGATGCCCGTCACTATCTACGGCGTCTGCGTAGTCCCGCATCCTTATAGAAAATGGCATCGAGCGCGAGTACGTCGATCTGGTGAGGCTAGCCGAACTCGATAGGCGCAAGACGGACCTCTTCGCTGACAACTCTCACTAGTTTAGTGGGATTGGCCTGTCCTTTTTTGACGGGACCGATAGCCTTAGAATGCTTATCGACCGCGACCTGACTCGGAAAGTCCTGCTCCACCTTCTGTCCAACGCAATGAAATTCACGCCGAAGGACAGCTCCATCGTCGTAGAGCTCTCGCAAGCGCTCGAGAGCGAGTTCTCGAGCTCGGTGAGGGACAACGGATCGGCTTTCCAGGGGAGCCTCTTTCGCCCGCGGATTCGATCGCTTTGAAATCCAGTGTCGGTCTCGATAGCTCGGGCAGAGCGGCCGTCTGTAGATATTTCTATAGCGAGCGCGATGGAGGGAAGGCCTTAGAAACGTCTCGACTCTAAGTTCTCGGATCTTCTTTCGTATCGCCAGGAAAGGATCGGGGCATCCGTATTGGAACGAAATAGCGAAGTCGTATTGACCTTTCCGGCTTGGAATCCATCACCAGAGGTCGTGCACGGGCTTGCGGATCAGGCGATCATAGACTGATCGAGCGGCTTCCATTTGGGCCGGGCTCAAGGGAGGCAGGGCCGAGGCAGTCGCATTGGCCTTGATCTGCTCGGGCCTGGACGCGCCGGGGATAACCGTCGAAACCTCGTCGAACATCAGGATCCAGCGTAGGGCCCGGGTCGATAAAGGCTGATCTCCGGGGAATACGGCTTTCAGCTCCTCCACGGCCTTCAGTCCCGTCTGATAATCAACGCCTGAAAAGGTCTCGCCCTTGTCGAAGGCAGCGCCCTCGCGGTTGAAAGCCCGGTGATCCTGCGGGCCGAATGCGGTGTCGGCGCGGAATTTGCCCGTGAGCATCCCGCTGGCCAGCGGGACCCTGACGATGAGGCCGACCTTTTTCTTCGCCGCCTGCGAGAAAAGTAGCTCGGAGGGCCGAAGCCGGAATAGATTGAAGATTATCTGGATCGTCGCCACCGAAGGGTATTCGATAGCCTTCAGCCCCTCTTCGACCTTCTCCACGCTCACTCCGAGGTTCAGTATCTTTCCCTCGTCCTTCAGGCGGTCGAAGAGCTCGAAGATCTCGGGTCGGTAGAAGACCTCGGTCGGCGGACAATGGAGCTGGATCAGGTCGAGAGTCTCCACCCCGAGACGGCGCAGACTGTCTTCGACGTAGCCCCTCAGGACGGAAGGGGTGTAGCCCGAAGAGAGGTGGGGCGAGATCTGCCTGCCGCATTTGGTGGCGACGCGGAATCGGCCCGGATGTCGCTTGAGGGCCCTCCCGATCGCCGTTTCGCTCTGGCCGTCCGAGTAGACGTCGGCCGTATCGATAAAGGTGATCCCTAGCTCGACGGCCTCGTCCAAGATCCGGTCCGCGAGCGCGTCGTCGAATTTCTGGCCCCAGGTCCCGCCCAACTGCCACGTCCCCAGGCTGATTTCGGAGACGGAGAATTGCGTCTTGCCGAGAATCCTTCGTGGTATGGATTCATTCATTCGGCATCCTCCATTTATTCGTTCTTATCCGCCAATATACTACCATCGGGAACGTAATCGAACCGGCTTTCGGCAAGGTCCTTGAGAAGGCTTGAAGGCGCTTGACGGGGAATCGCACGCTGCTACTATGAACCTATGGGAAAGAAAAACGCGGCCGCTTCCATCGCGGAAGGCCCCGCGGTACTCGAGTGGCTCCTCGAGGACTCCGATCCAGAGGTCAAGCTATATACGCTGACCCGCCTGCTCGGAAAAAGCGAAAGCTGTCTCGAGGCGGCGGCGGCGCGCGAGGCGCTCATGAGCTCGGGGCCCGTCGCCGACATCCTCGGTAGGCTGTCCGAGGGCGGCTATTGGGGAGCGGGGCCCGACTTCTACCGATCGAAGTATAAGGGCGGCGTCTGGCAGCTCATCGTACTCGCCGAGCTCGGAGCCGACAGCCGTGACCCGAGGATACGAGCCGCTTGCGAGTACATCTTCGAGCATTCGCAGGACCGAGAGTCCGGCGGCTTTTCGGTGGACCCCGCCGCGGGAGGAGGGGGAAGGCACGGTACGGTCCTCCCTTGCCTCACGGGCAATATGGTGTTCAGTCTCGAAAGCCTCGGCTTCGGAAAGGATGAGCGTACTGCCCGCGCGATCGAATGGATCTGCAAGTACCAGCGCGCGGACGACGGGGAGAGCCATGCGCCTGATGGCTGGCCATACGACAGCCTCTCGGGCTGCTTCGGCAGGCACAGCTGCTTCATGGGCGTCGTGAAGTCCTTGAAAGGGCTTGCGGCCATCCCGCCTCGATCACGCGACGCGACCATGAAGGCGAAGATAACCGAGCTTTCCGAGTTCATCCTGACCCATAGAGTACACAAGCGGAGCCACGATCTCGCGAGCGTCTCGCGCCCCGGCTGGCTCAAGCTGGGCTTTCCCCTCATGTATCAGACCGATATTCTCGAGATACTCTGCATCCTGAGGGACTTGGGCATCGAGGACGATCGCATGTCTGACGCTCGGCAGGCTCTGCTCTCGAAACGCGGGGCCGACGGCCATTGGATCCTCGAAAACAGCTTCAATGGCCGGACCCTTGTCTCTATAGAGGAAAAGGGCGCGACTTCGAAGTGGATCACCGCAAGGGCGCTCTATGCTCTCGGGGCTTGAGCGCCAATAAAGGTGATGCCACCGCTCCTCGGCGATCGAGCCGATGGGCTGCGGAATCGCCAGCATACCCTCGAGGCGCCTCGTCGACGCCGCAGGCGAGCCCCTGAAAGCGACCGTCCCCACCGTCGCGACGCGTTGGGCTCCGACTCGATCTCGAATCGTCTCTGCGGTCGGCCGGGTCCCGGTCGCTTATCGTGCCTTCGACCCGTCCAACAACTGTTTTACCCGGAGCCGGTCTTCGTGGCTTGCCGGGGTAAAGATCATCAGCTTCAGACCGGGGTGCTCGTCGACCGAAAAGGTCGATAGCTCGAATGTCAGGGCCCCCCGACCGGGGAGAACAAAGGTCTTGATCGGCTCCAAATGCAGCCCCACATCGAGCTCGCTCCACAGTCGCCGGAACTCGGGCGAGCTGCGGACCAGGCCTTCGACCACTTCCTGAGCGCGAGCTCCGAAGCCTGCCTGAAAGGCCTCGGTTCTGAATTGGGCCACCACGGCGCTGGCCACCGAAGCCCAGGTCGGCTCTGGGGCTTCGCCGCTCCGACCAGCCCCCGAAAAGAAATTCTCCAAGACGTTGTACCGATCAGGTATCGCGTCCCTTGGGCCCAGAATGACCCGGGCAGCCAGGTTGGCGGCCAACACGTCCCAGGCCGAGCTGCGGATGGCCGCAGGGCTCAGCTCGAGCGAATCGAGGATGTGCTGCAGCCCGGGACCCAGCGCCTCGGGTTCCCGCGCGACAAGCTCAGGGGGCCGGTTCTGGGCGAGCAGGTAGAGGTGCTCCCGCTCGGCTTCGGTAAGGCGCAGCCCCCGTGCCAGCCGGTCGAGGACGTCGGTCGAAGGAGTACCGCCCCGTCCCTGCTCGAGCCAGGTGTACCAGGAAGGGCTCACGCTGGACAGCAGGGCCACCTCTTCCCGGCGCAGGCCCGGGGTACGCCGGCGTGTCGTGGGGAAGCCGAGACTGGCCGGGTCGATCCTGCGGCGCCGGTCCCGTAGAAAATTCCCCAGGGCATTGTCATCGGGGTTCTTGGGCATCCTGGTAGTCCTGCTCCTACGATAAGGTTACATCTTTTCCGTCGTTCCTGGAGACTGTAAATTAGGACTCGGCGCGAATCAAGACCGAATGACCGCG
>CAYNFM010000191.1:0-3960 GCA_964396415.1 uncultured Treponemataceae bacterium | reverse complement strand
CAATGTAGGCTTCGATCCCTGTGATGTACGTTTCAGGTGGGGACGCAAATGCATCTACTGCGGGGATGAAAACTCCAGCCTGGAACTCGATCACATAGTGGCTCGTTCAAAAGGCGGCTCGAACCGAGATTCGAACCTAGTGCCCGCCTGCTCTCCGTGCAATGAGAAGAAGGGGTCGCTCTCAATCCAGCAGTTCTTGATCGATAGACCTGAGCTTCTGCAGAAAATCCTCCGCGGAATGAAATCGCCGATGCGCGATTCCGCTTCCAGTTATGCCATGCGCCGCGGAATTCGAGAAGCGCTATCGAAAGGGCCTCTGCCAATTGAGACATCGACGATCGGTTCACGACGAGCAAATCTCAAGCGGCTGAAGCTTCCATCCTCTCCAGCCTTGTGCGCGGCATGCGCAGGAGATACTGGAATGCTCACAGGATGGGACCTCCCCATTCTTATGATCCAGAGTAAGGGGCGGGGGTCGTACCAGCGAACAGGCAGCTATATTCCGGGGCGCACCAAAGGCGATCATCGCAATCGCCTGATATTCACTCGACAAAAAATTCACAATGGATTTCAGTCCGGCGACATCGTCAAGGCCGTCGTTAAGCGCGGTAAAAACCCAGGTCTGCATCGGGGGCGTGTCACGGTGCGCGCGAAGGGCGCAATGGACCTAGTTTCGGACAAAGGGAAGAGGATCCAAGTCGCGCCGTCGAATTGCCGGTTGATTCAACGGGCTGATGGATATAGTTACTCCATCATCAAGTCACCACGCAAAGGCGCAGTACCACCTCCTGTTGAAGTCCTTCAGGCGAACGCTCGGATATCGGGTCCGAGGCGAAAAGGACCAAACAATCATGGGCGATGATTCAGTCGTGCAGCCTATTATCCGGACCATCGGGCCGTACAGAAGGCATGGCCGAGCGCGAAATGCTGTCCGGCGGGTTAATGCTGCCATTCCAGTTGGAGGGCTGACAAGGCGGCAGTACCAAAAGTTCCTGATACTTCCGTGAGTCCGGGTACAGGCTTTTCGGCACAACATGGCCTCGCTTCAGCGGAACCCCCGTACTCCCGCAATACGTACAAACCCCGTTGCGCCTGCGCATTTCATCTTCATTATCCGCCAACCGGCAGCGGCCCCCGCAGTCGGCAACAGGTCAGCGCTCAAGACGGTGGTATTCCGAGTAATGTATGGTTGGGTCCATGACTGACGAGACGGAAAAGGAGATATCGGGACTCGCGCTTCTGCGACAGCCGGCGACGCTCGCCCTCGCCCGGTATCTGAACGATCTGCGTTCCATGCTTGGGTTTCAGGCCTATCTGTGGCAGATGATCGTGAAGGTGGACTACGCCCAGATAGAACCTGCGACATTGCCGAACCTGGATAACCCGCCTGGGGCACAGAGCGCGGTCGCCCAGATGGATATGCACAGGACAGTGCTCGATGAGATGGTCTACTGCCGCGAGGTCAATAGCTTCCTGACCTATCTTGCCGACCTGATGACGCTGATCTATGAGAAGTATCCGAAGAAGCTGCCGTCGAACAAGCAGACATCGTACCGATTTGCGATCGAGCACCATCTAGCTGGCGATTTGATCTCCGCTCTCGCCGAGGAAACCGTCCGGGAGCTGACCCATCAGAACCTCGGTGATCTGGAGGAACACTTCCGAAAAAAGTTGGACCTTGTTCTGTTCACCAAGGAAAATGACCGGGCACACGCTGCACTTTCCATCGACCTCCGCAATATCATCACCCACAACCGCGGCATCGTGAACCGATTCTTCGTTCAGCGCAACCCCCGGTTCGCCGACGCTCTGGGCAAGCGCGTGGTCCTCGGCGAAGAAGAAAGCCGGGAGATGCTCGGTGCACTGGGATTCTGCGCGCGTCAGCTCGATCTCCGAGCCATTGGGAAGTTCGGATTGGAAACCATCGAGCCGAAGTTCAAGGAGCCGTCCACCGTGGCCGCATCGGACGGCGGTGCTTAGCCAAATTGGGCTTTCCGTGCTCTGGCCGAAGTCCATGCGCGCGATTTCAGCCCCCGTGTCGTGACCCTCACCACCCAAGATGGCGACACGCACATCCTGCCCGACTTCACCATATAGCCTCGCCCCGACGACGAACTCGCCCTCGCCAACGGCATACCTGCACACGAGACCTGAGCTAAACGAACCTCAGAGTTTTCCCCCAATAAGATTTAGCATTATGGAGTGCCTCGGTAATGTGAAGGAATGACCAATCAGGAAAAGCGGCAGAAGATCGAAAAGCTGGATGAGAAGGCATTGCGCGAGACGGTGTTGTTGCCCCTCCTTTCGCAGATGGGGCTCCGCGCTGTCACGATCTATCATGGACCCCGGGAACGGGGCAAGGATATCGTCGCCTACGATCTCGATCGCTTCGGCAACCAAGAGTACATCGCCGTTGTGGCCAAGGCCACCGATCTCGATGGGAGTGTTTCTTCGGACCGGGGGCTGCGGGAAGTGCTTTTTCAAATTGAACAGTGTTTCGACGTGCCTTACGAAGATCTCTTCGGCATGAGGCGCGCGACCATGAATCGGGTTTGGGTCGTAACCTCCGGACGGATTGTGCCCGGCGCCGCCGACTCGGTTTTCGATGGTTTGAAAAAACGAAACCTCTCGAAACTGGTGAAATTCATCGATCGCGAGCAGCTCATCGACCTGCTCGATCGCCACTACAGCGAGTACTGGGATGAGGCGGCTGAGACCGTCGAAACGCTGAGGGAACAAAAGCATCGGCTTCTTCGCTTTCTGCGCGATCTCCTGTCAGCACTCGGCGGAAAGAAATCCGAGGTCGACGAAGCGCTCAGTGCGGTTCTCCACTCCTATATGCCGCCAGCGGTCACGATCCCTACCGATCGCACCCTCTCGCGCCTGGGCCCCTATCGAACGGAAATTGACACGATTGCCGAAAAGTATTCTCATGGCTTCTATTCCCACAACTGCGGTCTCATTCGCGACGCGTTCTTCGAGGCCAAACAGTCGCTCTATTACGCGATGTTCGACGTCGACGAAATCATGGATCATTATGAGAAGGTCATCAAGAACGATGACCCCAAAAAGTTGCTGGGCGAGTTCGACGCCAACCTGAGCGAAGATTATCCCTTCTGGCGTGCCAGTTTCGGAAGAGCGGACGAAGCTTTGAGAGATCTCGAATATCTGCGGGAGGGACTTCAGGAGATCGACGAACTGTGCGAGAAGCTGTCCGCCCGAGGAGAGCTCGATTGGGCACTCTCTCTGGTCGACTCCGTTCCAGCCTTGAAGCCCGAGATCGAAGAATTTCTTGCCCACTCTGATCAGGAAGAGTTTCAATTGCGGTGGCAGATCGAAAAAAAGCACAGATTGGGGAAGCTGAAGTTTGCGCATGGTAAGGTCGGCTCTCGAGACCAAACCGTGATTGAAACCAAACACAAGCGAGTAGTCGAGTTTTACGAATACCGATCGAAATCCACCCGTCCGATCACGTCCAAGGATGTGATGAACAATATCTACCGGTCTCTACGGGAATATATGGATAACGTCGTTTTGGCAGATTGAATGGCAGCTGGATTACCTTTTCAGCCGCCGCCCGCGCTCCGGCCACTGAAACTGAGCCTCCTATCTCTATCCTTCCACAGATCCCCCCGCGTCGCAGCCGGGCGAAACCGGGAACACCCGCCGCTCGTGAAACACGGGAAATGGGATTGCAGCCTCTCGTTCGAGTTAACGCACCGCGAAGGGGAATGTAATCGAATCCTCATGCAGCTTGTAAACACCAGGTGAGGTGGCGGCCCCTTCTGCTGAAATCTCGTATTCGAGATCCTTGGCCTCGCAAACGAAGAGCCGTTGGGCCTTAGTAAATCCAACCGCAATCTGTCCGGGAGCGACTTTCGGGGGAATTCCGCGATCGCCCTTATGCTGCGTATTCCAGTGATGTGGGCACTTGATTCCGGCGATGTGGGCAGACGTCGG
>CAYNFM010000190.1:0-4050 GCA_964396415.1 uncultured Treponemataceae bacterium | reverse complement strand
TCCGCGCCCTGGGGCACACCGTGATGATCTCCAACTACTCGCGCTTCCACAACGTTACCACCTACCTCCGCCGCTATACCCGCGAGCGCATCGGCATGGTCATGGGCTTGCCCACCCTCGCCCAGATACTCGAGGAAAAATACTATGCCGATCTCGACGGAGGAATCCTGGAGGCCCTGGGACGGCTCTTGGGCGGCGGGCCGGTCCGGCTGTACGTCTACCCCCGGAAGCTCGCGGAGACCGGGGAGACTCTGAGCGTCGAGGACCTCGCCGTATCCGAGCCCATGCGCGAGCTTTACCTGTACCTGATACGGAACCGATATATCGCCGGCATAGTCCCGACGGCCGGTCTCGACCTCGCGACGTTGCCGCACGAGGCGCTCATGAGGCTGAGATCGGCCGACCCTTCGTGGGAAGAGCTCGTACCGCGAGAGGTCGTCGCGCTCGTCAAGGCGCGAAGGCTGTTCGGCTACGGGGGCAGGGCGCCCCGGCCGGTCATTTGACTTTCCCATACGCGCGCAGTAGGGTATGTGTACATTTCCCCGTGAGGCAGGAGCCGCCGTCCCGCGCTCGAAGATAAAGAAGCATTCGAAGGCAAAAGGAAATCGCCATGAAGAGAACCGGCAATGGACTGTGGTCAGGGATCATCGCCGCCATAGTTTTCCTGATTACCTTCCTGGTCCTGGACCTCGGCCTGGCGATCTCGCTGATCCTCGCCGCCGTCGGTCTAGGCGCGGGATTGATCTTCCTTCCGACCAAAAAGCCCGCGGCCGCCGAGGCCGAAGTCAGGGACTCCCTGGTTGAGGGACGCCAGAAATTGGTCCAGATCCGAGCCTTGGGCAGGAACATTCAAAAGCCCGGGATGGCAGGCAACCTGGCCGAGGTTTGCGCGATCATCGAGAAGATCCTAGGCACGATCGCCGAGGACCCGAAGAAGCTCGGTCCCGCCAAGCAGTTCCTGAACTACTACCTGGATTCCACGGTCAAGATCATGACGATGTACACGGAGCTGGCCTCCAAGAACGTCCGCGACGCCGAGATCCAAGCGGCGCTGGCCAAGGTCGAGGCCATGCTGGGCACCATCAAGGACGCCTTCGAGAAGCAGCTGGCCAAGCTCCTGTCCGGGGAGGTCATGAACCTCGACGTCGAGCTGAGTTTGCTTCAGCAAACAATCAATATGGAAGGACTCGGGAAGAGCTCCTGACGCGGATCAGGGGAAAAGGAGAAAACGCATGAGCGACACGGCGTCCACCGGAACCACCACCGACCTGACGGTCCCGATCAACCTGGGTACCCTGCCTCCGGAAGTACTGGCTAAAGCCAAGGACATCGCCAAGGGCATCAAGGTCGAAGACTCCAACGCCATCATCCAGTACGGGGTCGGGGCGCAGAAGAACATAGCGGGCTTCGCGGATTCGATGCTCCAATCCATCCGCGTCAAGGACGCCGGGGAGGTCGGCCAATCGCTGACCGACCTCATGTTCAAGATCAAGGACGCCGGGGTCGCCGATCTGACGGCGGAGAAGAAGGGCTTCTTCGGCAACCTGTTCGGCGGCATCCAGCGCTTCATGGCCAAATACGAGAAGCTGGAAACCCAGATCGACAAGATCGTCGACCAGCTCGACTCATCCAAGATGAACCTCCTTCGGGACATCACGATGCTCGACCAGCTCTTCTCCAAGAACAACGAGTACTTGGGAGACCTGGACATCTTCCTGGCCGCGGGGCAGATGAAGCTCGACGACCTGAAGGCCAAGGACCTGCCCGCCCTCGAAGCCAAGGCCAAGGCATCCTCGGACTCCCTGGACGCCCAGAGACTCAACGACTTCAATTCCTTCGTCAACCGCTTCGAGAAGAAGCTCTACGACCTCAAGCTCTCGCGGATCGTCGCCATCCAGACCGCTCCCCAGGTCCGGCTGATCCAGAACAACGACCAGGCCTTGGTCGAGAAGATCCAGTCCTCGATCATGACTACGATCCCGCTCTGGAAGAGCCAGATCGTCATCGCCATCGCCCTGTTCCGGCAGAGGAGCGCGGTCAAGGTTCAGGCCGACGTGGACAGCGCGACCAACGACCTCCTGCTCAAGAATTCGGAAATGCTGAAGCAGGGGAGCATCGAGGTCGCCCAGGCCAACGAGCGGGGAATCATCGAGATCGAGACACTGAAGGCGACCAATGCCAACCTGATCGAAACCCTGGAATCCACCATCAAGATCCACGAGGAAGGCAAGGCCAAGCGTGCGGCGGCGGAAGCCCAGCTCACCCAAATCGAGGCCGAGCTCAAGAGCAAGCTGACCGATATCCGGCAGAGCTGACGAGCGCCGAGGGAGAAGGAGAAACAACGGGCATGAAAAGAGTCATCATAGGCCTTGCGATCCTCGCCGTGGTCATCGTCGGCGCGGTGGCATACAAGACGCTCGCCCGGGGGACTCCCGGCGGCGGCAACCCCCTCGCCGGGGCGATCGGATCCTCGGGCGCGTTGACCTATGTCAAGGCCGAGCCCCTGAAAGTCCCTCCCGTTGGCGGCTTCCAGCTTTCCACTGTGGACCTGGGCGATGGTCCCGTCCCCTTGCTTACGATTCCCCTGGATACCTGGGGCGGCTACGCGGCCCTATTCGCGGCGAACGGGGGATTGTCGCCCTCGAAGGACTCGCTGTTCTACAAGAAGGGGCGCTTCGGCGTCCAACTGGTCCACGTCGAGAGCGCTACCGACCAATTGGCCGGGTATTCCTCGGGCAAATACCCCCTTATCTGGGCTTCCATGGATTCCCTCCCCCTTCTCTACGATGCGCTGAAGGCCGACAAGCGCGTGGCCCCGAAAGTGCTGGGCCTTTTCGACTGGTCGGCCGGGGGCGACGGCATCCTGGCCAAGTCATGGGTCAAGGCTCCGGCCGACCTCAAGGGGAAGACCATCCTGACCAGCAGCAATACCCCCTATGCGTTCTTCCTGCTGTGGTACCTGGCCCAGAACGGCCTGACCGGCAACGACGTGAAGGTGGTTTGGGACGACGATGGGGAAAAGGCGCTCAAGCTCTTCAAGCAGAATAGCGAGATCGCCGCCTGGGTCTCCTGGACTCCCTATATCACAGACTGCCTCGATCCGAAGTCGCCCAGCTACGTTCCCGACACTCGGCTCATGATTTCCTCGAAGGACGCCAACCAGCTGATCGCCGATTGCTACATCGCCCGGGCCGACTTCCTGCAGGAAAATCCCAAGATGGCCCAAGCCTTCGTCGAGGCCATGATGGAGAGCTCCCAGGAAATCTCGGCCAAGACCTATGCCGACATGGCCGCTTTCTACAAACTGGCCGGCGCCGGGGACGCCAAGACCATGCTCGACGACGTCCACGTGGCGAATTATCCCGAGAACAAGATGTTCTTCGACGAGGGCAACTCGATCGGAGCCTATAAGATCTTCATCCTGGCTCAGGAATACTACAAGCAATTGGGCGTCATACCCCAGGGGAGCACCTACCAGCCCGATCGGGTCCTGGTCCCGCAGATCCTCGCGGCCGTCGACAAGGCGGGCCTCTTCAAGGACCAGAAGAACACCGTGCTCAACTCCTTCAATACCAAGTCGAGCCTGGACCTCTCGGATCTCGAATCCTCGAAGGTGGTCCTGACCGACAACGTAGTCCTCTACTTCGACCCCAATCAGAGCAGCTTCGACGTAAATTCGAGCCGCCCGGAATTCAAGCAGAACATCGCGCTCCTCGATAAGGTAGCCGAGCAAACCAAGTTCCTGTCGACGACAGCCATAGAGCTCGTCGGGAACTCCGATACCTCGATGCAAGCCACCTATAAGGCCCAAGGGCCGCAGGCCTTCGCGGAGGGCGCCGCAGACCTGATGATCCTGTCGAAGCGCCGGGCCGAGTTCGTAAGGTCGGTACTTATCGACCACTACGGCGTTCCGCCCAACCGCGTCCTGGCTACGGGCGTCGGCTGGGACAACCCCATCGACCCCGTCGATCAGGCCAAGAACCGCCGCGTGGACGTCAAGTTCATTTCGCTCCAGCAGTGAGGGATTCGGAAACGGGTCCTCGACCGCGG
>CAYNFM010000189.1:0-4121 GCA_964396415.1 uncultured Treponemataceae bacterium | reverse complement strand
TGAAATTGACGCCCCTGTCCAGGGCGAGCTTCACCATCTTCGTCGTGGCGTCCTGATCCAGGTTCCCCATGTTCATCGCCCCGCCGAACTGCATCGTCCCCAGGGCGACCTCGCTCACTATCGCGCCAGTATTGCCGAGACGGCGGTATTTCATTGTTCGCGCCTCCTGGGCAAACTATAGAACGCGCGGCGGAGGCAGGCAATACTTAAGCCGGGCGAGTGTCAGTCGGATAGCGCAGGCGTACTGTTGAATCGAATAATAAATTTAGTGCCGCGGGAACGGTCGAGCTCGATGGTGCCGGATATCTGGGCCGTCAGCGAGACTACCAAGTTCATTCCCAGGGATTGCATGGTACGGAAATCGATATCCCCTGGGAACCCGATGCCATCGTCGCCGACGCTGAGGGTAACCGATCCTCCATCGGATCGCCGAACCTCGATCTCGATGCTTCCGCCCGCGCCCGCGGGGAACGCGTGTTTAAAGGCGTTTACGACCAGCTCATTCGCGATCAAGCCGCATGATACGGAGATGCCCAGATCGAGGAAGACGTCCCCCATCCTCCTGATGACGGTAATCTCAGGGCGATTATACATGTGCGCGATATCGTCCAGAAGAAGGTCGAGGTTCTCTCCTAAATTGATCGCCGTGAGGTTTTCGGAGAAGCAAAGCTGGTTGTGTATGCTCGCGATGGCGTAAATCCTGTTCCTGCTCATCATGATGGCATCGTGGGCTTCCCCTTCGGCGAGGGAGGAGGCTTGGAGGCTCAGGATGGAGATGACCATCTGCAGGTTGTTCTTCACGCGGTGATGAGTTTCCTTGAGCAGGATCTCCTTTTCCGCCACCAGGGTCCGCAGCTTCTCGAGGCTTTGATGCAGCTCCTCGGTCATCACGTTGAAGGTATCGGAGAGCACGCCTATCTCATCGGCGGTCCCCACTTTCACCTTCGCGCTCATGTCTCCCTGCGCGACCCGCCTCGCCACCGCGGTCAGGCCGACGATGGGAATGGTCAGGAACTTTACGATCACCGCCGATACGCAGGCCACGGCGGCCGCGATCGCGAGGGCGAGGACCACGGCGTCGCGGACCTGGGCCCTGAGGGGCGACAGGGAGACCGATTGGGGCTGGACGAAGATGACGAGCCAGGGTTGACCGGACAGCCCCGCGGCGGCGGCCGAATAGGACGCGCCTCCTGCCTCGTCCGGCGGAATCGTGAAGAATGAGCGCGGACGGGCGCCGAGAAGAGCCTTGTTGAAGGCGGCGGAATAGGCGGAGGGCCTCTCGCCGGGCAGGTTCGGCAGGCGCCGCTCGGCCTTCAATCCCTTTCCCCGCATCGGGTCGACCGCCGCCAGCGATTTGAAGATCGCGTCGGGAGTATTGCCGTCGGCCAGGCAGAGGCGGTTCTCATCGAGCAGGATCGCGTAGGATAGCCTTCCCGCGAGCCCGTCATCGTGGACGACGATCTGCTCCAGGATTCCGGCGCTGAAGCGCATGCATAATACGCCGACGATGTCTCCGGCGGCGGTATCCCGCACGGGAGCGGAAAATACGATAAATGCCATATCCCCGTCGAAGAATTCGACGGGGGAAGCGAAGGGCGCGCCGGTCTTGACGGGAGTCACGAAGAAATCCTCCTCGGACGCGTCGATCCCTATATCCGGCGTGTACGTGTCGAGCAGGATGCGGCCTCGGTCGTCCAGCAGGGCATACGAGAAGATATCCGCCTGATCCTTGCGGGCGAGAGTGAAGAGCACGGAAGCGGCTTCGATTTCCTCGAGCCCGCCTTTACGCGACCGAGGAGGCAGGCTCAGGTATTCGATGAAGTCCGGCAGCTGAGCCTCGACTCCGATGGCATCGAGGTTGCCGTCGATGAACGAGCCGATTCCGTCGGCGGTCTGCGAAGCAGCCGAAAGGAGAGCCTGATCCGCGTTCTCCGTGAGGGTCGCCCTGGCTCGGCGCACGTCGAGGCAGAAGAGCAGGACGATGGGAATCAAGGCCACGGCGAGGAAGGCCGCCATGAGCTTTACGTTCAACGTGAAATGCCCGAGCGCGCGCACCGCCGGGAGCGATGAACCGTCGGCGGCCGGGGGATCCCGGGTCCTCATGATCGCGGTCTCTCGACCGAGTCCTCGACGGCCGTCAATCGGCCTCGCTCGATTATCCCCACGCGGGCTCGGGAGATGCCTTCTCCGTTATTCTGGAAGGTAAAGGCGCCCTGCAAGCCTTGATAGCCTCTCGTCGCGTGCAACTGCCTCGCGATCTCATCGCGCGTAAGGGCGCCTGCGGATCGCTTGATGGCCTCTATCGCCATCATCATGCCGTCGTAGGCTTCCACCCCATGGCTTTCCGGCTCCTCGCCCCATTTCGCCTTATATCTCCGAGCGAAATCCCGCTCCATGGCGCTCTCGCCGTCGATGTAGGCGCTCGCGAAGATCGCCTCGTCCGCCGCCGCTCCCGCGACCTTGATGAACTCCGGCGTGCCGACGGATACGCCGCCGGCGATCTGCCCCTTGTACCCGAGGCGCCTGGCTTGCAGGGCGATCAGGCCCGAATCCACGGCGAGGCCTCCGAGCAGGATCGCGTCCGGGTTCAGCGCGAGGATTTCCTCGAGTTGCCTCGAGTAATCCGCGTCGCCGGCCACGTACGACTCGCGGATAAGGCCGTCGACCCCATCCCTCCTGAGCGCCGCCTGCTGGTAGTCCGCCTCTCCCTTGCCGTAAGCGGTCATATCGCTGATGAGCGCGAATCTGCGGAATCCTTTCTTGAACAGATAGTCGACCAGAGTCGTTTCATAGATCGGTCCGGCGCTGCAATCCCGGAATATATAGGCGCTGCGCCTGGAGGTGATGTCGGCGTTCAGGACGCTCGTCACTTGCGCCATCCTCGCTTTCGCGAATACGGGCAAGTCGGCCAACGCCGTATGGCTGTTGTTCGTGGCGAAGGCGAGCAGCACATCGTCTCGAACCGCGAGCTTGAGCGCGAGGATTATCGACTTGGTCGAATCGGCCCCGTCGTCATACTCGACCAATCCCAGCTTCCGCCCGCCGCGCAACCCTCCCCGTTCATTCGCCTCGTCGATGGCGAGCTTTATTCCCTGAACCTCGCTTCGCCCAACGGCGGCGCTTATTCCGGACAACGCGCCTATATAGCCGATGAGGATCGGCGCATCGCCTTCGGTATCCGCGCGGCAGGAAGCGAAGAGGAGGACGCATCCCATCGCGAACGATACGAATGCCCTTCCCCTGCCCGAAGCTATCACGGCTCCTCCGCTGCGAGACCATGCTCGCTTGGGAGTATAGTGCTTCATTCGCGAGCGGGCCACTACCTCCAAGCCCGGGCGCCGTCGCCGCCGTGCGCGCCCCGGAAGAAGCCGGCTGTCCGGGAAATCAGTCGGGTCTCTCGAGGGTAGCCTGACCCTCCGAAAGGCAAAATGTAGACAATGCCCGTTGGATAGCGTATATAAGCTGTCAAAAAATAGTAGTGAAAAACCGGTCGAATTCGTCCTTCCAGCCTTGAAATAGAGTATGCTTGATGTCGATCGATCGTCGATCGCAAGGGGCTTGTATGGCAAACCTGCTGATAGTCGTCGCGGTGATCATCCTGTTCGTCTTCTTCATGGGCATCCGGATCATCCGTCCGACCCATCGAGGCCTCATCGAGGTATTCGGCAAGTATAGGCGCTTCGCGAATCCGGGCTTTCATTGGGTCTTTCCCGTGATCACGAGGATGTTCCAGATAAATACGACGGAACAGATGGTCAACGCCGAGCCGCAGGAAATCATCACCAACGACAACCTCAACGCCAGCGTGGACGCCCAAGTTTATTTCAGGGTGCTGCCCGACGAGACGAGCGTCAAGGCTTCCCAGTACAATGTCAATAACTACCAGTGGCAGATCGTCAACCTCGCCCGTACGACCCTGCGCAACATCATCGGAACGATGACTCTGAAGAGCGCCAATAGCGAACGGTCCAAGATCAATACCGAGCTGCTCCAGACTCTTCTCAACGAGACCAAGAGCTGGGGCATCGCCGTCGTCCGAACCGAGCTCAAGGAGATAGATCCGCCGAAGGACGTCCAGGAGACCATGAACAAGGTCGTCAAGGCCGAGAACGAGAAGATAG
>CAYNFM010000188.1:0-4209 GCA_964396415.1 uncultured Treponemataceae bacterium | reverse complement strand
CGTTCGCCGCCTGCTCGGTCGATCCCTGGCTCATCTGCTGAGCCGTGGAGCTGATCTGCTGACTCCCCGCCGCGACCTGCGCCGAGGCAGCCTGAACGCTCGTCACGATCTCGCGGAGCTTGCCCGTCATATTGAGGATGGCTCGATGGATGCCCCTGGCCTCGCCCTTGCCGCTGTCGTCGATGTCGAGGTCTCCCTGGGCGATGCGGTCCGCTATGCCGGCTATCTCGAGGAGCTTTGCGGTCATGTCCAGGATGGCTCGATATATTCCCGTGGCCTCGTCCCTGTCGCCGAGGTCGATGTCGTAGTCCCCCGTGGCGACGCGCTCCGCGATGCCGGCGATCAGCGTCGGCTCACCGCCGACGTTCTTCCGGACGTTGCCGGTCATGTTCAGGATCGCCTTGTATATTCCCGTGGCCTTGTCCATGTCGCCGAGGTCGATATCGTAGTCCCCTTTGGCGACGCGGTCCGCGATGCCGGCAATCTGCGCGGGTTCCCCACCGACATTCTTCCTGACAAAGGACGAGAAGTAGAAACCGATGAGAATCGACACCAGGATTGCAAGGCCGAGGACGAGGAACATGACGAAGGTCGTCTGGTTCGAGAGACTCGTATTGGAATCGGAAGTATCCTTGGCCGATTTGACATTCATGCCCGCTATTTTGTCGATCGCGGTATTGAGCGCGCCGACATCGTCTTCCATTTTTCCGAAAGCCAGGGCGGTGGCCTCGACGGGTTTTTTCAGTTTTTTCAGCTCGATCACCTGATCGACTGTCGCCTGGAAGGTGGTCTGGAGCGCGGAGTATTCGACGAAATTCTTCCTGTCTTCCTCGTTTATAAAAGTGGTCTTGTATATATCTTCGGCTTTTTTGATCACTTCTACGCGCGCGGCGATATGCTTACTATATTTCTCGATGGTATCGGGATCGGTCGTGTTGACCATGCTGAAAATATCGGATCTCATCCGGTTCGTGCTGCCCGCGATATCCACTAATGCGCCCAGGGGCAATGTCGTCTTTTCGTACAGAAAAGTATCGGATGAGGCGATCCGCTTCAAGTTGACGATCCCGAAGATGCCGACCGCCGCGCATACCAAGGCTACTGCGAGGAATCCAAGGATGAGCTTCATTCCAAATTTCATATTTCCCCTCCCGGTAATTTCGCTCGGGTCCATAGCTGTACGGTCGATCAAGGGTGTTCCCTAACGGGATTCTAATAAATTGTCAGACATCCTGATTGGCCCTACAAGGGGGTAACGTGGAATTCGGATAAAATCGTACGTTAAGCCGCCGCAAGCCGTCGGCTTGAAGCATACGTATGCCCCGGCCGAATGTCGGGACGCATTGCAGGGATCCTCAACGCGGGACTTCGGAGGCGGGAATATTAATCGTCTAATCCCATTCCATCGAGGATATTCGGGATATATTTTTCAACCCTTGACTCACGAGTCTTGGATTGTTTGGGCTGGGAGAAGTAAAAGATGTATGCCCTTTGCCGTCCCGGGGTCAGGGCGTCAAACGCAGCCTTCAAGGCAGGGAGGGCATCCAGTTTGCTTTGGAATTCTCCCGGTATCTTGAAATCCGCTGTCTTTTTGAGTTCAACCTTCAAACCGGCTTTTTCAACTTCGATGGCTTCATGAATATAGGATATCAATGTCTTTTCCATTTTGTTTATTTCCTGAACATTCGTGAACCGAATCTGGCGCGCCGATTGGACATTTTCTGTCTGCTGTATTAAAATGCCTTTGGCATCCTTCAGCAAGGCGCCCTTCATAAACAGAAGCGCACAATACTCTTTAAATCCATGCATCAGCACTATGTTGTTTCCTTCAAGCGCGTAGCAAGGTTGACCCCACTTCAGTTCTTCCGTCAGCCGGCATTCAAGAATGATCTGTCGCAGTTTTTTGAATTCTTCCTTCCACCTTTTTTCTTTGGCCAAAAATGCATCTACCTTAGGATTCATCCTTCAACCCTCCAAAGCCACCGGCGTCCCGGATTCCGTTGCTGCCGAGTGCAATGCCGCCACTATGCGGTCAATTTGAAACGCGCCAATAGTATCGGTTAAGGTACCGCTAAAAATTCGCATCGGCCAGATTCAACCGAGATCCCCCAGACGATCCGCGATTCTCGTCGGCCCTGGGGATTCCAGCATCTCCATCCCCCGATTCTACCGGGCCCGGCCCCCGCGACCGCTGCCGCGGTTAGCGGACCGCTTCGAGGACGCGAGGGCCGGCTCGAACCTGGGGCTCAACCGCAGGGCGACATTGACCAGAGCCAGCATTACCGGTACCTCGATGAGGGGGCCGATGACCGCCGCGAAGGCCTGTCCCGAGCCGAGCCCGAAGACCGCGACCGCGACGGCGATCGCAAGCTCGAAGTTGTTGCTGGCGGCAGTGAAGGAGAGAGTCGCAGTTTTGGCGTAGTTGCCGCCCAGGGCCCTGCTCATGGCAAAACTGATAAGGAACATGGCGACAAAGTAGATGAGAAGGGGAATCGCGATCCTCACGACGTCCATAGGTAGGGCGAGGATCTTCTCTCCCTTCAGGCTGAACATCACGAGGATGGTGAAGAGGAGAGCGGCAAGCGTTATGCGAGAGATCTTGGGAATGAAGGAGGAGCGGTACCAGGTCTCGCCCTTGAGCTTGCGCAGGAATAGCCAAGAGAGGAAACCGGCCGCGAAGGGGATGCCGAGGTAGATGCCGACGCTCTTGGCGATCTCGCCGATGCCGACATTGACCGCTCTCCCGGCCAAGCCGAAGAGGGATGGGATCATGGTCACGAAGACCCAGGCATAGACCGAATAGAAGAGGACCTGGAAGACGGAGTTGAAGGCGACAAGGCCTGCGCAGTACTCCGTGTCGCCCTTGGCGAGCTCGTTCCAGACGATGACCATGGCGATGCAGCGGGCCAGTCCGATCATGATGAGGCCGACCATGTACTCGGGCTTGTCGCGAAGGAAGACGATGGCGAGCGCCGTCATGAGGATGGGACCGATGACCCAGTTCTGGATCAGGGAGAGGGTCAGGATCTTTTTGTCCTTGAATACGTCCTTCACCTCGTCATAGCGCACCTTGGCGAGCGGCGGGTACATCATGAGGATGAGGCCGACGGCGATCGGGATGTTGGTCGTACCGACCGAGAGGCGATCCCAGAAGGCCGCGACACCGGGAACGAGGGATCCAGCGAGGACTCCGACTCCCATCGCGAGGAATATCCACAGGGTGAGCCAGCGATCAAGAAAGGAAAGACGCCTGGTGATCCCATCGGGCATGATGCGCTCCTCCTCGTTTAGGTTGACATTGCGGCAATCCGGAAGCATTGTTGGCGTAGTAGCCAACAATGTCAAGCTATTGTTGGCCGATTCGCCAACAATCAACACGAGGATGTACAATGAACGAGCAGGAAAGACAGAGGCTTGAGCGGCGTGCCCTCCTACTTAAGTCCTTGGCCCATCCGTCGCGGCTCCTCATCATCGAGCTTCTCGAAAAAGGTCCCCGCTGCGGGGCCGACCTTACGGAAGCCGTTGGCGCCGACAAGACGACCGTCTCGAAGCATCTGACCGTCCTGAAGAAGGCGGGTCTCGTCAGGGACAAGAAGCGCGGGACATGGAGCGACTACGAACTCGTCTGCGACTGCGTTAGCCATTTTATCGACTGCATCGAGGATGGAAAGAGAAAAGAGAATTCGTGACTCCTACCAAGAAACACAAGAGGATCAAAACCCTCGATAATTCAAGGGCCGCTGCTTGCCCTCGCTGTTCCGCCAGAGGAAAGTGGGCAAAGGCAATAAATGTACGCAGTCCGGTTCACCAGCGATCGGCTGGCGAAATCGGCGAGATGGACTATTTCCCCGCATGTCAGAGTCCCGCGGCATCCGGGTTGCGATGATTGCCGTAAAAACGAAAAAGCGGTCACCGTTTCTGGTGACCGCTTCATCGGGCTGAGTGGATTTGCCCTCCGCTCCTCACCATCCTGGCTCGTCGCTTCGGGCCGGGGGAAGCGCTCTCGCCTGCACCGCGCGCTCGACGTCTCGCGCGCTTCCATGCAGGCTCGACCGAACTCCGCCCTCAAATGATCGGGCGGAGTTCGGAGCGCTTTCCCTTCAAATCCGCTCAGCCCGCGTCCTTTGGTTCCTGTTGCGGCCTCATGCTGCGCAAACGAAAAAGCGGTCACCGTTTCTGGTGACCGCTTCATCGGGCTGAGTGGATTTG
>CAYNFM010000187.1:0-4298 GCA_964396415.1 uncultured Treponemataceae bacterium | reverse complement strand
GCCTCCGGCCTCCTCGAGCTGAGGGTGAGCGATAAAGGCATGGGGATTCCGCGCGCGAGCCTTTCCATTATCTTCGAGCCGCTCTTCACCACGAAACCCGTCGGCCAAGGAACGGGACTCGGCTTGACGATCGTCTACGATATCGTCGTCGGCGAGTTCGGAGGCACGATCGACGTCGAGAGCGAGATCGGCGTGGGCAGCGTTTTCATACTGCGCTTTCCTCTGGCGGCGGGCTGACTCGTCGAGGTGTCGAGTATTGAGGGATGGCCGGCTGGGACGTATAATGCGATGGGAGAGGAGAGCCGCCGATGGCGCTTATGGAATGGGAGGAAGGCTTCAGCGTAGGGATCGCCATCATCGACCGGCAGCATAAGGAGATCATCGGGCTGATCGATCGACTGCATGGCCGCTTGAAAATCGGAGACAGCGACGCGCAGATAGAGGGACTCCTGAAGGATCTCATCGAGCTATCGGAAATCCACTTTAAGACGGAAGAGGACCTGTTCGCGAAATTCAAATACCCCCTCATCCTCGAGCATAGCGTCGAGCATATGCGATTCAAAATGATCGCAGTGAAGTTCCATCAGGACTTCATCGATAAGAAGATCGGCGCCCCCCTGCAGATACTGGATTTCCTCACCGTGTGGCTGAAGGACCATATACTGGGCAAGGATCGGGCGTACGCCGCCTTCCTGTCGGAGAAAATAAAAGGAGAGGCGTCGTAGATGCGTCTCCTTTGACGGTGCCCCCGCGGATAGGAGGGAATTATGGCTGCCCATCGATATCATTTGATCGCTACAGTCAGCACCGACAGCCCCAAGTCTGTTCGGGCAGTCCTCGACGATTTCATCGACGGCAAAGGGAGCGTCGAAGAGGTCGATGCCGATTCCATCGCCCATGGCAAAAACGGCGAATTACTCGTCCAGGCCGATTTGGAAGGGGCAACCGCCAAAGACCTCAACAGATCCATGCTTTCGGCGCTTCGCAAAGCCGAAAAGAGGACCAGCATGCGATCGGCCTGGAAATCTGGCGAGACTACGGAGCACTACTTCGACTACGTCTTGAAGAAGACGACGCTTCAGTAGCCGGCCCGCGCCGTTTCGCCCATCGCGCCCCCCGTCGGGCTTTCCTTGGCCGGTTCTTGAATGTAATATACGCGCGACGGGGCCGCGACCCAAGTCGTACGACCCGCAAGACCGTTATGGAGGACCCGAATGACGCGTTCCCGACGATTCGCGCTCGCTCTCGGGATGCTTGCCGCTGCCGCCTGCATATCTTTCGCCCAGGCGAGCGGCGTCCGCGCCGTCGGCGTCTCCGACGCCGAGCAATTTATCAAGGCCATCGCCCCCGACACCACGATCGTGCTGAGCCAGGGCGATTACGAGCTTTCGACGGCATATGGAGTCGCAACCGAATACGCTACCTGGAAGGACGGCGAGGACGGCAAAGAGCTCTCGCTCTCCAAGCTTCGGAACCTAACCATCCGCGGCTCAGGCGTGGCCAGAATAGTCTCCGACTCGGGCCTCGCCTCGATCATCGGACTCTACGACTCCGATAACGTCACTTTCGACGACATCCGCTTCGTCCGCCGGGCCAAGCAAGGCTCCGAAACCGGGGCGGGGAGTCTCTACGTCGAGTCGGTCCGGGGCCTGACGGTAGACCGCTGTTCTTTCGAGGGGCCTACCACCACGGCGATCGAGCTCTGGGATTGCAAAGACGCGGCGATCAAGCGGACAGAGGTCTCCGGCACGAGTTCGGGTGCGCTATCGGCCTCGCGTACTCGGGGCCTCGAACTGAGCTCGTCGCGCGTCTCGGGCTGCGAAGGCTATCCGCTCCTCTATCTCGAGAACTCGGACGACGTGCTGATGAAGGGGATCACGTTCGAAGGAGACCGAGGCGGCAATTTCCTCGAGATATATGCCGATTCGGGTAGCCCCGGTTCGATCCGCTTCGTCGGCTGCGCCTTCAAGGGCAACCAGGTGGATTACTTCGCCGGCACCCGATTGCTGCCCTCGACCGATGACTGCCGATTCGCGGAGAATAGTTTCGACGAGAATTGGAAATCCGATTCCGTCGCCCCTGCGAGCGACGAGTCCGCAGATTCCGGCGCGAAGGCGGGGAGCGGCGAAGCCGAGTCGCAGGCGAATCCGAGCTACGATCACCCCTCGGGCCTCTCTTTCTCCTATCCCCAGGGCTGGGAGCTGGAGGAGTATGCCGCACAGGCGAGGGTTGGCGTCTTCGCCCCCGACGGCAAGAGCCTCGTCTTTTTCCTCGATGCCTACTCCATCCCCGCCGAGGACGCAGCCACGGAACTCGATCCGGCGGATCAGCGGGCCGAGAAAGTCTTCGCCGACGCGGAAGCCGCCCTTGCCGGGCTCCTCAAGGGCGAGACCGGCGTTGCGCTGTCGCTCGAGGCCGACGGCGACCCTTACGCCGACGGCGATCTTCTCTCAGCGGACTATAGAGGCGTCGCCACGAAGGGCGACGGCGAGAAGGCCGAGGCCCGAGCCCGCTTCATAGTCAACAAGGGGAAGGTCGAGGCCATGGTAGGCCTCGCGGCCGACGCATCCTCGCTCGAGTCGGAAGGCGAAATAGACGGGATCTTCTCCTCGATCGCTCCGACGGACAATGGAGGCGAATGAGGGCCATCGGTCGGATTGTCCAAGCTCATATCGAGTGCTAGACTAGGCGATATTTCGGCACCTCTAAGGAGAGCTCAATGGTAATTCTCACCCTCAATTGCGGATCCTCGTCCGTGAAATATCAAGTATACGATTGGGATAGCAAGGACACCCTCGCGACGGGCATCGTCGAGCGCGTCGCCATCGGGGGCTCTTCCATTACGCACAAGTGCGGCGGACAAACCGATTACGTGCTCCAGCACGAGTGCCCTACCCATACCGTCGCGATCGAGCTCATCCTCAGCACACTGGTCTCCTCCGAGTGCGGCGTCATCAAGGATATGTCGGGGATCAAGGCCGTCGGCCATCGGATGGTCCACGGCGGCGCGAAGTTCGCCCGGTCGGTCCTCATCGACGACGATTTCCTCGCCACCTTCCGCGACCTGACCGATCTCGCGCCGCTGCACAACCCCGCCAACCTGATGGGCGTGGAGGCCGCCAAGGCGGTCCTGCCCGACGCGCCGCACTGCGCGATCATGGATACCGCCTGGCATCAGACTATGCCCGACTTCGCCTACAGCTACGCCATACCGCGCGAATGGCGGGACAAGTACTCCGTGCGCCGCTACGGCTTCCACGGTACGAGCTTCCTCTACAACGCCAAGCGCGCGGCGGTCCTCCTGGGCAAAGACCCTTTCCAGACGAATTTGATCATCGCGCACATCGGCAACGGAGCCTCCATCAACGCGGTCAAGGACGGTCTCTCCTACGACACCTCGATGGGCATGACACCCCTGGAGGGCCTCGTCATGGGCACGCGCTCCGGCGACGTGGACCCGGGCATCATCTTCCATATGATGCGCAAGGCGGGGCTTCAAGGCAGCGACGTGGAAAAGGCCCTCAACAGGGAATCGGGCATCCTGGGCCTTACCGGGAAGTGGGCGGACAGGCGCGACGTCGAGCAGGCGGCCGAGAAGGGCGATCCCGTCGCGATCCTTGCCCAGAGAGCGGAGGCCTACCGCATCAAGAAGTACATCGGCGCCTACAGCGCGGCCCTCGGCCGCGTGGACGCCCTCGTGTTCACCGCGGGCGTCGGCGAGATGGGTCCCGCGATCAGGCGCCTTTCCACCGCGGGGCTCGAGAACATCGGTATCGTCGTCGACGAGAGGAAGAACGACGCCGCCAAGTGCCGCAACGCCGAACTCGATATTACGGGCAAGGGTTCCGGGGTCAAGGTCTTCGTCATCCCGACGGACGAGGAACTCGTAATGACCGAGGACGCCTACGCCCTCATGGCGGGCCAGTACGACGTCCACACGAAGTACCGCTACTATTTTCAGGACAGATCCTATGTCAACAAGGCCCGCGCCGAGGGCCTCGAGCGGGATCTGGAAAAGAAGCCCTACCTGAAGGAGCTGATCGCCCAGGTTCCGTGACGCCTTGCACAAACGCTTCGGGCGATTTTATAGTAACCCAGCATGATGCCGCCGGCTGTAGGATACGCGATACTGGGCTTTCTCGCCGTCTGCCTCGCCGGCGCCGCCTACGGTATCGGGAGGGCCGGCTTCGCGGCCGGCCGAAGCCTGGGCGCTGCGCGCGAGCGGGCCCTGGGGGCCCTGGGTGCGGGGATGGTCGTCGTGAGCCCGAGGGGCCGCGTCGCGAGCATCGACGCGGAGG
>CAYNFM010000186.1:2042-4325 GCA_964396415.1 uncultured Treponemataceae bacterium | reverse complement strand
AGCTGCACGCGCTAATTCCGCGCCTATTTTGTTAGTATCATGGGACCACCTTTTATATCTGCATATTCGGCATATGCTTATAATGCTTCTTACTTGCCGTTATCAATAACTCTGAATTATTTATGCATGTTGCCGCAATTATTCATCTACCAAGTCCATTCCGAGGTGAGCTGAGAGGATCTGGACGAAGATATTACCGTTCAGGGCGTCCTGGAAGGAAGGTTTCAACTACCTCCTACCTAGGTCTAGTCCCGACAGTCGTGTTACCAGCCAGCCTGGCAGGTAACAGGTCCCACCCGCCGCGGCGTGCCGATTGAAGCTCGATCGGCAAGGCGCTATGCTGATAGTGGTCGGAGGCAGCATAAGACAATGGCTGATTCGAGCAAGAAAGAGGCCCTGGAGCGCGAAGCCCTCGGCTACATCCAGCTGGGCACGCTCGTGCAGGTCTCGAGAACCGAAGATATGGCGGAAGCAGTCGCGAAGGTCCTCGCCGAAAGCCTGTCCGTCGAAGAAAAGATCCGAAAGATAAAACTGATCGACGCGGGATTGCCGCTTGCCGAGAAGGAAAAGCCGAACCCCAATCCCTCTTCTCGCGCCGTTCCGCCCGCCGCGCCGTCGGGTCCCGCCCCGACGATGATTCGCAGCAAACAGAGTCTCGCCACCGCGACCAGAATACGGACACATATCAAGGCCGATGTCGATCCGGCCTTGTTCATGAACTATCTCTTCCGGGAAGGCGGCGCGATACGGTCAAAGGCGAAAGGGAACCGCTTTCTCAAAGCCGGCCTTTTTTCCGTTCACTTCGAGAAAGAGGCCGCTCGCTTTTTCGTGGAGGCCTTCAAGCGCGAGGAGAGCGCGGCCCTCATGACGGCAGTCGAAGCGACGCTCCGCGAAGGTTGGCGCTTTCTTCGCAAAATGGAGTACAACCGCATCGCCGCCCTCGGGAAAATGGTGAATGATCTCGTCGCCGTCGGCCCGTACGACATCGCGGCTGCCGATTCCCCTTCCCAGCGACGCTTTTTCAACCTTGAAATCTCCTTCCTCGCCCTCCGGGCCGACAGCTCGAGCATAGCCGAGATAGTCGCCGCCTTCGAAAGCGTTCTCTCCAAACTGTCCTATCCGAAGAAGGCGATAAACGAGGCGCGCTCGGTTTCGCGGCGCCTGCTCCAGCAGGGAGGCCCTCCTCCCTGCCTCCAGGATCTGATACTCGCCGTAAACATGCAAAGATCACGCCGATATCTCAGGGTCGCGGACTTGATAAAGCCAGGGGTCGATGGATTTCTGAGCGCGAGCGAATTCGACTGCAGCGATGAGATCCAGGATGCGATCGATAAACGAATCGCGGAACTCTTGGAAAAGCTCGAACTTCTCGAAGAGGAAAGCGAGGAGATGCTCAAACTCAGGGCCTTCGTCCGGCGCGACGGAGGAGGCAATATCGATTTCGGCAGTCTGCCCCTCCTCTACGAATCGGACAAGGATAGCAAGAGGTCCTACGAAAAGGACGAGAACAACATCATGCTTCTTATCTTGGGTCTGATAGAGCGTTTCCTGGCCATGATCGGGCCTCTGTCGGGCCCCGCGGGGGACCTTCCTGGCCTATATATAGAGGACACTGCACTCAACTATGATGTCTCGCGCCTTCGAAACGCCGCCGTCAAGCTCGAGACGATTCGCTCCAATCTTCCCAAGCTTCCCTGGGCGAGATACCTGGCCATCAAGGCTCGATCGGCCCAGGCGACGAAGTACGAGGCCGAGGGCGCGGGGCTGGTCAGCGAGGCGGCCGATCTCTTCTATAGGAGCGGCAGCAGGTTGGCCGAGCTTCTCCGCTCTCGGGAGGGCATCCCGACCAGGGGCACGCATGCATTGAAACCGGCCGAAAACGCCGAGATATCCCTCGAACAACTGTCGCTACGCCAATCTCTCTCCGACGCGACCTCAGCCGCCTATCTCGTAGCACTGCGCTTCCAGGAGCCGACTATCACTGTCGTCCTCAAAAACGAGCGCCAGGCGACGGATCAGCGCCTCACCCTCCTTGAAGAGATCGGGCGGCTCGCCGATACCGAAACATACAAGGTAGCAAGGCAGAAAGCGAGTCTTCCCGCGGCAAGCGACGACTAGCCTGGATTACGGTTCTTGTTAATGGTGTACCTATTCATTTAGGGCCTGAATTTGGCACCTTCAGAAGCCCGGAAGGTGCCACAAACTTCTGCCGCATACGGAGCTACCTTTCCACCGCATGCAAGCAAGGAATGGCCGCACTTGCAGTTCTCGCCAAGGCGATCG
>CAYNFM010000186.1:0-1942 GCA_964396415.1 uncultured Treponemataceae bacterium | reverse complement strand
TTGTCCCTTTTGGCGTCCCTCCTTCGACTACTTGATGAAGCCACATGCGGCGAAGAGGCGTCCTGCGGGGAGCTCCGATCGGGTTGCCGCTTCGTCGAAGGAGGATGGCATGCAGTTTCTTTTTTACTCGGCCATGGATAGCCGAGATCGAAGCGGATCGCGGGAGTCGCGAATGAAAGGAGGAGTCTTTATGAAACCAGTGCTCGCTCTGATTCTGGCCTTGGCGTCGATGCCAGCCGCATTTTCCCAAGGAACGGCCGTCGACAAGTTCATGATGATCACGATGGCGGTCGGCAATATGGACAAGTCCAAGGAGTTCTATACGCTGCTGGGCCTGAAGGCCACCAAGGACTACAGTCAGGCCGGCCAGCGATGGGTTGCCCTGGCGCTCCCCGGGGGCGGGGTTTCCCTCAACCTCTCGACGGTGACGGCGAACTTCGCCAAGCCCGGCGTAAGCGAGCCGGGCACCGTGGCGCTGTACTTTACGACTTCCGACGTGGCGGCGGCCAACAAAGAACTCGACGCAAAAGGCGTAAAAGTATCTGCGGTCAAGGATGACCTGTATGGCCCCGGCTCTGGGGTAAAATGGTTTAGCCTCGAGGACCCGGACGGCAACCAGGTGCTCATCGTACAGCCGAAATCATAAGGAGCGTGGCCGGTGAGGGGAGCATACCCCCTCACCGGCAGGGAGGGCAGGGATGAAGACCAAGACGTGGAAACGGATCGCGACGGCGGCAGCCGCCCTGGCTCCTCGGCTCGTCGTGATCGGGCCGCCACGGGCCACCTGCGCATCGAGAACGCCCGCGCGAACAATTTGAAGAACGTCAGCGTCGATATCCCGACGGGCGTTCTCGCCGTCGTCACCGGCGTGGCCGGCTCGGGGAAGAGTTCGCTCATAAACGAGGCCTTTCTTGCCCAGCATCCCGAGGCCGTCGTCATAGACCAGTCCGCGATCGGCGCTTCCACGCGCTCCAATCCCACCACCTACACGGGCGTCATGGACGACATCAGGAAAGCCTTCGCCGCGGCGAACAAGGTCGACGCCGGACTCTTTTCGTTCGATTCCAAGGGAGCCTGCGAAGCGTGCAACGGCTGGGGCGTCGTCTACACCGACCTCGGCTACCTCGCCGTATTCAAGTCGCCCTGCGAAACGTGCCAGGGCCGGCGCTTCAAGGATGAAGTGCTCGAGTACGAGCTGGACGGCAAGTCCATCAGCGACGTGCTCGCTCTCACCGTGGACCAGGCACTGGAATTCTTCAGCCGCAAGGAGATCGTCCGCAAGCTCGAGGCCATGCGCGACGTGGGCCTGGGCTATTTGACCCTGGGCCAACCGCTGTCGACCCTTTCGGGCGGCGAATGTCAGCGCATCAAGCTGGCAAGCGAATTGCACAAGGACGGGTCCGTCTACGTCATGGACGAGCCCACGACCGGCCTGCATATGTCCGACATCGCGCGCCTGCTCGCGATCATGGACAGGTTGGTCGATGGCGGAAACAGCGTGATCGTCATCGAGCACAATCTCGACGTCATCCGCAGCGCGGATTGGATCATCGACCTGGGCCCCGAGGGCGGAAGCAAAGGGGGCGAAATAGTGTTCGAGGGGACTCCCGGGCAACTGGTAAAGGATACACGCTCGCTGACCGGGGAGTACCTGCGGGCGTAATTACCCGAATAGGTCGATGCGGCGCCACCTTGTCCTTCCTACTTGAGCGCCAGATCGGCGATCAGGCCCGGCGCTAGCGCGGCAGCATGTGGCTCTTCCCTATAGCCCACATCGCCGCTCGAGGAGGAAAAGAAGTTCAAGAAGCTCATCGTCGCTAACTTTGCCAAGATCGAGGTGTCGAAAAAATGAGAGATATCGCAAGGGGGGAAGTCTCCCCCACGCTCCGAAGTCCTCGCCCGCGTAACCGCGGGCTCCGGTCTTCTTCGCTTCCCCCTCTCC
>CAYNFM010000185.1:0-4395 GCA_964396415.1 uncultured Treponemataceae bacterium | reverse complement strand
GCCCAATGAAGGAATGGCCACGGATATCGACACGGTAGCGCATATCCTTCCTTATTGCGATGCCATGTTCGTCGATAACGAGTGCCGGGCACTGCTCCTTAATATACCGAAGCGGCTGCAGCCAGAATGGGTAAACAGGGTGTACTCCATGCGCGCCAAAGACGAATTTCTTGTGTTCCTTCGGGAGATCAGGAACGGCATCACGAAGGAACATGTGGAAGGATTGCGCGAGGCATACGGAGATCGAGACCTGACGGGAGTACCGACCGCCCAACCGGGGTAAACGTGAGCTCGCTCACCACTGTACTTGGCCCGGCGCGAGTCCCTCAACGCGTTCGAGGGGTACTGCGCATGTCTTGTGCATGTTCTCTGAAGATCTTCGAGCCAATCGATGGGCGATCCAAATCCCACGCAAGAGTGTGCGACACGCGTAGGAGATCGACCTCTTCTCCGCCGAGGCTGGGCGTCGCGACATGAAAGAGGACACAGCAGACTCTGCCGTCTTTCAGGGAAAGGAGGTACGGTTCGCGTTTGGCAAATTCGCTTTCGAGAAGCCGGTTGAGTGAACTCGTCTCTCCCGAAAAAACCTTGTCCCCGCGATTGAAGATGCAGTTGAGGGAAATCGCAGCGACTCCAAAGGTGCCGACTGGCATCGTGTCCAGGTTGGCCTGAAGTTGCTTGATCGCAGCGCGAAGATTGGCATCAATGCTTTGATTGTTGGCGGGCCGCTTGCAGGCGACCAAAAATGAGATGCCCTCCCGAGTAAGGCGTAGATCTGGCTCTCCCAAACTCACCGACGCGCCCCGCAATTTCCATTCCGCCGCGAGCGCCAGTTCAAACCAGATATTCCGACCGTCCCTGTTCTTCTGGTTTTCCTCAATCGGCTGTAGAGGGCCCGACAGAGCTCTTTTCAAAGTCTCCGCAGGCACCGGCGAAGCATCTTTGTGAAAAGCCTTGTAGATGTTGTACGCTTCCAGCGCTTCCACAATCGGAAACCAGTCTTCCGGTTGAATCTCGCTGTAGACGCCGGTTGCGCCGCCTCGGCTGCTAGCCTCATCGGCTTTGCGAAGAACTTTGAAGGCTTGGTGAATCCTGTCGTTTGCGCGTGGCGTCAGTCCGATTTCAAGCAGCCACGGGTCGAAACCATCCAAAAACCGAAGCAGCTCCGAATAATTGAATGCTTCCATAGCTCTCGCCTCACACATCGCGCATGGCCTTCTCCAGGCGCCTCACCTCAACCCGAAGCAACAGCTCGTCATCTTGCGTGATCAGCCGCGCGTGTGCGACATCCAGCCGGACGGGATGCAGGCGCTGGAAGGTTTCGCGCACGCTCTCTTCTCTCCCAAAGAAGGCGCGGAAGACCTCCCTCCAGTTATCTCTTCTACAGAGGATCGGTGCGTAGTCGGTGAAATCGGAGTACTCGATCAGAGGCCGCTCTTCAGCGCCAGCTTCCTCGGCCTTCCGCTTCTTCTCCTGCCAGTTGTCGTAGACTCCATTGGGAAGGCGATGCTTCGCCCAATCCGGACCGAAGGCTCGAGTCAGTTGCCGATCGATGAATTTGCGCAGCAGCCTCTCCACCCGTAGCAGCCGGTCATGGGCAGCGTTGGTGCGAACCAATCCATCCTCTTCGCCATCGGCAGGCTCCGATTCCGCCGGGAATTGTCCCAGGCCGGCGATTTCCAGTCCCTGCTCGAACGCAGGCAACGGGAATCTCGTCAGAGCGGGATTGAAGCCAAGTCTGACGTAGAAGTCCCCCCGTACGGCCAGATCGGTGAAGACTTCTGGCCGCCAGCTTATCGGGTCGCGCCAGTCGCCAAGGCTCGCCCGCACACTGGCTGCCAGGGAGTCGTCGAAGGCCGGCATACTCCGGACGGCTTCGCCAATGCGCTGGATTTCAGCGAAACCCGAAATGGACCGCATCGCCTCCTCTTGATCCAGCCAGGGCGTCGTCATCTTCTCCATTGCCTGTTGCAAAACCAAGGCGGCGACGTCCCCATTGGGAAACGCCAACTTCTCCGCGATCGCCCGCGCATGAAACTGCTCGGCCAGAAGCGCGGACTCCAAATGATCCGGCAGCCGGAAACGCGCCTCAAAGCTGGCTATCGCCTGACTCGCGAGTTCTGCAGTCTTTCGCCATGGCGCATCCTCATCGAACAGGCCCGCTCGTCTTAACTCCCACATAGGCCCCATCGCCATTCGGGTTAACTCTTCGTGGGATTTGAATGCCTCAAGCGCGCGGGTGATTGCGGAATTCTCCTCGAACATCCGAGCTTGGGCCAGTACTGAGCTCTGCTCAAATTGTCGAAACTGTTCCCGAGCCGCTCGCATGGCGGAGTTATCTTCAACCAAAAACGCGGCTTCTCTGGCATGCTTGAGAACTGGACTTTCTTCGATGAATGCCAGCTGCTCGCGAAGCGCTCTCACACCCGAGTGCTTCTCCATTTCTTGTACGACCTTCTCCCGCTTTTCGGCGGCGAGCCGCGCCTCGTGCATGACCGGTGAGTTGTGCAGGTCGATCTCAAGGATTTTGCGTGGAGATTTGTCCTTCGGCCTATCTTTCCCGGGACTGCTCATGGAGGTTCCTTCCGCGTTGCTGGTCACATCTTTCACCAATGATAGTTCCGCAACAGCTGCCGGTACTAGTCACGCTAATGCATGTGTCCTCCCTGAACCGGGGAAGGTGGGAAGAGGGTGCGAGGAGAAGGGGCTTCCGGAGAAATGTTGCCGGAGTGAGGCATCGACAGGGGTCGGCGTTTGCCCGCCAGACAAGAGACTATCGCGAATAGGCGGTGAATAACGTGCCGTAGGGTCCCTAAAATAGAACTCACGAGTTTCTGCAGACCAGGTGAGGTCTAGTTATGTCGTTTCGAGCGCAGGTACTACGTGTGCTGATCGCGTCGCCCTCAGATTTGGAAAAAGAGCGCGAAGTTGCCACGGCGGCCATTCATGACTGGAACGTCCAGCATGCTACGGCGGAGGGAGTCGTTCTGCTTCCGGTAAAGTGGGAGACCCACGCGACGCCCCGGGCAAACATTCGACCGCAGCAGGCGATCAACGAGGAATTGGTCAGTTCATCAGACATCCTAATCGGGATGTTCTGGACGAGGCTGGGTACAAATACCGGTGTCGCAGAGTCTGGCACCGTCGAGGAGATCAATCAGTTTGTCGCAGGCGACCGCCCGGCGATGTTGTACTTTTCCAAACGAAAGCCCGATTCCCGGGCGCTCGGTCGATCGCAACAGAAGATGCTCCGTGCCTTCAAGGCCGCCACTATCAAGCGAGCTCTGGTTGGAAATTTCCGCAGCGCGGTCGAACTGCGGCGCATCCTACTACGCGACCTCGTGAGTCAGGTCCGGAAGACCAAAGCCCCGCCGTCACGATCGAGCCGGATCGAAAAGGCCAAGGAGATCACGGAACTGATCGTGATGCACAAGAAGTACAAGATTACGCCCAGACTGTACGACAAATATGCCGATGAGTTGCTGCATCATCGCAACCGGGACGCGGCTCTCACCATCGATCCTGTTCCCGAAGGCGAAGTCGGACCCAATGGATACCCTGTCGGATACACGAAACAGGGAGACAAGGTGGAATGGCTGCCTGACGAGGAGCGTCCCGGCAAAGTATGGCCTATGATTCTCCGGCGCAATGACAAGGCGATCCTCGCTGCCGAAGAGGAATTCTTTGACGTCATCTGGTATGACCGGAAACTCGTACTGCAGCAAAAAGTGGCGGACGGTGAAGAAACGATCGCCCCTAGCATCGAGGCTGGCACGCTAAAGGCCATGAAGGCGGTTGAGAAGAGATACGGCAAGAAGAAACTCCGCAACTACTATCACGATGACTTCGAGTGGGGCATGCTCAACGGCAAGCTCTCCGCGCTGCGCTGGGTGATGGGAGACGAGTGGGACTTCCTCGACACCTAATTCGACAGTTGCCGTTCGGCTGTTGACTCTTGGAGGAGGCACTATGTCGCGTTTGCCAGGCACTACCCTGCAATTTCTTCTGCGGTCATCTCCACGGCCTGGCGATTATGCGATCCACTTGGATGTGTCGTTCACCTAATCGGATATGTGGCGCTTGGCTGTCGACTGGCGATAACAGCCCAATTGACGCTTCCAGGTTGGGCTACCCTGGAAACGTGCCTCGGCGGTTTGGCGTAAGCTTCCTCGACGAGAATTGTAACTTCTGTGGATACCCCTGGAGAAAAGATGCGACTGATAGATGAGTTCTTGCAAGGTTCTCCGACAACGACGCTCTTTCATTACACCTCAGCGCGGGGTCTGTTGGGAATTCTGGACACCGGCAATATTTATGCCAGTAGTGCGTACCATCTAAACGACTCGATGGAGTTTCGCTATGCGATTGAGCTCATGGTTGAACAGCTCCGTGTTC
>CAYNFM010000184.1:2014-4416 GCA_964396415.1 uncultured Treponemataceae bacterium | reverse complement strand
CGCCGCGGCCGAGGGGGCGATCGGCATAGCCAAGAGCGCCAACCGCGCCCGCAAGTCCCCTCTGCGGGTCATCCTCGACGGGCTCGGGAAGGACCCGGCCCTCATCATCTCGCGCATCAACGGCTTCACCTACGTCGACACCGCCTTCGACTACTCCACGAGCGAGCTGAAGATCGTGCGCGAGATCGCCTTCTCCAAGGGCGACCGCGCGACCATCCGCTGCTACGGGGTCGACGACGTCCGCGAGGGCGTGGCCGTCATGTCCAGCGAGGGGGTCGACGTCTCGATCACGGGCAACTCCACCAACGCCTCGCGCTTCCAGCACCCGGTCGCGGGTACCTACAAAAAGGAGTGCGTGGATCTCGGGAAGAAGTACTTCTCGGTCGCCTCGGGCGGCGGCACGGGCCGCACCCTCCACCCCGACAACATGGGCTCGGGTCCCGCTTCCTACGGCATGACGGACACGATGGGCCGCATGCACTCAGACGCGCAGTTCGCGGGTTCATCCTCGGTACCCGCGCACGTGGAAATGATGGGCCTCATCGGCATGGGCAACAACCCGATGGTGGGCGCCTCGGTCGCGGTGGCGGTGGCCGTCAGCGAGGCGATGGCCAAGTAAGGCGGCGAAGCCATGCCAGCCTTCAGCATCCTGTTCGGAGAGGGCTTAGGAATAGGGCTCCGCCCAGGGCAAAGCCCTATGGATAGGGAGCCGCCCTATTTCCATGACCTCAACCTCGACGCCTTCGTCGAGTCCGCGACGGCCGGCATGGACGAGTACGACCTTAAAAGCTTCTTTTATAAACCCTTGGACGACGAGGCCGCGATCGTCTATAGGCAGAACGTAGTGCATGACCTCGTCGGGAGGCCGGCTCTCGACATGGTCAAGGAATTCGCGATCGGGATGCGCCGGACGCGCGAGCTCGAGGCCCAGGCAGCCAGGCTCCAGAACGAGTACCAGAAGGACAGTTGGTTCCTCGACGAAGTAGAGACCTATTGCGAGACCGTCGTCGAGCTCGGCCGAACCCTGGGGAAGGCCGACATCCGCTCGCGGGGGATGACCGCGTGCAGGGATTACCTGAAGGCCTACGCGGAGTCGGCGCGCTTCGCCGCGCTCAGGGGGGAGGCCGGCGCCTTGCGGGAGGCCCTCGCCTCGGTGCGCTATTGCCTCTTCATCCGGCACGACGCGGTTCGCGTGAAGAAATACGAGGGCGAGGCCGAGTACGGCGTCGAGATCGAGCGAATGTTCGACAGATTCGCGCAGGGCGGCGGCAAGGACTATCTCGCGCAGTTCACCGATTCGCGCGATCTGAACGAGGTCGAGGCCGACATCCTCGACATGGTGGCGAGCCTCTATCCCGGCGAGTTCGAGGAGCTGGGCGATTTCCGATCGAGGAACACGTCCTACGCCGACCCCTGCATCGTAGCCTTCGATCGGGAGATCCAGTTCTATGTCTCCTACCTGGATTACATAGCGCCGATCCGGAGGTCGGGCTCGCCTTTCTGCTATCCCAGAGTCACCCGCGCCTCCAAGGAGCTACATAGCCGCGGCGGCTACGACATCGTCCTTGCGAGCAAGCTCGCCCAGGAAGGAGCGGCGCCCGTGCCGAACGATTTCCGTCTCGAGGGGGCCGAGCGGATACTTGTCGTGACGGGACCCAACCAGGGGGGCAAGACGACCTTCGCCCGAGCCTTCGGCCAATTGCATTATCTGGCGCGACTCGGCCTGCCCGTGCCCGGGAGCGAGGCGAGGCTCCTTCTCTGCGATAGGATACTGACGCATTTCGACAAAGAGGAACGCGTCGAGGCAGGGCGCGGCAGGCTGCTTGAGGACCTGATCAGGATGCGCGGCATCCTCGACGAGGCCACGGGCGAGAGCGTCATCCTCCTCAACGAGATCTTCACGTCGACCGCCCTCAAGGACGCGATCTATCTCGGCGAGCAGGTGATAAGGCGGATCATCGAGCTCGACGCGCCCTGCGTGTGCGTCACCTTTATCGACGAATTGGCGAAGCTCAGCGAGAAAACGGTGAGCATGATGAGCACGGTGGAGCCCGACAGGCCAGCCGTGAGGACGTACAAGATCCTGCGTAAGCCGCCGGACGGCCTGGCCTACGCCCTCTCCATCGCCGAGAAGTACGGCCTCACGCCCGATCGGATCGTGGAGAGGATCAAGGAATGAGGCCCTTCCTCCTTACGGAGGGCCTCCTCGCGGAGGGTCTCCTCGACGATGACCGCGGCGGCGACTCGGGCCGGGAGAGAGAAGGCTCGCACTCAGATCTGAAGCGCGACCTCGGTTTGCCGATCCTGTTCGATGCGATGGCCGCCGCCGACGAGTTCGTCTACGGCGCGGCCGAGTCGGTCGTCCTGTCGGGGGCCGCGGACGTGGAGACGATCCTCTACCG
>CAYNFM010000184.1:0-1914 GCA_964396415.1 uncultured Treponemataceae bacterium | reverse complement strand
TGAAGTTCGGCGGCGGAATCCTCGTCGGCGCGGAGTTGGGAGTCGGATGCAAGGGCCGGAACTATCGAGCGCTGAAATCGACGCGAAAAGGGATGACGGAGAGGTTGAGGGAGCGGAAGGATTCCCTTGTTCTCCGGATTCCCGACGGCGACGAGGCCGGCTCGAGAGCCCTGGAGGAACTCCGGGATCGCGGCATCAATCGCGTCGCCGACTCCCTCGCCAGGTCGAGGGACCATGTCCTCGACTTCTTGAGCTCGATGCGCTTCGAGCTCGCCTTCTATATCGGTTGCGTAAACCTCCACGAAAGGCTCGCGGCCGTCGGCGCGGGCCTCTGCCTTCCCCAGGCGGCCAAGCCCGGGGAGCGGGCGCAGAGCGGCAAGGGGCTCTACGACATCTGTCTCGCGCTGACGCAGGGCGGGCCGGTCGTGGGCAACGACCTGGAGGCCGACGGCAGGAGCCTCGTCGTCGTCACAGGGGCGAACCAGGGGGGCAAGTCGACCTTCCTGAGGAGCGTCGGCCTGGCCCAGCTCATGATGCAGTGCGGCATGTTCGTCCCGGCCGAGCGCTATCGGGCCAACCTGTGCTCGTCCCTATTCACGCATTTCCGCAGGGAGGAGGACGCGGCGATGGAGAGCGGGAAGCTGGACGAGGAACTGCGCCGGCTGAGCAGCATCGTGGACGATCTGCGGGAGAATTCGATGCTCCTTTTCAACGAGCCCTTCGCGTCCACGAACGAGAGGGAAGGCTCGGAGATCGCGCGCAGGATCGTCGGCGCCCTCCTCGAGCGGCGCGTCAAGGTCTTTTTCGTCACGCACCTCTACGATTTCGCGGCGACTGTCTTCAAGCAGGGGGAGGCGGCCGCCCTCTTCCTCCGAGCCGAGCGGCGCGAGGACGGGACGCGCAGCTACAGGATCCTCGCGGGCGAGCCGCTCGAGACCAGCTTCGGCAAGGACCTCTATGCGGAGGTCTTCGATATTCGAGGGCCGATCCGCCGCTGAAGCGTACGAGGAGAAGCATATGCACGAGACGGACGATAAGAACCTGCTAATCATCACCGGGGCCAACCAGGGCGGCAAATCGACCTTCCTTCGAAGCCTCGGCTTGGCCCATGTGATGATGCAAAGCGGGATGTTCGTCGTCGCTGAGCGCTTCGCCGCGAACATCTGCGAGGCCCTCTTCACCCATTTCCGGCGGGAAGAGGACGCCGCGATGAAAAGCGGCAAGTTCGACGAGGAGCTCGTGCGGATGAGCGGGATAGCCGACGAGCTGCGGCCTGATGCGATGATCCTGTTCAACGAGTCTTTCGCGGCGACCAACGAGCGGGAGGGCTCGGAGATCGCCCGGCAGATCGTGAACGCCTTGATAGAAAAGAAGATAAAAGTATTTTTCGTGACCCATCAGTACGAGTTCGCCCATGGCATGCACGAGAAGAACCTGGGAAGCGCGCTATTCCTACGCGCCGAGCGCCGACCCGACGGAGAGCGGACCTTCAAACTGGTCGAGGGCAAGCCCTTGGCGACGGTCTATGGAGAGGATTTTTATAAGGAAATTTTCGAAGGATGAGGCTTTTATTTTCCGATGGCCGCGACGGCGGATTGAAGTATCCAGCCCTCGCCGATGAGCCGCGCCTGAACGCGCCTCAATTCATCCTCGGTATCGTAGACGGTAAAGGCCTCCCCGCAGAATTTTCGGACCCAGGTTGCGTCCTCCGACTCCAGATCCTCGGGCAAGGCGTTTTCGGCAAGACGTGCGCCCGCTTTAGAGAGCTCATCCCGAGGATCCGCATCCGCCTGATACGCGAACAGCCAATGCCCGTCCTCGTCCTCTTCGATCCGGAAAATCTCTTTCATGGGGGACCCCCCTCGCGTCCTTCATCTAATAGGTTTTTCCTTTCGCGCAACTGAATAGCGGCTC
>CAYNFM010000183.1:0-4496 GCA_964396415.1 uncultured Treponemataceae bacterium | reverse complement strand
GCCGTCCCGGATCGCCGATGAGGACTCGGACTACCGTCCTACCGGCGCTTCCTTCCTCTCGCCTCCGAAGAATGCGGAATCCGGAGTCTCGCGGCTCACCATAGGGCCCGACCCCCTTCTCGATTTCTCGAAAAGCTCGTTCCAGACGGCGAAGTCGGCGGCGAAGGAAAGAGCGCCGCGCGGACAGGCGAGGATGCAATTGCCGCAGTGGATGCACTCTTGGAGCCCGTCGCGGAAGCCCGCTTTACCCTCGGCGACCTCCAGGCGACGCACGGCGCAGGCATCGGCGCAGGCGCCGCAACCGGCGCACCGCGAGGCGTCGAATGAAAGCCGCGGATAGACGCGGCGCTGGAAAAGCCTCTCGCGGAAGACGAGCGCGGCCTTCAGCCGCGCGGTCGGAGAAGGGAAACCGAGCTGCTTGAGAACAGTCCCCGGCTCGGGGAGATTTCCGGCGAGCGCGGCCGCGATGGCATCGGCGATATCCTCGAACAGCGCCTCTTCCGCCGTTCCCGGCCGGTCGAAGTTCACCTTGACGCGAATCTGAGGCAGTCGGCTGATGGCGTGGGGAGCAGCCACGCGCGCGGCCCCGACCACCCGGCGTCCGCTCCGCTCCAGGAGCCGGGCGGCCTCCTTCAGCGCCACGCCGGTGCTGAAGCCGCCGTACGAGAGTATCGGCAGCGCGAGCGCGCCCCATTTCCCGTTCGGGCGCGGGAGCAGGGAAACGGCGTCCTTCATGTGGTACTGCAGATGATGCGCATACACGGGAGCGGCGACGCACAGGAGATCGTGCCGAGGGACCAGATCCTCGAGCCGGCCGCCCGAGGGCGGTCCGCGGAACCAGCTCTCGTCGCCGGTAAGGTCCACGACCTGCGCCTCGATCGCCCGAGCCGCCAAGAGCGAGCCGATGCGCCGGGCGGCTTTGACGCCGTTCCCGGAAGGACTGAAGACGAGGAATGCGACGTTCATGACGATCTCCTCCTTGTTAATAACGAACAAAAGTTCAGTATTAAGCGAAAAAAAAGAATTACTTCATGAGACCCCTGATTCCAGCGATGTTGTAGCGCATGAGAGAGCGGACTCGCTCCTGCAACTGAGGCTTCCTAGGAGACTCGCGGACGATTCGTACAAGGCCATCGAGCAAATTCGCCGCCACGATGCGCATTACCAGGGGGTCGGGCGCCCGGCCGATCGGGCCGCGGGCTATATCGTCGCCGAAGTTGCGGGCCAGGCGGGCCTCGAGCTCGGGGCGGAAACCTTCCGACGCCGTTCCTCCGCCCGCGCTCATGAGAAGCGCGAATCCCTGGCCGTGACTCGAGAGGAGCCGTCCGAGGGAGCTCGACACTTCCTCCTCGAAGGACTGCGCGAAAGCGTCCGACGTCCAAGCGGACAGCGATTCGCGCGCCAGGAATTCTTCGAGCGCCTCGCGAAGCACGGCGGCGGCGGGTTCCGCCACCGCGGCGAAGAGAGCGTCCTTGCTCGCGAAGTAGGAATAGAGGTTGGCTGCGCTTATACCGGCCTCCTGCGCGATCGATCGCATCGACGCCTTTTCGAAGCCTTCGTCGAAGAAGGCCTTCGCGGCGCTGTCGAGGATCGACTCTCTCACTTCTTCTTTGAGCGTCTGCATATCCGAACCTATGTTCGGTATTGAGAATACTTCCGATCGCGGCAATCGTCAAGGGAGCTTCGAGCTTCGGCTCCGCATGCTCCGATTCCAGAGGCCCCAGTCTCGGGTCAGCTTCGCAAACGATCCATCCTCGCCGACGGCGAATTGAATTACCGGCGCTGCCACCGTATAGTGCATGAAAGCATGATATGGCGGGGGAGGGCGAAATGGCGATTCGCGTCGTAAGGCTCGGGAGCCCGAGGGCGAAGGGCGAGGGGATTCGCATAGGGACTGTCCGCCGGCCGCCGCGCGGCGTGCCCAAGGCCGAATTCGCCTCGCGGGACTGGTACGACCTGTGGTTCCCCAACCTCGCGCCGAGCCTCGAGACCATGAAGCTCGGCCAAGCCGCCGAGACGCCGGCCCGGTGGGCCGCCTTCGTCAGGAAGTACCGCTCCGAAATGGCGACTCCCGACAACAGGCGCGTCATCGAGCTTCTGGCCGCCCTGTCCTGGCGCTGCGATTTTTCCGTCGGCTGCTATTGCGAGAACGAAGGGCATTGCCATCGTTCGGTGCTGCGCGAGCTCCTGGCCGAAAAAGGCGCCTTGCTCGAATGATCCCGCGAGGCCGAAATATCGCATCGTCGGGCCTGACAATTATGAGTCTCTCCTACGCCCAGTCCGCGCTCGAGCTTCCCGTGTGATTCCTCGCGCTCGCTACGGGAATAGCCTCGCTCAGCATAGCCGCCTCGCTGCTATGGATCGCCTCAGGCTCGCCGCGCGAGGCGGAAGCCCGCGAGCTCGCGAGGATCTTCGCCGCGCCGCGCTCGCATGCAGATTGTCGGAGTAGGGAAAGCTCGATTTCGACGCCACGATCCACCGCTGGCTCCCCGAGCTTCCCTTCGCGAAGTCGACGACGGTCCGGCAGCTCCTCGGTCAGAGCTCGGGCATACCCGAGAGCCTTTTTTCCGATCCCTATATCCTCGTTCGATCGAGCCTGTCGAAGGGATATCGATGGAAGCCGAGGGCAGTCGCGAACCGCCTCCTCGAAGGCCTCAGGATCGATCCGGCCAAGCGCGGCGGACCTCGCGACCTGGCTGGACGCGCTCTTCCGCGGTCGCGTCCTATCCGCTTCCTCGCTCGCCGCGATGCGGGACTCCGCGGAGGCGCGGAACAACGGCCGCGACGAAGCCATCGTCGGCAACGGCCTGGGCCTCGCCGAGTACGAAGTCGGGCCGCGGCGGATGGAAGGGCACCCGGGAGCGGCCCTGGGAGGCGAGTCATTCTCGTTCTACGTACCCGAGCTCGACGCCTCGATAGCGATTTCGTACAACCTCTCGAAGAAGGGCAACCCCGCGGGGAAGGAGCTGATCGGCCGTATCCCGGAGGCGGTCAAGAGCCGGCCTTGACAGCCGAGGCCTCCCTCGCAGCTTCGTCGAGGATGGTCTCCACGCCGGCGAAGCGTTCGATCGCTGTTGTCCCGAATGGCGGTCTAACTATACTGGATTAATGAAGTTTAACGATACACGCCGCGGAGAGAATGAAAGCCTGGATACCCTGGCGCATCGAATAGCGCAATTCCCCTCGGATTCCATCCATTCCCTTCTCGTGCGGGAGTTGATGGACAGCATCGAAGAATCGGTCATCCTCGTCGACAGCGAGCTCCGCGTCGTAGCCGCGAATCGCCGCGCCACGGCCCTCTTCGGATATTCCTCGAGCGAGTTTACGACGAAGACCCTGGCCGGCCTCATGGAGGCGGGAGAGAGGCGGACGATGCTGGGAATCGTCCGGAACGCGTCGGAGCGGCGGGGAAGCGAAGCGTCCTTCCTCACGCGCGCGCGCAGGAAAGTCAGGCTCCGCTTCAGCCTCAGCCCCCTGAGGCTCGAAGGCGAAAAGGCGCAAGGCTTCCTCCTGGTCGGGCGGGAGCCGGACGAGGATATCGAGCCGGAATTCGCCGATGCCTCGAACGGGCTCACCGAGCGGATGCTCGGGAGCTTCCCCGAGCCCCTCTTCGTCATCGACGGCCCGACGCGGATCGTCCGCGACTGCAATATCGCGGCTTCTGCCGTATTCGGCTTCTCGCGTGAGGAATTCGTCGGGAGGCGGCTCCTCGACCATTTCGCGGACGCGGCCGAGCGGGAGCGGAACGAGGCCCTGATGGCGCGCGCCGACGGTACGTACGCTACCGCCGGAATCTTCCGTGAAAGAGTCTTTTTCCCTCGCAAGAATCTATCCTCCCTGCTTTGCGACTGCATCGGGCTGCCCTTCCTCGACCGGAACGGCTCCCTCGATACCATCATGGTAATGCTCTTCGACCGCTCGCTCGAGGAGGATTGCGAGGCCGAGCTCATGGGATTCATCGAGCGCGTCGGCGCCTTCGCCGAGGAGCTGGGGGCCGTGGCCAAGAGCCACGCGAAGCCCGACAGGGCGCGAAACCTATCGGAGCTCGGGTTCACGCCGAGGCAGATCGAGATCTCGCGCTTCGTCGTCCAGGGAGCCTCGTCGAAGGACATCGGCTTCCGGCTCGGCATAGTCGAGTCCACGGTGAAGCATCACCTCTCCATCATTTTCCGAAAGCTCGGCGTCGCGACCCGGATCGAGTTCATGCGCAAGCTATCCGAGCGGCGCTTCAGGATAGCCTAGGGCGAATCGCCTCGGAGGAGGGACTCGCGCTCCGAAGCTCGCCGCGGGGTCCCTCATTCGCCTTTAGTACAGTCCTGCTGACCTAAAGTACATCTTGAATCGCGAAGCGATGGTCCTAGGCTGAAGATACCTTAAGGGCGCGGCGATCGGCGGAGTCTCATTCCGATCGCGGCGATCATATATCTATCACAAGATTGACGACGAATAGGAGGCCTTATGTCGCTACGCGCAAAGCTGTTATCGGGATTCGTAGG
>CAYNFM010000182.1:0-4561 GCA_964396415.1 uncultured Treponemataceae bacterium | reverse complement strand
GGACGGTGATCACCAAGGGAGTCAAGCATTATTCGAGGTCGGCGGACTGACGCGATTCTTCAATGGTTTCGCGCCGATACGCGCCATGTCATCCGTTTTCGGAGCGATCGCCGGGCTCGCGAACCTGGCCTAGGGTATCGCCGAGGCGCTGAAGGGGCATGCCGCCTGCGAATCAACTCAGAAGAAGCGCTACGAGGCGGTCGACGGCGGCGCGCCCTTCGTTGCCCCGAGAGGCCCGGCCCTTTTCATCAGGTAGGAACAGGCTCGGGGCCAGCGCAGTCATCAGCACCATGGAAAGGATCTGGCGCAGGGCAGCGTCCAGGGATTTCGGCTCCATCGGGCAGCCCCGGCTTCGAAGGTCGGCGCCGAGATCCTTGATGAAGCCGTTTATACTGCTCGCGAGCATCGAGTCGCCCTGACCTTCGGCGATCAGCTTGTGGAAATGGGCGCGCGTCAATCCGGGATACCTGATTCCTCCCTGCAGGATCTCGAGCATGACGGCCGCGCAGCGTTCCCTCGAGTCCAGTCCCGGCATATCCGGCATTCCCGCGAGGCCGAAGGCATTGGCGAGCGTCGTCGCCATGCAACGCCGAATAAGTTCCTCCTTGCTGCGGAAGTAATAATTTATCGCCGCGACGTTGATCCCGGCCATTTCGGCGATCCGCCTGATGGTCGTCCCGACGATTCCATGCTTCTCGATGCAGTCGATGGTGGTCAGGATGATCTTGTTCTCAATTGCGCCTGAACGTTCTTCCATATGCTTCTCTCCAGTTTATCGGGTGTTTCCACAGCATATTTCAAACAACTGATTAAAACAATAGATTGACAAACAGTAAGCGCCTATTTATTGTAAAACAAGTGTTTAAGTCAATCGTTTTAGAGGAGGATATCATGTCCGATATCGATTCGCGAGCGCCCATGACGGGAAAAAGCGCTCTAGTTACCGGCTCTTCATCGGGAATCGGGCGAGAGACCGCCCGGCATCTCGCTCGCCTCGGCTGCGCGGTCTTCGCCACGGTTCGCAAGGAAAAGGACCGGGACGAGCTCGGAGGACTCGGTGAGCCCAATCTCATTCCGCTCTTTCCCCTCGACTTGAGAGATCGCGACGACATCCCCTCAGCACAGGAATTCGTCGAGCGCGAATTGCGGCAACGACATATGTCCGGGCTCTCGGCTCTCGTGCTCAGCGCAGGGGGAGGAGCCGTGGCCCCCCTGGAACTGATGGACCTGGACGGCTTCGAGCGCGAGCTCCGGGCGCGCCTGGTCGGCTCCGTAGCCATGGTGCAGGCATTCCTCCCGATGCTTCGGGCCGGCGAAGGCCGAATCGTCTGGATCGTCACGCCGGCCACTATCCCGACGCCCTACGTCGCGAGCATCCATGCCTGCGATTTCGCCGCGAACTGCCTGGCGCGTACGCTCGACATCGAGCTGCGGCGGTGGAGCATCCCATCCGTGCAGATACGATGCGGCGGCATAAAAACCGCGAAAGGCCTCGAAACGACGAGGGAAGCGGAAGCCATCCTTCGCCACCCCCAGGCCGAGCTCTATCGCGACGGCCTCGAGAGCTGGTCGGCGGATATGTCGGATTTCGACCGGAAGCGGACGCCTCCCGAAAGAGTAGCGGAGCTGGTCGCGCGCGCGATCCTCTCGCGCTCGCCGAGAAGGCGATATTCCGTCGGCTACATGCGGACGGCCGCCGCCATGCTCGAAGCGCTACCGCAACCGATGGCGGATCGCATTTTGAAGGGCCGATTCGGCCGAAGCTAGACCTCGAGGAGTCCCATTGCTACAATGCCCCGCGAGGCCGATTCGATGGAAATCCTCTTCCTATTGGGATTCAGTCTTCACAACCTCGAGGAAGGGCTATGGCTGCCCGCCTGGTCGAAGAAGGCGAAGCGGTTCCATAGGGAAGTCGCGAAGAATGAGTTCCTTTTCGCCGTGATACTGATAACGGCGCTGGGATACATGCTGACCTTCCTTCTATTCCTTCTCGGGAAGGAATATCTCATCGTTCGCTACATATATTGCGGCTTTATCGGAATGATGGTGGGCAATGCCCTATACCCTCATCTGCTTGCGACCATCGCCCTCAAGCGCTATGCTCCAGGAACGATCACCGGTTTGTTCCTGAATGCGCCGCTCGGGCTGACGATCCTATGGAAGCTTTTCAAGGATGGATTGAAGATCGAGCTCATGATGCTCGCAATCGCGCTTGTCAGCCTGATCGTGCTTGCCTCCTTGAATGTATTCTTCAGGATAGGCAGCAAACTGATCGAAGGATAATAGAGGGAGGCCGACCGATGCGATCCTCCAAGGGATTCATGCCCGTCGGCACAACGGCTTCCGCTTTCGGAGCGATCGCGGGGCTCGCGAACATGGCCTACGGCTTCGCCGAGGCGTCGCTGGGGCATGCGAGACCCGTCGCAGTCTTCTTTACGCTGAACGGGCAGCCGGCTCTCACGGTAATTCCCGACATGCTGCTCACGGGCTTGATAGGAATGGCCTTAAGCCTTGTCTACGCGGCCTGGGCGCTCTTCTTCGTTCAACGCCGGCGGGGCGGGCTCGTCATGATCCTCCTTGCCTGCGCGCAGATCCCTTTCGGAGCGGGACTCGTCCGCATATCCCAGGCCATCATCTTCGGCCTGATCGGGACAGGGATCGGCCGGCCGCTGAAGATCTGGGGTATTCTTTTGCCGGAATCGACGCGTCCCTTCCTCTCGCGTCTATGGCCCGTCTCCTTCCTCCTCTGCGCCATCCTCTACGTGATCCACGTCCTGACCGGCATCATCCCGGAACTGAGCGCCAACGAGTCTCTTCATTCGGCGCTGGTAATCATCGGCGGATACGGAAATCTCGTCATGTTCCTGGTCGTGATCGCGACCGGCTTCGCCCGCGAACTCGAAATGAAGAAGGATTCCAAGCCGATCCGCTGATCCACGCGCATCGGATCCACGCGAGGGCTTCTGCCTCGATCGTTACGGCTAGTCCGTCTCTCGAATTTCGGGAATACTCATCCCATGGCGAACAAGGCACGGAAGGCGCTCTATAACGATCAGCCGAGCTTATTCGACGAAAATCCCATAGAGTCGCCGGTAAAGACGAGGGCGATGGTGCATATAGGAGCCTCCCATTCGGGCGAGGCTTCACCCCTCCAGAAAAAATTCAATGCCCAGGCCCGAAAGGTCGAAGGCCTGCGTCGCGGCATAGACGAGCGGACGAGGGCATACAACGAGCTCCTCGCGTATTGGGGGGAGAACCTGGCGCCGATCGAAGGCAAGGTAGCCGATCTACAGGCTCGACTCGCATTCTCCCTCGATGGTAAAGCCAAGGCTTTCAAGCTCGGCGTACGCCAACGTGAAACGGTCGGCGGCGCTATCCTCGGGTTGCTTAGGGATTCATTCAATCTATCTCCCCCGGACGAGGAAGCCCAAGGGCTCTTCGTCCGATGGAACGATGAGCGCTTCGACGAGGAGCTCGAGGAGGAGGACGAAGACGAGATGGATGAAGCCTTGAGAGAGGCCATCCGCGGACTTTTCAGGGAGGATGCCGCGCAAAATGCCCAAGCCGAGGAGGAGCGCTCGCGGCGGAATAAGACGCAAAAGCAACTGGCGAAGGAGGAACGCGAGCGGCAGGCCGAGGAATCCGCCCGGAAAAGCCTGCGCTCGCTTTACCTCTCCCTCGTGAAAATGTTCCATCCCGATGCCGAACGCGACGAGTCGGCGAAAGCGGGAAAAGAAAAGCTCATGAAGGAGGTGACGGCCGCCTACGAAGCGGACGACCTCCATTCCCTGCTCCGCATCGAGAGGGAATGGGTGGGCCGCGAATCGTCCGATTCGGGGTCCTTGCCGGAGGAAAAGCTCAAAAACTACCTGTCGGCTCTCAAGGAACAAGCCCTGGAGCTCGAAGACGAGCTCCAGGCCCTGGCTTTATCTCCTCGATTTTCGCCGATCCGAGACTTCCTGCTTGACGATGTCGTTTGGGGGAAGCACCGAATCGATGCCGCAACGCGGGAAGAAAAAGGCCGGGTCAAGCTGCTCAAGGATTTGCTGCTCGAGTTCGCCGGGAAAATGGAGAAGCAGGAATTCCTCGCAAAAGTACGGGAGCTCGTCGGGGGATGAGGCGGCGCGCCTAATGCATGGAACTGAAGGTCCAATCGGAGGCGTCATGGAAACAGTCCTTCTCGTCATGTTGGCCATCGGCATCATCGCGGTGCTCGTCCTGGTCATCCTTATACTGCTCGCCCTTCGACGGCAGGGCGGGAAATCCGCAACCGACTTGCTCAGGAGCCTCATCGCGGGAAGCGAGAAGAACCAGTCCGATACTTTGCGGCTGGAGGCGCACGGAATACGTCAAGAAGTACAGGACAATCTGGCGCTTACGCGCAAGGAGCTCGGCGAGGGCATGGACCGGCTCCGGGGCAGCAGCTCGGAAAACCAGCAGCAATTCCAGAAGGCGGTTCAGGAACGCCTGGACAAATACGGCGAGACGCTCGCGAGCAACTCCGATAGGATCTCGAACGTGCTCCAGGAAAACAGGATGGAGCTCGTGACCACCCTCCAGA
>CAYNFM010000181.1:0-4569 GCA_964396415.1 uncultured Treponemataceae bacterium | reverse complement strand
CCCATCCTCTCCGATTCGCGTGAAACTCCATTATCCGAAGGAAATCGGGACACTGGTTACCTGCAGAAGAAGTCTATATACTCGAGAAAAGGGGCGTACCTATGAACCAAGGGATACTCCTAGGTCTCCGTGAAGCCAGGAAGGCTTTCCCTACCGCGTCATTTATCGTATTTGGCTCGCAAGCCCGTGGCGATGCTCGCATCGATAGCGACCTCGATGTATGTGCCATCTTCCCTCGACTCACCAAGGACCCCTTCGAATTGGCTTTTGAGGTCCGAGCGGAAATTCATAAACACTTGGATATGGCTTTGGATGTAGTTATCAGCGATGAGGGCCTGATGGCAAAGCAAATCCTGAAGCCTTGGACTCTCGAAGCCGTAATTCAAAAAGAAGGCATCCCTGTATGATATTGGAGAGGAATTGCGAGCTTTTGACACCGTTCGGAACCGCGACGAGATATCCTGGTGGCGCGATGACCATCGGTCCTGATCATAAGGATTCCGTGCTTGCGTGGGCCGAATCTGTCCGGAGCGCGACAGGCATACCGGGACGGCATCCGATCACTGCACAGTTTGGATATATTCCAGCGACGAGTCGACGTTAATGTGCTCAATTATTCAATCAGAAGGCGATAGTGGGGACGAGTCGCTTCGTTGAGATTATGGATGACCAGATCGATTTCGGTTGCCGGATTGCCATCGCCCCCGGCGCTCAAATGATACTCCCTACATCGCCTGGCATTGTCCGCGGCAAAGGCTGTCCTGGAGAACAACTCGTCCCGAGGCGTGCAGCACTTATCGTAATCGACCCAACTACGCCGTAATCGCCTTACCGCTTCATCAGCATTCGCCAAAGGAGCGGTCGTATACTCGAAATGGAGGATCAGCCAGTACTCGAACGCAGGATCGGAACGCGAAAAGCGAATGCCTTCAGCCCCTTTTAATTGCCGCGCTCTCTCCGCCTGCGCTCGCCGAATATCTCCTCTTTCCTCGAGATCGAATATGACCCATGTTTCGTCGTATGGGATATATTCCCCTTTCCTGGCCGCTATCCGACGCATCTCACGCAGTTCGATGGCGTGCTCGGTGAGGGTGATCGGATCGGTGCCTTCAGGATGAACGATCTCAACGTCGACAGACGTGAGCCTGAGCTTGTTTCTCAAAGCGACAAAGTAGTTGGGCTCGGTTTTTTCCCCTTCGGTGACCAGCAGGAAGGAGTAGCCGGAAGGCGGCCTGAGGGGCTTCCGTCTGGCGTAGTAGTGCGACCCTCGCGCGAATCCTCCACTCTTGCTCAAAGCTGCAGGCCTTCCGGGATGAAAGGAACCGCGCCGTAGCGCCCGGCGAGGTAGCCCTTCGCTATTGCTTCTCCTTTCCGAGGCTGATAGTCCGATAACGGATAGAGCTTGGTCGCGCCGTTTTCGTCCTTTTCCGTGAACCAAATTTGATCCCGCCGCAGGAGCTCCGTATCGAGCAAGGTGGGGCTGTGGGTCGTGAAGACGACTTGAGCCCCGAGGGAATTGGACTCGGCATTCTGGATCAGCTTAACGAGCTCCTTCACGAGCAGGGGGTGAAGACTCGTTTCCATCTCATCTATGAAGACGAGATAGCCATGATTGATAATATCCATCCACGGACCGGCGAGGGCGAACAGACGCCTCGTGCCGGCCGACTCTTCCTTCGCGTAATCCAATTGAACCGGCGGGCTGTTCCCCGCGCAGTGCCGGAGCTTCACCTCGAGGGCCTTCTTATTCGCTTTGGCCAGTTCAGCGAAGGCCTTGGGCGAAAACAACTCTTTCATGTCCTCAATATCGCTCTCCTGTTCTTCAACCGAGGCATCGACGATCGCTATGTCCGCGCTTCGGAGCAAATTGAGTATCCCCTTCGCCTCCTTGCCGTCATGGAGCAACTGCGCGGTGAACCCAGGTTGTAACGTGTAGTCTCCGCTGAGCCTCAGGACATGGACATTGGACCTGAACCATCGATATACGACAGTGAGCTGGGCATCATTGAATTGCGGCCCGACTGATAGGAAAAGTGAATTGCCTCGCGTCTTCTCGTGCAGGCTCCCGTCGGCGTGGAAATTCGGGGACGGCTTGTCCCAGTCGTATTCCTGAGTTCGGTCATTATAGAGGCGCCTATACCATTTCTGAGGCAAGCCGTTCGGATACGCGATTAGATACTCTTCGATGACCCGCACAGGCGTGAGGGAGAGACCGAAGAGATAGCGCACCCCCTCAGCGACGAACGTCGTCTCGAATCGGGAAGGCGCTTCTCTCGACTCGAGGTCGAGCTTGAAGGGCTCCACCCCGGTCAGGTCACCGGGCTGCAGGCCCACGGCGGAATTCTTCACGAAATCGGTGAGGAACTCGAAGGCCAGTAGGATATTCGTCTTGCCCGAAGCATTGTGCCCATAGATGGCCGCGCCGCGTAAATACTTGGTGTTCGCCATCCCCGGCAGCTCAGCGTCGATGAGGCTCGACTCGAGGTCCTTGTCGGCTCGGCTCGCGACAAGGCTTAAGGTCTGCTCTTCGCGTATCGAACGGAAATTCGCGACTTTGAATTCGATAAGCATACAATGATCCTATCGGCAAATCCACGAATAGTAAATAAGAAAAAACGGATTTTTTGCGAAATTGTGGTTAATATCGCGAAAACTGCCCAAAGGGAACAGGCAAACCGCTTATCGTCGAACACGGCGCCATTGGTGCCGACAGCATTATTCGGAAGATCCAATAGTCGACACTTCACGACTTCGATCGGCCCTGAAATACGATTGAAAGAGTGACTTTGAAACCTCATGGAAAGTGACTATATTTTAACTATTGTTGAAATCAGAATAGAAAGGGGCCGCCCGCGAATCTCTTCCCAGGCGGCCCCAGTTGTCAAATCGCGCAGCCTAGGGTGATAGGTCAGCTAACCTTCCCCCAGTCCAACTCTCCACCAGCCACCAGATAGCCGCAGTTAGCGCACCGCCCGCCGCGCCGTACATCGCCCCTCGCCCGCCCTCGGCCAAGGCCCCGGCGCCAACGCCCGTAGTTACGAGGGCCGCGCTACGCCAGGTCCGGGCCTGCCTTCGGAAGGCCTCTGTCACAACCTTATCCAGGGCCTGCTGCGCCGCCGCCCTACCCCGCTCGTCGGCTACGGCGGCCTGAACGGCGAGGGGGATGGCCGCGTCGACTGCGGCCTCAGCGGCAGCCTTGGCCGCCGCCAGAGCTTCCGCTTCGGTGTAGAGCCGCTCGGGCTGCGGCGAGACCGGCTTCGACTCCTCGGGCTTCCGCTCGGTCGATCCTTGCGCGTGCGTCGGGCCCGAGGCCAGAAACGACAGCGCGAGGATCGGCAGCCAGCACTTTATCCGCGGCGGCCTTCCGGGCCGCCACGGCCCGCCCGGCCGTCGCGACCGTACCGGTCGCGCCCCCTTCCTTCCGTAGATCATCCTCCCTCCTCGCCGCTGCCTTCACGCCGCCTATTAGAAAAGCCAGGATCGCGACGATGGCGCCGACGGCGATCGCCAGAGCGCGTTTCATGAGACTGCCCATGGCGCGCGTCACCGCAGGCCATGGGGCGCGCTAATCGGCGTGCCTTTTTGCGCGCCTCCAGGCGAAGGGTCGGCGGCTTGGCGCTTCCTGGCGCTCCTCTCGCCGTGGACGCTCAAGATGTACACGAAGCCCCAGTCCATCCCGAAGCTCACGGCCAGGAGGGCCGCGAAATACAGGACTGCCCGCCTGATTCCTTTATTGACCATCTGTCGTCTCCTTGGATTGCGCCGTAGCGCTTCGATCGTTGACGCCGAGAGTGGCGTTCCGGCCCTTCAGGAGGGCCACGAGCTGAACCACGTTCTGGATGGTGACCATGCCCCAGAAGAGGAGGGAAAAGCAGAGGGCGACCACCGCCGGCACGACCTTGGCCTGGATGCCATCGGCGGCGGGGACGAAGGTCCCCTGCACGAGGAGGGCTATGCCGAGGAAGAAGCAGATCCAGGCCGCGAGCTTCCTCCCCTGCACCCTCCCGTCCGCGCCGCGGAGAATGCTCTCTCCGCTCGTCAGGCTTGTCTTGTTCATTCCGCCCTCCTTAGGAGTACACCAGACAGAGCGGCTTCAGGTTCGTCTCGTACTCCGAGCGCGAGAAGCGCTTGCAGAAGCCGTCGCCGTCCGGCCAGCGACTGGCCCAGCCGTCCTTGATGATGAACTCCGATTTCTCCTCGTCGTAGGCGACGAGGGCGATGAAGTGCCCGGGCGAACGCAGACAGACCTGGATCGCCCTCCCCTCGCGGATAAGGCCGGTCGCCTTCTCGAAGTCGAGCTCCCCGACGAATTTGCAGGGGTTGCCGAAGACCTTGCGCACCGCCAGGGGACACGACGTAAGGACTCTTGCTGGTCTTCAGAAAATTCTTCAGCACTGCGATCTTGAGTGCCATAAAGTTACCCTTCGCATCAGTAGATGCATCGCGTCAGTAGACGCGTCGCATCGAGACGCGCGTGTCGGGCGCAGCGCCGGCGTACGCGTCCGCCGGCGCCCGCTGTTTGATGTAAGCTGAAATTCCCGGAAAACGCCACGAGGCGTTCCCTGATTT
>CAYNFM010000180.1:0-4611 GCA_964396415.1 uncultured Treponemataceae bacterium | reverse complement strand
GCGGCCGGAGTCTGGGCAGGCATGGTCTCGGGCTTCGGCGGACTCAGGACCGACGGGGAAACGCTCATCCTGAATCCTTCGATACCGAAGCGGTGGAAAGCCTACCGCTTCAAGATCTTCTATGCGGGTTCGCTCCTGTCTATCGACGTCGACGTCGACCGAGCCCGATTCGTCATCCTGGAGGGCGATGAGCTCTCGCTTAGCATCTACGGCCGAGTCAGCCGGGTTACGAAAGAGGGCGTGGAAGTCGAGATACCTCGACGGTCGGATCGAATCGCATCCGGGCTCGCCGGAGGTACGTTCTTATGAGCCCTGCCGCGGCCGGCTGCGCTTCGAGCATCGGGAGGGCATTCGGACCAGGCCTAGCCGTTTTCCGAGAAGAGGGCGAGGGCATGGTCGCTGAGGGCGTCCTGGCGTTCTCTCCGCTCTTCCCGGACGAGCGCCCGAATCAGGCCTTCCGGAGCATGGATGCGGAAATCCTGGCGACGAGGGTCCGGGGAGCGAGCCTGATCGAGAAGGCCATCACGGCGTTCCGCCAGCCCGCGATTCGGACGCGACGACCCCCGAGCAGGGCCTTCACTGCCGTTCCGGCCACCTCGGAGGCGCTGCTCGTCTTCCTGAAAAGCCTCGAGGCGCCCATGGAAGCCCGATCGGCGAAGCGGGTATCGGTGGCGCCGGGACAGAGGGCCGTGACCGTGACTCCCGTGCCCGCGACTTCCTCGGCGATGGCCTCGCTGAGACTGAGGACGTAGGCTTTCGTCGCCCCGTATCCGGCCATGCCGGGACAGGGCTGGAAGGCCGCTGTGCTGGCGACGTTGAGAATCCGTCCCGAACCCCGGCCGATCATCGCCGGCAGAAAGGCCCGCGTCAAAAGGGTCGGGGCGGTGATGTTGAGGGCGACCATCGCGGCCAGACGGGCGGGTTGGGCCTCGGCGAAGGGGCCGGAGATGCCGAAGCCGGCGTTGTTGACCAGCACCGCCAGCGGCCGCGATCCGACGGCTCCGACGAGGGCCTCGACGGAGCTTCCGTCATCGAGGTCCAATACCCTGGTTTCCGCCGCCGCCCCTGCGGCGATGACTCTCGCGGCCGCTTCGGCAAGACGCCCGGCATCGCGGCCGGTGAGGATCAGATCGTGACCCGCCCGCGCCAGCTCGACGGCGAGCTCGGCGCCGATTCCAGACGAAGCTCCAGTCACGAGGGCCAGCGGTCGCGCTTCTTTCATGGGGACTCCCTGCATAATGACCATCGGTTACTATGAATAGATTATACAGACCCACGGTCATCGTGGCCAAGGGGAATCGTACTGTCCTTAGAGCCGGGATTAACAAGAAGGCGAATCGGGTCGGCGCGGACCCCGTACTCGGCAAAAATCGAGTCCTCATTGCCCCGGTACGAGCTTCAATTTCGCGTCGAGAGTTCCCTTTCGAATCGGAAAGGAAGGGAAGCCCGCCTTCGACAATTCGTCGGATCGGTTTTCAAAAGGATTGTTCGCCGAAGACACGAGCACCACCCAATAGTCGGCGCCCTTGATCTTCGTCGTGTATAGGTACCCGACGAAATCATCCTTGCCCACTTCCTCGATGAGCCGTTCCGCTCTCGCCCGTACTCTAAAGGCCCCGACTTGGAAGGCGACGACGGTGTTCGCAGGAGTATCGATTCCGGCGCCCACCGCTCCGAGTACTCCCTCGGTCTCGATCGCGGACTGCTCTTGGCTGGATAGCGTCGACGATGTTCGGTCGGATGGGGTGGCGCCGGCCGTCCCACCCTCCGCATCAAGCGGGCGAGAAATCAAGAGAGCCGCCACGGAAAGCCAAACGCGCGCGTCCAGCGTGAGCTTCATGCGAGGATATCAATCCCTTTCTCAGTGGGCGATCGGGTTATCGAATAGAAGTGCCGAGGACAATTCGGGCCGCATACGTGTCCCTCCGACTGGACCTCGGGAGCCGCGATCGTCCCGCCGGGAGATGGCCGAGCCGAAGGGACCATTGACGGTGCGGAAGGGTACGCTAGACCGATCATCGAAGATCCCATTCCCGCTACCATGTCTGTATTTTCGCCGATCGCTCGCCTGAGGGCAAGGGATCATCCCGCCACACGGTGCCATCGAATGGGCGATGCGGAAACGACTCCATCGCGGCCTTAGGCCGGAGGAAGCTTGCATTGCCCGCTTTTTCGAGGACATCTTCATTATCTTCACCGCGCGCTCAGGGCGAGGGCCCATCTGGGGGCGTCGCCATCAGCGAAGGGATCGGAGTAAACCGATCGAACACGTTCGGCCCCCAGCGCCATCGGCAATAATCTTCCAGCGTTCCGAAGCCGTAACCGCGCCGCTTGAGCTCTTCTATGAGGGACTTGAGCACGTCGCGCGACGTGGGATGAGTATCGTGCATGAGGATTATTCCTCCTGCGATGCCGTCGGCGCGACCTAGGATACGCTTCACTTCCCGGCGCATCTTCGACTCGTAGGATGGGCTTCCGGGTTCGTATCGCCGCACCGAGGCGTTATACCATTCGCCCTTTGCCCAGTCGGCGCTGTCGCTTGAATCCCATCCCGGTGTCCACAGCATGACGAGGCCGCGCCGCTCCACGGCTATGCGGACCTTTTCGCGCTGTTCCATGGTATTCCAGTTCCCGAGCCAGGGCGACCCGAAGGGCGGGCGGATCAGATAGATGCGGGGGGTCTTATCCCCAAGCACCTCGGTCAGCTGGCGCTGCAGCGTAGAGAGCTGAAAGTCGATCTGTCTCGGACTCAGCCTCGCCAGATCCCTGTGCGAATAGCTGTGGTTGCCGATCGCGTGGCCCTCGTCCACCATGCGCCTCAGCACGTCCGCATAGCGAAACATGAGGTTCTTGCCCGTGTCGGCGTGAAAGGGATCGTCCTTGTCATAGGAATTCATGAAGAAGGTCGCATGGACCTCCTCTTCTTTGAGTATGTCCAGTATCTGGGCGGTAAAGTCGCAGGGGCCGTCGTCGAAAGTGAGATAGATCGTATGATCCGGAATCGGATCGCCGGGATAGTAGCCTTGAGGCCAATACTGGCTATCGCGGAACGGGGCGGCCGCCGGATCGTTGGGGCTTCGAGCCGTAGAAGCGGCGCGGCCAGCTTGCGGGTCCTGGGAGATCGGCGCCGGTATCGGCGTGTTCGCCTCCACGGCGACGGAAACGCTCGTCAGGATAAACGCTACTAAGATCGTCGAACCGCGAGACATAGTCCTCTCATTATCGGGTTCAAGCTAGCTGATAAAAAGAAGTGTATCAAGCTGCATTGCCGACCATAAAACATCAGACTGTGGGACGAGCTCTGTGCCAGGGCTTTGCCCGCGCAAAAAGTCCGCATATCCGCGCGGAAGATCATTTACTTGATCGTCGGCGCGGTGTATGGTCCATGCCGTCTAGCGGGAGGCGATCATGGAAAGCGAAGAGCGCCCGGACTCAGGTTGGAATCTCCTTTACCGCGTGGGCGCGATTTCCGCCTTCGCCTATGTATTGATGATCCTCGTCCCCCTCGTCCTCCTCATCGCTGAGCCCCGGCCCCCTTTAGTCGGAGGCGCCACGATCCTCGAGTACATAGCCGCCCACCGCGCCGTCTATCTCGCGGAGCTCATCTGCTTCGTCGGCCTGAGCCTGCCGGCCATCGCGGTATTCCTGGCCCTCGGCATCGCCCTCGCGCCGATCCGGAAGAGTCTGGCCTTATTGGGGGCCGTGATCGGGGCGGGATCGGAGCTGATGGCCCTTGTCTTGGGCTCGAGTCCCCCCTCGCTGAGCGGTGGCCTCGTGGTTCTCAGCGCGCGTTACGTCGTCTCAAGCGAGCCGGTCCGCGCCTCTCTCGCAACGGCCGCGGAAGCGCTGTCGGCTGACGCCAATGCCGTCTCTTCCGTCGGCATCCTCACCGCTCTCGGCATTCTCATACTCTCGATCGCGATGATCAAGGGCGACTTTCCGAAAGGGACGGCGATACTAGGCATCGTCGCCGGGGCCCTCGGTATTCCGTTCGAGGCCTTCAGGGATCTGATCGGCCCCGTATACGCCCTCTATGGAATACTCCTTCCTGTATGGGCTATCGCTGTAGGAATCGGTCTCCTTCGGGCCCGGCCTTGGCATCGCGTGGGCCGATGATCGCCGCGTGGATACCGTGCTATGGGTTATACGATTTTCCATGCCATCTCGCTTACAGGGAGGCTTTTTAATTGAACTCGGAGACCCGGCACGTGCCGGGGCAAGGAGACCCAGCGCTTGCCGGGTCTCCTTTGGCGGCTCCATTTGAAGAGGAGGAATTTACCACTGATCAAGTCCTCCGGGACCACTGATAAAATCACCCTGGACCAGTGGTAAAATCCTCCGCGACCACTGATAAATTCCTCCGCGACCAGTGGTAAATTCCTCCCTTTTCAACTGGTCGAATCAATTCCGACAATGCTTGTAATATTACAGCTGCGGCGCGGCCAAGCGTCATGGTCGTCTCGGTCAGCCTGAAGCGGCAGGTCCGACCGGGATAGGCGACAGAATCGGCGCGGGATCGGTCGGCGCCCCGATTGCCTCCGCCCCGCACGCTCCCGTATAGTCAGCCGATGCCTCGGGAACAGCTCCTCGATCTGCCTCTTCACCTCAGTC
>CAYNFM010000179.1:0-4615 GCA_964396415.1 uncultured Treponemataceae bacterium | reverse complement strand
CACTATAATGGATTCGCAAGCGCATTCACATCAAGACGATGGCGTCGTCTTGCAAAGGAGGAAGCCCATCCGATAATGCCAGGCCGGCGAACCTTCCTATGAGCAGGTCTATCCTCGCGGCGAATATTTTCTCCCCGGCTCAATCTAAAGCTCGAGCCTCGGAAGTTATCAATGGCATGAAGACGGACAACAATCCTGTCGTCATTACCCAGAATGGAGTCGCCGCTGTCATCCTATTGCCGCCGGAGGAATACGACCGCCTAGTGGAGCGCTCGGAGTTCTTCCGGGCCGTCGAGGCGGGCCTCGGCGACTCAATTATGGGGCGCCTTACAAGCCAGTCGGGCCTCGCTTACTAAATTGGCGATGATCATTTTCCAATTTGGGCATTCACCGTGTCCAACTTGGGCATAAGGATTGTCCAACTTGGACATGACAATCGCCCAACTTGATCGCTTTCTCTTTCCAACTTGGCCGGTAGCCATTTTGCACAAGTCCCTTGCCCTCGGACCAGTGGTCGTTGACGCCAGGAGTTACTGTTTCCTGCAGTTGTAAGCTAGAATGTCGGCGATGGATCTCGATTTCGGCACCCTGGAAAGCTTCCGCAGGAACCACCCGGCCTGGCGCCTCCTGACCGCCGACTACGCTCCCTTGGTTACTTCATCTTACGATTTCAAATGGGAATGTGGGATAATAACAGGAACGAGTCTTGCATGCTTAGACTTCCCTGCCGGCCTGAGTCCCGTCCCCTTGCTTGCCACCTCCCGTCCATTTCGATACATTTAACCTTCGATGCCTCTATGACCCATGAAAAATCACTGCACCCGGTTCGAGTCTCAAGGGCCGAGAGGCTCGGGAGCGCCTTCGCGCTGACCTGGAGGCGCGATTTCGAATTTACAGCGGGACAGCTGGCCGAGGTCGCCCTCGACGATAGAGGGCCCTCGCGCCTCTACAGTCTGTTTACCGGGCCCCGCGAGGACGAGGCGGGAATCCTGTTCAATATAGCGGAAGGCGGAGAGTTGACGCCTAGCTTGGCGCGTCTCGCTCCTGGGGATACGATCTTGTTACGGGGACCATCGGGGTCCTTCCCCGCCTTTACCGGACCGGGGGTCTGGATCGCCAACGGAACGGGCGTGGCTCCCTTCCTGTCGATGGCCAGAGCCGGATTGTCCGCGGAGAAGACGCTCCTGCACGGCGCTCGAGCGCTCGAGGATTTTTACTTTCAGGACGAACTCGAAGCCGTCATGGGGGATCGCTATCTGCGCTGTCGCTCGGGCGCGGGCTCTGGCGGCGATTATGACCATGGAGAGGGCATTCGGGCCGGACGGCTGACTGCCGTCATCGAATCCGAGTCCTGGGATCCCGGCACGATATATGAACTGTGCGGAAGCGCGCCGATGGTGGTCGAAGTACGCGACCTTCTGATCGCGAAGGGCATCCCCCACTCGAAGATCGTTTCGGAGGTATATTTCTGAAGCAGGAATTATTCGGGCTGACGGCGCGCGACCTCCTTCCCGTCGCCGAGTCGCTCTCGCTGAGGCCCTTCGCCGCGAAACAGCTCGCGCGATGGATCTACGCTAGGCGTGCCCTCTCCTTCGACGAAATGACGGATCTTCCCATGGCCGCGAGGGAGAGGCTCGAAGAGGGCTACTCGCTGGGATCGAGAGTCCCGGTCAAGGAAACGTCTTCTTCCGACGGGACGAAGAAGTACCTCTTTCAGGCCGAGGGCGAAATACCGCGCTTCGTCGAGGCGGCCTTCATCCCCGAGCCGGACCGCAGGACCCTCTGCGTCAGCACCCAGGTCGGCTGCAGGATGGGCTGCCTTTTTTGCATGACGGGCAGGCAGGGCCTCCAGGGCCACCTGAGCGCGGGGGGAATCCTCGCCCAAGTCCGAGGGATCCCGGAGAGCGAGAGCCTGACCAACGTCGTCTACATGGGGATGGGCGAACCGCTGGACAATCTGGAGAACGTGCTCAAGAGCCTGGAGATCCTGACGGCCGAATGGGGCTTCGGCTTCTCCAACCAACGGGTGACTCTCTCTTCTGTCGGCCTCCTGCCCGCCCTGGAAGAGTTCTTCCGCAGGAGCAAGGTCCGCTTCGCCCTGTCCCTCCACTCGCCCTTCGAGGAGGAGCGCCGAAGCCTGATGCCTGTCCAAAACGCGCACGCTTTGACCGATGTGTTGGACTTCCTCAAGAAGGCGCAGGCCGGCGACGCGCGCCGCATCACCGTCGAGTACATTCTCTTCGAGGGCGTCAACGACAGTCCACGCCACCGCCGGGAGCTCGCGCGCATTCTCCAGGGGCTCAAGGCTCGGGTGAACCTCATACACTTCCACCCCATCCCGGGCTCGCCATTGCGCGGAAGCTCGGATAAAACCATGGAGGAATTCCGTGAGGCGCTGGTGGAGAAGGGCCTTCTGGCCTCCGTTCGGCGTTCGCGCGGCGAGGACATCCAGGCCGCCTGCGGACTATTGTCGACAAAGGAATTGCTGAAGGCGCGAGGGGCGGAAGCGCTGGACTATTGACAAGTGGGGGATCCGGCCGCGGGCCGCGAGCCGCGGGCCGACGGAGGAGACGGGCTGCGCAGCCGAGGACTGCGACCACGCCCTCATGACGGCCGCGCTTTTCCCATACAAACATTACAGGGGCTTCAGCCTATAAGGCTCACTTCGCATGCCGAGCCTTGGCGAGCGCCGCGTCCATTGTATCGAGGATGTCGGCGGAGAACATCTGAGGGAGAAGGTCGGTGCGCCACTGCGCGAAGACCTCGGACCATTTTCCCGAGGCGTCGGCCGGCTCGGATGGAACCTGTATCCCGTCGAGGGAGGCGATGGCGTCGGCTTCGAGCCTCGCGCTGTCGAGGCTGATCGCGTCGGCTATTTCCTGGGTCGCCTTCGCGAGGGGGGTCCTGAGCTCGAGAGGCACCTTCTCCCAGCTCGACTTGTTGAAGACGATCGCGCCTACGAAGGGGGCGACCTTGAAGGAGGACATGTAGCCTATCTTCCCCCTCAGCTGGGACCATAGAGCGGCGATATAGATGGGGCTCTCGCAAGTGGCATCCACCGCGCGGGAGTTGACGCGAAGGAGGAAATCCGACATCGAGCCCGTGATCACCCTCGCGCCGATGCCTTGGAACAGACGCTTCTCCTTGTCGTCGCTCGATTCTATCGAGATGCGGAGCTCCGCGAGGTCGGAAGGATAGACGATCCTCGATTTGGCGAAATACCGTACCCAGCCGCCCTTCGAGATGGCCAGGACGACGTAGCGGTCCCCGAGCTTCGACTTGATGAGGGGGGCCACGTCCGCGAGCACCGCGTCGAATTCCGCGTCGCTCCGGATGAAGCTCGGCATCGAGAGGGCGAGGCTGTCCGGGTAGAGCTCGGCCAGGCCGTAGGTCGAGAAGAGGGCTCCGTCCGTGCCCAGCCGCATCTTTTGGATAATGTCCGATTCGGTGGCGACGTGGGCGCTCGGGAGGAATGCGATCTTGACCCTGCCGCCCGAAACGCGGTCGAACTCGGCGGCCAGGCGCCGGAGGCCGAGGTCCCAGGGACTGTTCATCGGCGCGTTAGTCGCCATTTTGAGCGTGACGGTCCGAGCGCCCGGTTGGGCGCTCGCCTGCGCGCTTCCCTGGGCGCTCGCGCGGGCGGCGTCCATCGCGCAGGGGATCAGGATCGACGCGAGGATGGCCAGGGACGCCCCATGAATATTCATCTTTCTACGCCTCTCTTCCTAGACGGACTCGCCAGTCGCCGCCGGGGCCGGCCCGGCAGCGGCCTCCCCGAGGGAGCTCTGGTCCCGATCCGCTTCTTCCTCGGCGGGCTTGAAGGCGACGCGGCCTTTCTCGAAGAGGTAGAAGGCGGCGGGCACTACGAAGAAGGTGAGGACGGCGGAGGAGATGATGCCGCCGAACATGACCACGCCGAGCCGCTGGCCGAACTCGGTGCCTTGGCCTCGACCGAAGACAAGGGGGCCCGAGATGACGAGGACGGTCAGGGTCGTCATGATTATGGGCCGGAATCGAAGCTTCGCGGCCTCGATGAGGGCGTCCTTCAGGGGCATCGCGGCCAAGCGCTCGACGACGAAGTCGAGGTAGAGGATCGCGTTCTTGGCCGAGAGCCCTATGAGGAGGAGCATCCCGAGGACGCCGAAGGTATCGAGGCCGCCGCCGAGGAGGACGACGAAGACGAGGGCGCCGACGATGGCCAGAGGCACGGGCATAAGGAGGTAGACCGGGTATCGCCACGAGTTGAACTGGGCCGCCATAACGAGGTAGGCGAGGAAGATGGCGAGGAGGAAGGCCGTGATTCCGGTCTTCGCGACCTGGCCGGCGAGGGCGCTCGCGCCGAAGGCGCCGCCCGAGCCCAGGCTCACCTTGTCGTCGAGGAGTCCCTGCTTGGTGAGCTCCGCGGTCAGCGAGTTCTGGAAGCTGAGCGCGGGGGGGGCGTTCTTCGCCAGCGTGATCGACAGCGTCGCAGTGTAGAGGCGATTGTAGCGCTGAATCTCGATCGGCGATTGGCGGATCGCGATGCTCCCGAGCTGGCCGACCAGGAGGTTCGACTGGAGGGCCTGCGAGTATATCGGCAGGTTCATGAGGGACTGTCCGTCGCTGAGGTTCGTGG
>CAYNFM010000178.1:0-4646 GCA_964396415.1 uncultured Treponemataceae bacterium | reverse complement strand
GCGCCGATGCCAAAAGGAGTTTCACATGCCTATCAAGCTCATGATTCTCAAGAACCATTTCACCGCCTGCAAGGACCCCTACATCGTCAGATCGGGGGCCCCCATGACGACGGTTGAATTGGAGGACTTCATCACGATCATGGCACGCGGCCATACCACCCTGACGAGGACCGAATTGTCCGGCGCCATGGCGCTCTACAAGGAAGAGCTCCTCGGCCTTCTTTCGCAGGGAATGGCGGTCAAGACCCCGACCGGCACCTTCTATTTTGGCGCCGCGGGCAGCCTGGACGCCATCGATACGCCCTTCCTTCCCGGTTCGGCTGAGACCAACCACCGGATCAGGCTCCATCACAAGTCCGACCGCGCCTTCGAGAATGCGGCGAAGCTCGAGCTGAGTATCGAGCGCGACGAGCGGCCTGACTTCGCCATCCCCGTGCTCAATACGGTAAGCCTCGCGGGCGAGGGACAGGCGGCCCTTCCCCTTCGTGTCTCGGATACGGCGGAAGTCAAGGGCCTTCGCCTCCGTTTCGACCTCTCCGATGAAAGCCAGGGCCTCTTCTTCGTCGACGAGGCCGGCGTCGAGACCCGCTGTTCCCGCTATCCGCTGATCCTTCCCGCGACGCTTCACGCAATCGTGCCGGCTAGCCTCGCCGCCGGCGCCTACAAAGTTAAATTTCGGGCGGCCGTCAACGGCAAGGACGTGACCGAGGGCGTCCTGAAACAGGTGGTGACGATCGTAGTGTAAAAAGCTTGGGGTGGTCTCGCCGTCACACGACGGTGTAGGTCGCCCCTATTTCGACGAGCTCCCGTTCCCCCGAGATGCCGAGCTTCCCGTACACGCTGCTCATGGCATTTCGCACGGTGGAGCTCGTCACCCCGCAGTCGATCGCGATTTCCTTCATCGTCTTTCCGGCGAGCACCAGGCGGGTGAACTGCGCCTCCCGCGGCGTAAGGCCGTGTTTGATCAGGTCGAATATCGTGCGATGCCCGCTTGGATCGGGCATGAAGAACCAGATGAGGAGAAGAAGCGTCGCGGGAATTTGCAGTACGACGCCGATGTCAGGATCGGCCCATTCCCCCTCGATAAAGATCGCGCCGAGCGATAGCAACGCCGCGACGACGCTCGCCGTTCTCAGGATAAGTGAAGCGCGCAATTTTTTTCGCATGGCCCCGTTCCTCTCATAAAGAAGAATCGTGGGAGAATATTCGACGACAAGGAGACAATTATGGCAATCCATGGAGCCGCCCTTTGGAACGATCGCCAAAGGGCCTATTTCAGCCAGGAGAACAACTCTTTCGAGCATGTGCTTCGCTGCAGCCTGCCCGATGGGATGTCGCCCCTCGAAACCTGCGGCCCCACGGCCTCGCTCAACTGCCTGGCCGCACGCGGCTACGATGTGGGAGTGCGCGGCCCGGGGCGCTATCGGCCCCAGCCCGAGGATGTACTCACCGCATTTTTCAACGACCCCGGCAACTTCCCATCGCTCAGCGAGGTCTGGTCCGGCCTCGACCCCGCGAAGCTCCGAGGCAACGAAGTGGCCCAGTGGTATCCCCTGGCGGTCATGGAAGTCTTCGCCAAGCCCTGCGAGTTCGCGGGCTCGCTTTCCTTCTACGAGGCGCAGGCCCACATTGCCAACGGCCGCCCCCTCCAGGTCTGCCTTCGCAAGCCCGGGCACTTCATCGCCCTCGTAGCCTACGACGAGGAGAAGGAGGAGTTCGTTCTCAACGACAGTTGGGGCGGCCGTTGGCCCGACGGCGACGGCTTCAACAAGCGCCTTTCGCGTTCCGAGTACGAAAAGAACGTGAAACCCCTGACCCTCGTCTATTGGTGAGGAGGCTGGTCATGAACATGCGAATCAATACCAAGGGATCGGGACCCGCTCGCGCCGCCGACGGTCTTATCCACGATCGCAAGCTCGCCGCATGGCTGAGCTTTGCCCTCGGCGCCGCCCTCCTCGTGCAGGGGACCTTCGTGCCCCCGAGCGCCGGGATCGAGGCCAAAGTGGTGCCCGCCATCGTCGCCTTCTGTTTTTCACTGCTCTTCTGGGGCCTCGTGACCGTCCAGAACGTATTCCAGCTCGTCGCCCTCCTCAAGGGCCAGAAAGTCGATTCCGATTCCACGAAGGAGGTTCAAGGTGAAAGATAAGAGAAGAGGGGGCGGCGTCTCCTACCTGGTCGCCCTTATCGCCGTAATCTTTGGCGTCGAGTGGGGCTTCGACTACATCCTCGATGCCCACCGTAGAGCGAGAGCGAGGAACGGCCCGCAGAAGATCGCGCCGAAGAAGGCCTGACATGCCGCGGCTAGTCGCGAAGGCCGGCATTGGCTTATTAGCGCTCTGCTTCATGGCCGCGGCCAAGGCGGCCCTCGATAAGCCGTCCCCCTCGCCGTGCAAGCCGCTGGCGCCTCGCCACCCTGGGTTTCTGCCGCGCCCTCCGAATCCGTCCTGCCGGATTCGGAGGGCGCTCCGTGGCCGATGAAGCCGCTCGCCTCTCGGCGGTGATCTCCGCTCTTATCCTCGTCGGCTGCAAACTCGTATAGCACGGACGGCAGATGATTCTGCGGATCTGGGCGCCAAGCTTCTGCCGACATTCGTCGAAGCTTGTCGATAAACTCCGCGCTGCTGGATTTGAATGCCTCCACCGTTCGGGGGACAGTCTCTTGCAATTCAAGGATCTTTTTCTAAATACATGGAGAAAAGCGCGTAGTTCATCCACGGCAATCCCCGTTTCATCGTTCCGCAAGGTGGGCCGGATTCCTTCCACCTCGATCGACATCCGTCGAACGAGATCCCTATGCCATGGATCCCCATCGACATGATTCTCGAAAGTCTTCGCGACTCTTAGGAAATAATTCTCCATGAGGCAGCAAATGTTATGGATCGTATATGCCGATGACACCGTCATCGTTTATAGAGTATCTCCGCTTCCGATTCTATACCGACCAGTATCGTTCCATCGAGCGAGCACAAATCCACGACATCGATCTTTCATTCCTGCTTCAATGCCCAGGCGACGAGACGCAGGTAGCGATCGGACCGTAAATCGGGATCAATTGATAGGAACGCGTCTCGAATTCGCGGAAGGAAATCTCGAGCCAGTTTCGCCCGTTCCGTCCTCGCCATCTCATGCAAAGTCTTATTTCTCGCGAGCGTGCTTCGATAAGGCGTGGGGTCGAATACCCCGTTTCCCTTCGTCTTTTCCATAACGTGGTTTTCGTCTCCGCTTTCGGTAAGTTCAATATATCGAGTTAATACGTTCCGCCTCACCGATGTTTTTTTATAGCATGTCTCGACTTCCTGGTAATCAGGAATATTCTCTTCCCCATGAGAATATACAAATACTTCTATACAACCATTTCGTGTATGCCGCGCTCTTACAAATTCATAGCAGTCCGAATGTAGCCAAGATACGTTCTTATCTCAGGCAGTATGCTTAGGATCTCTCGGCATATTTTCGTCCTATCGACCCGTTCGTAGTCCAGGTCTATCACTTCGTGATAGCTGTCCGGAATGGTATTCTTCGATCGCTTCTATTTTCCGCGCGATCCTGTCAAGCATTCGCAGCCTCGCTGGAATACTTGAAATCCAGATAGTCGTGCTCTACGGAGACCTCGCTTCGCGCGCCAAAGACATCTTTCGGCGAAGCAGAAGGTCATTCCGGTTTCAGGCCATAGGATTTTTGGCAAAAGGCTACCAATTTTTGATGGGTGGCAAATAGCTCCGGAGCGGCCTTGAGCATTTCAGTGAAAAATTCGCTGAGTCGGACCGAATCTTCCTCGTACTCATGGCTTATCGCGTTACGTATTTCCCTGATGATTTTCCATCGCTCCGCCGATTCCAGCACGTCTATCTTTTCCATGAGAGCCAAGACCGAACCGAAACGTTCGACTTCGACTTCTTCTTCGTTCGCCACGGCTCGCATGGCTTTCCCCAAGTGTTCCTGAAATTCGCTGAAGCGTACTCGAAAGGCCGCAAGCGATTCGTGTTCCTCGAAGCTCAGCGACTTCCAGTCGGAGACGGGAAGAATGGCATTGCACCGCCCGATGGAATGCGCCAGATACTCGCCCATGCGCTGCAAATGGGCGAGTTGTCTGGCTACCAAGCGCAAGTTTTCGGTCATAGTCGAATGCCTGAGCCTTTGGCGATCGTGAAAATCGGCTTGCTGTCCTGATGGTCATTGACCACCAGATCGACATGCAGATCCAGGCTTTCTTCGATCGCTATTCTACAGAGCAACTCCATCGTCAATGAATGGCCTTGGTTCGTCTCCACGTACAAGTCCAAATCTCCGCCTCGACGCGCATCATCCGCCCGCGAACCGAACAGCCATACCTTGGCATCTTCCCCGAAACTTCGGCGCGTCGCCTGGAGTATGCTTTGCCTTTGGGCCGTACTGATTCTCACGATGCGTTCCTTCTTCAATCGATAGAGCTAAGAGCCCGATTCGAGGACCTCATTGTCATTGGCGAGGGGGGAACAGGATTTCCCCCCGATCCTCCACCATCCTGCGCATTCTCTCCGGAAGCCGCTCGAGCGCCACGATGTCGACTTCGAACTCCGCTTTCCGGATCTGGTCCGTCGCCAAGTCCGGGTCGCCCCCGTCCACCGCCAGATCGATGTCGAAATCCTCCCGGCTCGGTCGCCCCG
>CAYNFM010000177.1:0-4697 GCA_964396415.1 uncultured Treponemataceae bacterium | reverse complement strand
CTTTCCCTTGCCTCCCCGCGTGTCGCTCAGTTATCCTTCCCTCATGAAGCGAATGGCATGGTTCATCGCCATCTCGGGCCTGGCCTGCGCCCTCTCCCTCGAGCTCGTCTCGGGCGGAAGGGCCGCTGCCTTCATCGCGGGCGCCGAACCCTTCGCAGTCACGCTGGCTCTCACGATCGGCCTCGCCGCGACCTGCTTCGCCTTCGGCCTCGCCACCGGAGACTGCTCCTGGGTGGATCGGCTCTGGTCCGTCGCCCCCGTCGTCTTCGCCTGGATCTACGCCGCCCGAGGCGGCTTCGGCCCCCGCGCCTCGACAGCCGCCCTCATCGTCACGCTCTGGGGAATCCGGCTCACCGCCAATTTCGCGCGGCGAGGCGGCTACACGGGGACGGAAGACTATCGCTGGTCGGCGCTCAGGGAGCGCATCCCGTCCCCGCTCGTCTGGCAGGCCTTCAACGCGGCCTTCATCTGCTCGGGCCAGCTGGGCGTGATAACTCTATTCTCGGCGCCGATCGGGCTCTTCGCGGCCCCGAGCCGAGACTTCGGCGCCGCTTTCGCGGCCTCCGCCCTCCTGCCGCTCTTCTTCCTCGCCTACGAGACGGCGGCCGACCGCGAGCAGTGGGAGTTCCAACTCAGGAAGGGCGCCAGCCTCGCCGCGCGGGCAGCCGGAGCAGATCTGGCCGAGGACGCCGACTGGACCGAGGACGCCGAGGCCGAGGCGGGGTTCCGCTCGAGCGGGCTCTTCCGCCTTTCGCGCCATCCCGCCTATTTCGGGGAGCTCGGGTTCTGGTGGAGCCTCTATCTGATCGGCGCCGCCGGCTCGGGCTCGCTCGTCAACTGGAGGGCGGTCGGCCCGATCGCGCTCACCGCCATCTTCGCGGGATCGACGCGCTTCACCGAATCGCTGTCGGCCGGGAAGTACCCGGCCTACGCGGACTACCGGGCATCGACCTCGGCCATAATCCCCTGGTTTCCCGGACGGAGGCGAATTCATGTTGCGCGACAAGTCCCATGAGTACAGGGTCCGTCTCGCCTGGGAAGGCAACCTGGGGCGAGGTACCCAGGATTACCAGGCCTACGGTCGCGGCTTCCGAGCGAGCGTCGAAGGCAAGCCCGCCCTCTTCGGCTCGGCCGATCCCGCCTTCCGCGGGGACGCAGACAGGCATAACCCTGAAGACCTCCTCGTCGTAGCCCTCAGCTCCTGTCACATGCTGAGCTACCTGGCCCTCTGCGCGCGGGCGGGGATCAGCGTCCTCGATTACCGCGACGAGGCGTTCGGCCTAATGAAGACGACGGCGGAGGGAGGCGGCAGATTCGAGTCGGTGACCCTCAATCCGCGCGTGACCATCGCCGACGAAAGCCGCCGAGCCGAAGCCCTGAAGCTGCACGAGGAGGCGCACGCGCTCTGCTATATAGCGAGCTCGTGCAACTTCCCCGTCCTGCACCGGGCCGAAGTCCAGGCGCCGATCGGGGAAGCCGGCGGCGCGGCCGACCGTACTTCCCCATCCTGACGGAAATCGCAACGGATCCCGCGGATCTCAGCTTTTTACGAGAACCTGCGGCGCGGCGAGGTTGTCGACCACGTCGAACTCGTCCCACATGCCCATGGCGACGTGGCCAGGGACGCCGCAGATGAGGCCGTACCGGCCCGGTTTGTCGGCGAGTATTTTGAAGGTTTGAGGCGCATCGCCGGCTTCCATGCCCGCGGCGTAATCGGCGACGGCGGCCTTGGGAAACGCCAATCCCCAATGCCCGGCCTTGTCCTTCTCCGTCCAGGGAACAATGAGGACGCTATGGGACAGACTCCCTCCTCCGACCGTCAGGCTGATCCTGACCTTCCATCCCGTCGGGACTTGCACCTGCATATTCCCGTCGGCGAAACCGTTGAAGTTCATTCCCTTCGCCACGTTGCCTTCCGCCGCGACCACATGGACGGTCACTGACTTCTTCGCCGCGTCGGCGACGAGTATCTTATCGGGCCCGGCGTAGGGCGCAAAACTGGGCGTCATCGGCGTCGCCGGGCTCTGGGTCATGGCCATGGTCGCAACTTGACCCGATTTGTCCGCCGAACGCGCTTGTGCCTGCGAGGCCGAACATCCTGCGATCACCAATGTCCCCGAGACTAAGGCGACTGCGAAAACGCTTTGGATCGGATATTTCATGGAACCTCCTCTATTCGTTCCTGTCTTCAACGTAAGAAGCCAAGATGAAGAGCGCGTGAAGCGGAACCGGGAATCCAGATAAAAATGAGGCCTGCATCAGTCAAAAAAGGATTTGGGACCACTGGAAAAGGAGGCCATGACCACTGAATCTTTGACACTATCTAGCAAGATACAGGGCATATCTAGCTAGATATCAAGATTATCTAGCTAGATACAGACGTTATCTAGCCAGATTCCATCCGTATCTAGCTAAATACGAATCGTATCCAGCTGGATAATTTGGGGAAATTAGTCTTTCTGAAGCTTGGGAACAGTGAAAACGCCAACCTTGACCAGTGGGCGATACATACGACGTAAAACAATGAGGATCCTCTCCTAATGCATTTCATTTTGAAAGAGCCTCCCCCCTTGAGAGCGAAAACAGAAGATAAGGATTGACGGCCCGCAGCGGCAGCAATTGCCTTATTTCCGTCCCATTTATCGATACCAAAACACGGGGAGCTCGCCGTCATGGTCGTCGACGCGATGCGTACAGTCCCCGGCCGAAAATGGTCAGACGGCGACCAAGCCTGGCTCATTCCGAACAGTAGGTTGAAAGGAGAAAGGCTACTCAATGCTCTTTATGATACGTGCATGTTCAGCCTTTCCGATTCACGCGACACCAGTTTCGCTGGTTTTTCAACGAGATTCTGCAAGCCTTCGAGCGAACCCTTGAATCCCTCGGCGAAAAGATTTCAACGCCGTACTTACCCATCTCGACATCGACAGGAAGGTCAGCTCCTCCTCTCAATACTAAGCACTCGCCGCCCTCCTCCTCCTTTTCAGGCAGATCTTGGGAACCACGGTCGGAGAACTGGGCGAGGTCCTCGCGCCAAGAAGCCGATACGACTCCCTCGTCCTCAAGGCCGACATCGCCAAACGCGCGAGTTGCCACAACCATTGCCACTCGTTCGCGACCCATCTCATCGAAAGCGGCTACGACATCAGGACCGACCAGGAGCTTCTCGGCCACGGCGACGTGAAGACCACAATGATCTATACGCACGTGCGATCATGCTTTCTTTACCTTCAATCCCAACTCCTCTTCCATTGCGTCAAAATCTCTGTCGTTGTGAATCAACTCTAGGTCATTCTTGATGCAGAATGTCGCAATAAGAACGTCAATTGTCTTTTTTACTGTGACGCCAGCTTTCCTAAGGGTTCTATAGTTCTGAGAAGCAGCCAGAGCGATGTCTCTTCCGACGAGATCGCGATATTCCAAACTGTCCATGATTCGTTTTGCTTCCAGATACTCCCTTTCGTCTCGAAATCCCTGGAGAAATTCTGCGATGATGAGGTCACCGGTAACGATGCGGTTTCTTGCCAGTTCAAGATCAAGCAAATCTGTATAAGGCGCAGAAACACCTCGGAAATAGTCGATCCATGCTGACGTGTCCGCCAGAATCACTTGTCAGTTCTCATATTTTCAAGATCGCCTTCCCAATTCAACTTTCCCCTGAAACTCCGGATTGCCGACTGATTCTTCAGCGAAATCAGCAGCCGAAGAGCCTCCTCCACTGTCTCTTTCTTGGTCTTAAGCCCTGATAGGTTAAGAGCTTGAGTCATAAGCTGGTCGTCGATCACGATGTTTGTCCGCATCAATCCTCCGTGTGTATTGAATCAAATATAAATACACATTGAGAAATTTTCAAGATCCTCTTCACTCCGCCCGAAGGGTCCGCATAACCAGCGTTGCACTAATGTTAGGACGACTAAAGCTAATTATTGCTAGTTTATTATATTATAATGTATTATCGAAGTGTACAATATCACTTGATATATTGTACATTGCAATGTATCTTTATTTCGGAGGCTGGTCATGGTTAAGCAAATGTCGATATCGGAAACAAGGAAGAAGATTACTTCATTAGAGAATGATCTCGCCGATGAAGATACAATTTCCATAACTAATCATGGGAAAGAAGTATTTGCGCTACTTCGATGGGACACATATGAAAGCATCGCTGAGACTCTTGATATTATTTCAGATGAGCAGTTGTTTTCTGAACTCAAAGTTGGCATGCAACAACTGAAAAACAATGAACTTATCGATTTTGATGAATTCAAAAAAGTATAAATGTATAGAATTAAACTGACCCAAATAGCTGCTGAGAATATAAAAAAGCTTGATAGTCGAACACGTACCCAAGTTATCAATAAGATTGATGCATTACAAACAGAACCACTCTTGTTAGGGAAACAGCTAAAAGGTCCGCTTAAAGAGCTCAGATCGGTTCGAACAGCAGGACAAAGATATAGAATCATTTATAAAGTGCTTCAAGAGGAAATAGTAGTAATTGTAGTAGCAGTAGGAATTAGAAAGGCTGGAGACAAAAACGATATTTATGAATTGATGAAGAAGTATATAAAGACGGGATTACTTGGCGAATAAAGTAGGGAGATTGTCCTAATAACTATTTCAAGCTGTCAACGCGGACAAGCCGCGTTGCAGCTTAAATCAATGTTAGATTGACGCTTTGCGCAGGAGGAAGACGT
>CAYNFM010000176.1:0-4732 GCA_964396415.1 uncultured Treponemataceae bacterium | reverse complement strand
ACGAATCCGATACGGTGACGACCATCGACGTCGCTCGATACTTCGGCGATCTCGCCAGGAGCATCGTCGGCATGAAGGCGCGCATCGATCATCGGATCGCCGTGAAGGTCGAGGCCAAGGGGATAGCGATCTCCCCGGACGTCGCCATCCCCCTCGGCCTCGCGGTCGGCGAGCTCGTCGCCAACGTCTGCGATCACGCCTTCCCGGATCGCTCTTCGGGAGAGGTGGAGATTCGCGTCGAGCGGGACCTCGAGGAACTGCTTGTCTCGGTATGCGACGACGGAATCGGGATAGGATCGGCCCGGCGGGGCTTGGGCCTCAAGATCGTCGAAGCCCTCTGCGAGCAGCTCGGCGGCAGCTTCGAGATCGAGAGCCGATCCGCCGGCGGCAGCTTCGCCCTCGTACGCGTCCACTCTCGGGCCTAAGAGTCGGAGCTCAGCTCTACCGCGAATGTGCGCGGGTCGAAGGCGCCTCGTCCACGGCTTTTCCGAGCGCTTTTCGAATCGCGGGCTCGGTCAATTCCCGATAATAGTCATTCATTCGCTCCGCCGGATAGGGAAGGTCCTTGTCGAGCCACCACGTGAGTAAGCCCAAGAAGCCGCTTACGACGAATCGCAGGACCAGGTCCAGGGGAGGATCTTGTCCCTTGCCCGGAAATAGCTTTTGGAAGTGCTCTTTCAGGTAGAGGGTCAAGGCCTCCTCGATACGATCCAGCACCAGGCGGCCGACCTGTTTTCCGAGCAAGGCCTTGAATGCCCGCCTATGCTCTTCGGCATGTTTGAATAGCGCCAGGCTGAGATCCCAATTCGTTTCCCCTGCCTCCGGCCGCGCGCGAAACTCCTCGAATGCCTCGCCGAGCATATCCGCGCCGCTCAGGAGCAGATGCTCCTTGTCCTGGAAATGCGAATAGAAGGTCGAGCGGCCGACGTTGGCGCGGTCGATGATGTCCTGCACGGTGATGGTCTCGTAGCCCTTCTCGAGGATCAATTCGATGAGGGAGCCCAGCAGCAGCTGGCGCGTACGTCGGATGCGCCTGTCGGGAAGAGTTTTTTCTTTCACATGGCCTTCCTTTCGTGGACGATCCGGCTCCTTTTATTCAGTACTGAACAATCGACGCCACCCTGTTTGTTGACCGGGAGGCGAGGAGGCAGTACATAGATAACGAACACCATGTTCATAATCTGACAAAGAGTACAACAGGAACATAAGAGCCTGCAAGGAGGAAACGAGCATGGCGACCATAGCATCCGGCCGCGAGGCAAACCTGATCGAGCTGATAGGCGTGAGCAAGGCATACGAACTCGCCTCGGGGAAGTTCATGGCGCTCAAGGGGATCGACATGACGATTCGCGCGGGCGAGTTCGTCTCGGTGGTCGGCAAGTCCGGCAGCGGCAAATCGACCTTGATCAACATGATCACCGGCATCGACGAGCCGAGCTCGGGCGAAGTCCTCGTCGCCTCCACGCCCGTCCATGCCTTGAGCCAGGAGCGGCTGGCGATTTGGCGGGGGAGGAACGTGGGCATCGTCTTTCAGTTCTTTCAGCTGCTTCCGACGCTGACCGTCGCCGAGAACGTCGTCCTGCCGATGGATTTCTGCGACGTGCATCCGCGGCGCGAGCGATACGGGCGGGCGATCGCCCTCCTCGAGAAGGTGGGCATCGCCGAGCAGGCGGACAAGCTGCCTTCGGCCCTATCAGGCGGCGAGCAGCAGAGGGCGGCGATCGCCAGGGCCATCGCCAACGATCCTCCCCTCGTCGTCGCCGACGAGCCGACGGGCAACCTCGATTCCCAAACTTCCGAGGCGGTGATGCGGCTCTTCGCGAAGCTCGCCGCGGAAGGCAAGACGGTGGTCATGGTGACGCACGAGCGCGACTTGGGCCGCTATTTTTCGCGCTCCATCCGATTGTCCGACGGCGTCATAGTGAAGGAAGCGGAGGGCGAGAATGCCTAGCCCGCGCTGGAAGAAACTGTGGCGCGATCTTCAGGCGGCCAGGGGACGTATGGCGATGATGGTGATCGCCATCGCGGTCAGCATCTTCGGAGTCGGTACGATCCTGAGCGCCTACACCATACTGACGCGCGAGATCGGACGGAACTATCTGGGCACTAATCCGGCCTCGGCCTTCATAGAGCTGGATCGGGCGGACGACTCGGTGGTGCGGGCCGTGAAGCGGCGAGCGGAGGTCCTGGACGCTGAAGCTACTTCCTGGGTCGTTGCGCGGGTCGCCATCAAGCCGAACGAATGGCGGCAGCTCCTCCTCTTCGTCGTTAAGGATTCCTCTACGATGCGCATCGATACCTTCCTGCCCGAGTCGGGCGCCTGGCCCCTGCCCGAGAACGGCATACTCCTGGAGCGCGAGGCCCTCAAGCTGATCGGCGCGAAGGTGGGGGATTCCCTCGACGTGCAGACTCCGAACGGTCGGCCGCGCGCGATCAGGATTTCGGGATCCGTCCACGATCCGGGTCTCGCGCCGGCGTGGCAGGAGGAGGAGGTCTACGGCTATGTCACGCCCTCGACCCTGGCCTGGCTCGGCGAGGGCGATACCCTCCATATCCTCAAGGTGATCGTGAAGGATCGCGCGCACGGCATCGCCGCGATAGACGGCGCTGTCGGCAATCTCGCGGCCTGGCTGAAAGGGCAGGGCTACGCGGTAGGCGAGATCCGCATTCCGCCTCCTGGCATGCACCCGCATCAGAGCCAGATGAATTCGATACTGATATTGCTGCTGGTCTTCGGCGTCATGGCCCTGGTCTTGAGCGCGATCTTGACGGCGACAATGATCGGCGGCCTCCTGGCGCAGCAGATGCGTCAGATCGGAATCATGAAGGCGATCGGCGCGCGCTCCGGTCAGATTGCCGGGATGTACCTCCTCCTTATCCTCGCCTTGGGCTCCGTGGCCGTGGCCCTGGGCCTGCCCTTGGGCATCGCGGCGAGCCGCGCCCTGGCGGGCGTCGTGGCCCGGCTTCTCAACTTCACGATCTATAGCCAGGCCACGCCCGCCTGGGTCTACGCGGTGCTCGCGCTGATGGGGATCCTCGTGCCCCTCCTCGTCTCGATGGGGCCGATCCGGCGCAGCGCGCGCACGACCGTTCGCGCGATCCTCGGCGACTACGGCACGAGCAAGGAAAGCTTCGGCTCGAGGAATCCGGGCGGATGGCTCGGTCGAATCCGCTTCATCGACAACACCCTGATCCTGGCGCTCAGGAACACGTTCCGGCGACCGGGCCGCCTGGCTTTGACGCTCGGCCTCCTCGCCGCGGCGGGGGGGATGTTCATGACGGGCATCGACGTCAAGGCGGGTTGGGAGCGCTTCCTCGCGGAGGGCGTGGCGAGTCGGCGCTACGATCTCGAGATCCAGCTGAACAAGCTGCAGCCGAAGGATGGAGTGTACTCGACGATCTCCGGTGTCTCCGGCGTCCGGCGGATCGAATCCTGGGACTTCATGCCCATCGCGGCGTACCGACCGGACGGCCTCGACATCGTGCGGACCTATCCCGATGGAGGCCACGGCAGCTTCATGCTTCGCTCGGCTCCTCCGGAAAGCTCCATGCTCGTCTCGCCCATCCTGAGCGGGCGATGGCTAAGGTCGGGCGATGCGGACGGCATCGTGCTCAACCAACTGGCCGCCGCTTTCTTCCCCGATGCCACGATAGGCGACACTGTCCGTCTGACGGCCAATGGCCGCGCCGCGGCCTTTCGCCTGGTCGGGATCGCCAAGCAGATCATGACGCCGGCGATGGCCTACGTTCCGCCGCAGGCCTACGCCGACGCCCTGGGAATTTCCCCTCGGGATACGAACGCGGTGCGCATCGTCCTGGATAGGCACGACGCCGGCTCGATCGACCGCCTGACCGGGGAAATCGGCCGGGCCCTCGAGGCGAAGGGCATCTCCGTAAAGGTCTTCATCCCGAGGACCCTCCTGGAAGGGGCGAGCGACGCCCACGTGTATGTCTTCATCTACTCGCTCGTCGTCATGGCCGCGCTGATGGCTGTGGTCGGGGCCCTGGGGCTCATGTCCAGCATGGGAACGAGCGTCATCGAGCGCACCCGCGAATTCGGCGTCATGCGCGCCATAGGAGCCAAATCGCACACGGTATTGCGCAACGTGATCAGCGAAGGCCTGTTCATCGGCCTCATGAGCTGGTTCATCTCGGTGGCGCTCTCGCTTCCGCCCTCGCTCGCGATCGACGGGCTCATCGGCGGTCTCTTCTCCCGAGTGCCGCTGACCTTGATCGTCTCGCCCCTGGGCCTGGGCGTCTGGCTCATGGTCGTCGTGCTCGGCTCGATCGCGGCCAGCGCCTATCCGGCATGGCAGGCCTCCCGCCTGACCGTTCGCGAAACGCTCAACTACGTGTAGCAAGGAGGTCTTCATATGACTACGAAAAGCAGAAGGACACTTCGTCTCGCGATCCTCGCGCTCGTCGCCATCTCTATCGCGATTGCGATCGCGGTCGCGCTCATCGTGGTTGGCAAGGGTTTCGATCTCATCGATTACCTGAAAAAGCTCCATGGAGGCATATAACATGATCCGAAAGGCCATGGGAATCGTGCTGCTCATCGTCGCGGCCGGGATAGCGCTCCTGTTGCTGTCTCGAGGTCGATTCGTCTTTCCGCATATCCTGGGTCCGATCGCCCTTGCGATCATAGGAGGCCTCCTCGTCATTCGCCGAAGGCGGCGCATGAATCGAGATTGAGAGCGAGCGCGACGAGCATTGCGGTCCGCGAAAAGCC
>CAYNFM010000175.1:0-4767 GCA_964396415.1 uncultured Treponemataceae bacterium | reverse complement strand
TTACGGATTCCTGAACATAACACTGGTTATCCTAATGTTTGGATAAGCGGTCGAGTGTTTCATATTCTGCGACGGGCGTTACCATGACCGGCACAAAAACATCTTCCGGGAGTACCACAAACTTTGTCCTGACGATCACTCTGTCCAGCTATTATGACTCGAATACCGGATACACGGTTAGCGGCACCCTCACGTCAACAATGGCAGCTACGGGTACAAATCCAACTACGATCTCTGGGACCTTGACCGGAAACTTTACCTTCGCGGGAGGTGTGGTCACGGCAGAGACATGGAACATTACCGTTGGGGGAACTAGCGCGAGCACTGTCTTTACAGGGACGATCACCAGTAATGGTACGGCCTTCGACGTGAAGACTTTAGTGTAATAGGTAGGCATTCCATAAGTGCCCATATCTAATGGGCAAAACTCATGAAGCGACACCTCGGTTTCAGTCGGTGTTCCTTGTATATAATTAGGGCGCCTGAATAGCCGGATGAAGGATTTCTTCGATCCTTGAGGGCCGGATACATTCACTCATGAATGATTTCGCGCCTGCGCCCACCATCATCTAAGGCTCCCGTACCGGAGCCTACAGCCACGAGGGCCGTTCCAGGTTCGAGTTTGCCGTCGATAGGCTTACACCACAGACCTATCCAGCACCTGTTGCGCCGTCGCCAGAGTTTCCGCTTCGGTGTAGAGCCGCTCGGGCTGCTGCGAGACCGACGCTTCGGTACACCTGGCAGAGCGGCTTCAGGTTCGTCTCGTTCTCCGAGGGCGAGAGGCTTCGGGTCCTGTTCGATCAAGTCCAGTACCTCGAGGACTGGAAAAGCCATCTAAACCAAGATCCACGAAGTCATCCCCGCGCCTAGCGTGGCGTAGGCCTGCCCCTTGGCCCGAGCGAAGGCTCCATAGAGACAGACATCCGTCACGATGAGATTGCTCCGGATCGTGAAGCAGGAAAGGCTTCTCAAGACAGCCCCAAAGTCTCGGCTATGACGAGCTCGATACCGACCCCGAACAGGGAGACTCAGGCGATCCCCAGTTTAGCTGCCCGGCCTGCCTGGATGGCTTGATGGCCTATTCGACGTCGGCGCCCCCGGGCGCGCTCGAGGGCAGCTACCGCGCCTGCTTCTAGCCGAACCGCGGCTACGCGGGCGGCAAAAGGGACCAATGAGATTCGGCCTTTTTGCGCCTTTTCCACGGGAAACAGCTTGACTCTCCAGTAACTGGATAGTCGAGCCTGTGCGCAGGAGGACGCGAAATGACGATGAGAGCTTGGCTTATCGGCGGAACGGCGACGATGATCGTACTGGTCGCGGTCGGGGCGGTCATGTACTTCATGAGCTGGGGCAGGGCTATGTATCAACCGGGAGATATTGCGGCGAAGGCGGCAAAAGGCCTGATCAAGCTCGAGCCGTCCGGCGGGATCATTTTTGAAGCGCGGCGCGGCGATGGCACGCAGGAATTCAGTCTCGAGGCCGAGAAGGGCATCGTGCTGGCGGGCTTCCGCCGAGGCGAGGGTAGGCCGGCGATCGTGATCTTCGGCGGCCCCGGCTATCCCTCGAACGAGGCCTGGCCAGGACTGAGGCCTTTTGAATCGCAAAGGTGCTTCTATTATTACCATCAGCGCGGGTCGGGACTATCGACGCGGCCGATAGACCGTTTTCCTGCGGGCAGTTTCCCGGCGAACGTCGCCGAGCTCGACGAGAAGCTGGGCCTCGCGCAGCAGATCTCCGACGTCGAGCGCCTGCGCAGGGCCATCGGGGCGGAAAAGATCGATCTCGTGGGACATTCGTTCGGCGGCTTCATCGCCGCATTGTATGCGATCGAGTTTCCCGAGCAGGCAGGCAAGCTCCTCTTAATAGCTCCGGCCGAGGTGGTCGTGATGCCGCCGAAAGACGGCGGTCTCTACGAGGAGATCAGGGCCCTGCTCGGTCCCGAGGATAAAAAGGCTTACGAGGCCTGGCTCAAGGCTTTCTTCGACTATAGTAGGCTATTCGCCCGGAGCGAGGATGAGCTGAGAAGGATCAACGTCGGCTTCATTCCTTTTTACAAGAAGGCGGTAGCGGCCAAAGGCACCGTGGACGAGTCGATCGACCGGACCGACGTTTCCCTCGTCGCCGGCTGGATGCAACAGGCCGTCTTCTTCTCGATGGGGCGGCGACACGACTATACGGCAGCCCTATCGCGCATCGCGTCGCCGGTGACGATGGTGTATGGAACCGGGGACACGGGAGGGGCGGCCATGTTCGATCAGTACAAGACCATACCAGGCCTCAAGTCTATCGAGCTTTCGGGAGGCGATCACTTCGTCGCTTACGACGTCGTGCGATTCCCGAAGGCGGTGGCGCAATTCTTCGAATGAAGCGGCGCTGGCGCTGGGGAGGTCTGCGATGCTACGATTCCATCGCTATGGAATATCGCATCGGGGACTTCTCCCTCGTCAGCCGCCTGAGCGTGAAAACCCTTCGCTACTACCATGAGGTCGGCATTCTGGAGCCGGCTCGAATCGATCCGATTACAGGCTACCGCTGGTACGACGACGAGTCGCTTCGCAAGGCCGCTCTGGTGAAGCGCTTGCGCGAGCTCGACTTCAGCCTGGAGGAGATAGCGGATATCGCTCGCCTCGAGGCTGAGGGACGGACCGACGAAGGTCTCGCGCGTCTCGCCGCCAAGGCGCGCGAGATGGGCGAGCGCATCGAGCGTTTTCAGCGTATCAAGGTCGAGATCGACGGCTTCATCGCCGCCGAGCGGGAGGCGGAGGAGGCCGGGGATCTCGAGCCGATCGAATCGATCGATATCGATGGGCAGCTCGTCGCGAAGATAGGTTACCGCGGCAAGTACTCGGACATGGGGCCATACATAGGCGCCGTGTATCGAACCTATGGCCGCTGGGCGACGGGGCCCTGTTTCGCCCTGTATGGCGAGGCCGAGTATTCCGACGAGGCGGCCATCGACGTATGCCTGCCGCTCAAGCCGGATGCGGGAAAGGCGGCTGGAGAGCGCGACGAGGCTAAGGTCGAGCTTTTGCCCGGCTGCCGCGCCTTCGGCCTCGTCCATCGCGGCCCGTACGAGAGGATCGGCGATTCCTACCGGCGGCTCTTCGGCGAGCTCCGCGAGAATGGCCTCGGAGCCGGCCTGCCGATCCGTGAAATCTACCTCATCGGCCCGGGCACGATCTTGCCGCGCTCGCCGAAGAGTTTCCGAACGAGGATCGTCGTGCCTATAGCGGAATGATCGCGTAAAGGGACTCTCCACGGGCTTAAGCTTTGACTGTCGCCTTTGCATGAAGGGCAGGCGGAATACGGATATTGAACTTTCCCGAATAGAGCCTGTCCGTGGTCTCGCCACGTTCCTTTCACTATGCAAGACAACCGTCAACGGACTCGCGGAAGGCCGTTCTGAGCGCCTCTATGGACTTGCCCTCGGATGCGACACCGTCCTTCGGAAGATTGTTCACGCGGCCGAAGCAGATCCCCGCCTCGTCGTCATAGGAGACGGTCCCGTAATAGCCGTTGTATTCCATCATGCTCATGGCTTTATACCCGACCGCGATAAATAACCGCGGACTGTCTCTACTGCTCCCATGCAAGCCGTCAGTTCAGGGTGGGGGCGGTTGATATACGTACCGGTCTTTATTGTTGGCCTCATCGCAACCCAGATGCCTATGCCTCCAATGTGGCGTCGGATCGCTTTGCCGACAAGATTGCTACGCGCCCTCGCCCCACCCTGGCTCCCCCTCGTCATCGCGCAAGTATTCGTCCGCTTCAATGGTTCCATTACAACAGCTAGTGGAAATTTCCTAAGACAGCTAGCTCCATCCGGGCGGTGTTCAGTTCTACGCCGAGTTGGCGAGCATCCTCCTCCTTGGCTGTCTATCCGGGATTGGGCTCGGTACCTTCTGCCTCTTCTTCGGTCTTACGGCCTGGGGATATTTCGAGGGATCTAATCAGCGTATCTTTCTCCGCTGGTAAATTCCGAGTTACTGCCGATATTGGTGAAAATATATTTATACCGCGTTCTATTGTATTTAGAGCCATATCGAATATTATTAAATACGAACACTATCCCTAAAGCGCGGTTTAAATATGGCATTCGCAATCAAGCCTAGGAGGGCGTATGTTGTTACGAATGAAATTGCTTCTCGGTTTCATCTGTGTCAGTCTGATCGCCGCTATCATAGGCGCGGTTGGGATTTTCGGCCTCAACGCCGTCAAAGCCGCAGACAAGAACATGTGGGATAACGGGACTAGCGCCCTGCCGATGGTTATGGACTTAGCGAATGCCCTGGATCAAGTCAAGGTCGCGATCCGAGATGCGGCCCTCTCGACCAGCGCCGTGGGAAATCAAGCAGCTCAATCCGAACATGAAATGGGCGTCAATGCCTTTCTCAAGGCTATGAAGGATTATTCCAGTACATTCATCGACGATCAAGACAGAGCCAATTTTGCAAAGCTCAGCTCAGTCTGGGATGATGAATACTTACCTGAGACCAAGAAAGTTCTTGATCTCGCTCTTGCCAAGAAAAGCGACGAAGCCGCCGCGGAGCTCCAAAGCCCGACGTTCGAAAAGATAAAAAACGATATAAATGGAGCTCTAAAGACGCTCACCGATTACAATCTCGTCTTTATCAAAAAGATCAACGCGAACAATACGCAACTGACACAATCGACGACCATCATACTGATAGCGGTCGTAGCCGCCGGAATCCTGGTCGCCGTCGTCCTTGGTCTCCAGCTCACGCGTTCTATCGTAAGGCAGCTCGG
>CAYNFM010000174.1:0-4776 GCA_964396415.1 uncultured Treponemataceae bacterium | reverse complement strand
ACAGATGCTGAGCATGGCGATTTCCGGCATGATCATCGCGCTGTTCGTGGGCAAGGGACAGATCACCCCCCAAGCCCATGCGGCCTTCCTCGGCGGCTTTCGCGTCGCCTTCCTTCTCTTTGCCGGCCTCTGCGCGGCGGGCATCTTCGCGTCGATGGCCCGGGGCAGGCTCCACAAGTAGGGGATATTCCGATACTTGCCGCCGCTGCATGTCCCGGTCAAATGCGAACAACACTATTCAGCTGAACCCCGGAGTGGGAGAATGGGGCCGACATTGCGCCAGAGGCGCTCGAAGATTTGTGTATATCAGATCATTGTCAAATCCATTTGTGTATCGTAATATGGAAACCACGATACACAAAATGGAGAGGCCATGAAAGCCCCATTCATCCCTGAGTCATTGCCTATCATAGAATTAGATCATAAACGCTTACTGCCTTTAGTCGGCGACGCTAGAGGAGCCTTAGCTACCTATTCAGGACTTCTCGAGGGTATCGGCGGTTCGCGCCCAGTCCGAGGACAACGCGGCAAGGGTACGTCGGATCCTCGATCTGTACGAAAGCACCAAGAATCGCATCGTACTGGAAACGCATTCGCAGTATGCGATCACCCTTCTCGACGCGATCTTCAGGCAGCCCGTCTTCACCGCGACCATGTTGGTATTGAAGTACGAAATGGAGCGACCGACGGCGGCACAGCTATTGCGCCGGATGAAGGAAGCGGGCTTGCTCACCGAAATTCGCGAAGCCTGCGGCCAGCGTCCCGCCGTCCTCTGCTTCCCCGAGCTCTTGAAGATCACGGAAGCCTGATTCCGAGCGTCGCGGTAGCGTCTCATTAGTTGAGGACAATCGTCCTCGTCTCGAGGCGGATGCCCGCCAGGTATAGACGTCTCATCTGGGCCGACTGCGGAGGTATCTTGTTCTTGCCCGTCGCAAGCCAATACCAACGTGATTCCGGTAATTCGATCCCAACTAAAAGACTCTTGAGCCAACTCTGCTTTTTGAGTACAAGATCGACCTCACCCGATTCAGCCTTGTGCGCCTCCACGTAGACTATTTTTGGTTTTGCGCCGCCCAGCCATATGCCGTAATCCCAGCGCGGCTCCTGCGGGAACTTTGCGCGCATCGACGAGTCGATATCGACGGAAGATACCGCGATGCCGAGGTTGCCTCTTCTCTCGATGGATATGCGGGCCCTGTAATCGCTCTTTGCGACAGCCTCGAGCCCGGGCTTCACGTCGCTTTCGAAGGGCGATCCTTCGAAAGGCCTCATGATAGATCGCCCTGTTTCGCCTTTGCACCGTAGGGCTGGGCGCTCTCAGCCACGATCGCGCCCACGAGCGAGCTCTGCTCGGTCAAGCCGCCCCAGTCGGCTTCGTCCGCCATGCCCGAGGGGTCCATGCCGGAAATGTCGACCGTGCGGGTCTTCCCGTCCTCGTCGGGCTTGAAGTAATGGACCCGGATGCTTTTCTTGAGGACCGAATACGCCATGTCCTCCATTGGGTTCTTCTTCGCCGCGCCAAATAGCTTGCAGAACGAGGACACAGGATCGGAGCCCTCGCCGATCAGGCCGAGCGCCCAGACGATCTCGAGTATCGCGGGCGAGTGGGTCGAGAGGACCACGGAATAGCCGCGGTAGAGAAGCTCCATCACGATATACATGAATGCGCGGATGGCGCGCGGGTGGAGCCCCATCTCGGGCTCCTCGATGATGACCTGCTTGATATTCTCGTCCTTGCCCTTCGCGGCGGAGGGCAAGAGGCGATAGAGTCCCAGCATGAGGGGCGTGAACTCCCGTTGCCCGGCGGACCAGGTCGCCATCGGCAGCGAGACCTCCGCGGACGGCTCCAGCACGAGGCGCTTGCGCGAGTGCTCCTTATCGAGGCTCAAGGTCGCCCTGCCGTACACGCTCTGCGCAAGCGAATCCTTGAGAGACTTGCGCAGACTCTTGGGGTGCGGGAAGAGCCTGCCCGTAGAATCACTGGCATAAGCCTTGTCCAAGTACTTGAACAGCTCCTCGCTGAATTCGCGGACGACGTAGGGGAAGGAGCTCTCGTAACTCTGGAAACGGCGCGGCCAGCCGTTGTCGAAGGTCATGACGCGCTGGGCGGGAATGTAGAAGACCGAGTGCTCGCGCTTGGCGACCGTCGTATGCTTGATATTCTCATAGCTCAGCGTCTTTGCGCCCGTCCGAATGAGGCTGTGGTCCGTCCAGATGGAGGACATGCCCTCGCCCAGGTAGTCGGCTATGAACACCTCGCGGCCCCGCGAGGGATTGTAGGCGAAATCGATCATCGTCCGCTTGATCGCGGGATACTCCTCGGCGAGCTTGAGCATCTGCAAGGCGATGCTCTTGCCCGTGGCCTGCGGTCCGACGAGTATGGAGAGATCGCCGAGCTCCATGTCGGCGCGGGCTATGGGGCCGAAGTTCTCGAGTAGAAAACGCATAATGACCGCCTCCTAAAATGTTCAATCAAGCTTAAATACTGTCTCGCCTTATACACTCCAATAGCCGTCGATATCGTTTATCTCCTTCCAAGCCGGGATTAGCAGTTTTGATGTCACCAAGGCAGTTACTTAAAATGCCGGGAGGCCAGTTAACAGTATCGCCAACCATAGCATCAAGAAATGCCAAGGTGTCATCTGGAAAACTAGTGGCTAAACCTTGTTCAAGGAGCATACTAAAGATAGGACCAGGATAATCTGCCGGCTGTAACCAATGGCGCAGTACAGTGAACGCTTCGGGGAAGGCTTTGTTCGCAGTGATACATAGCCGCGCGAGAACATCCGACAAGGCAGCGGTTTTATACTCACGTGATTTCGGCCATACGGATTTCCAGTATGGTTCAATTTTATTCCGCCAGTATTCAGCCTTTTGCTTGCCAGCCCCTTCAAGTGCTTGAACAAGAGCAAACGCAGTTTCTTGAAGTCCTTTCTCCGGCAAAGATTGAGTCGCTGACTTTAGTTCGGCAGTGGTGAAAATATCGCGCTGTTCCAATGCGGCAAAAGTAAGGAGAGCGGCATATTGGCGACTACACTCGCCGAGTTCATCATAATGTTTAGAAGTCTCAAGAAATGAAACCTTGATCACTTCGAATAATGGTCGGTACAAGCGAGGCGACCATAAGAAACCTACCCATGCAGACCTCGCCTCCTCCGCCGGTATTTGCCAGGAAAAAAACGGCAGAAGATTTTGCATTGTCCATTCAGGATCGACTCGGAAAAGAGAAATAGCGTGAGAGGCAAGCAGTACCCGAGCATGTCGATATGAGGGGATGCGTGAATCGCAGAGCAGCGTAAAGACAGGGACCAGTTCTGTTCGGAGACCTTGATTATCTTCTAGCTTATTTCGATACCACCAACGCAGTAGCGCTTCCGTTACATGACCAACCGGATGATTGATCGCTCGCATCACTGGCTCGCTGCTGTCCATACCATCTTGGTGATCCATGCTGAGAATCCTTTGGCACAAGACAAAGAACAAGTCAGCATTGCTTTCGAAAACCTTTGATAGTTCTTTTAGCCACAGACTAATGCTGTACGAAAGCGCTGCAAATATTTCAACCGGCGCCCGCGAAAGCAAGGTAGCGGCATGGCGCCATGATAATTTTAGAAGCTTTTCATCAACCCAAGCTTGAAGCGTTTCCCGCCAGCGATCTTCCGGCCATATTCCCTCACAACCCAGTGCATACAATGCGCAAAAAGTTGTTGAAAAATCATCACGACACCGCTGCTGCCAATCGTCACCTTGCCAGTGGTTTGCTTGGGGGTGCCTTTTAAGCCATTCCACGAGTGCCCGCCTACGATGTGGTGTCGCTTCGAACTTACGCAGCTCTTCCCCGCCGCCGGTCCAGAAAGGGAATTCATCGCGTTCGTCGGCCAGAAGCTGCCATTCTTGATATTTTTTCGATAATCGGTCCTCTGCACTTTGGGCTTTCGTTTCCAGGTTGGCACCGGCGGCGATCAACTTGGCAAGCCGAAACCAAACTTCACGATCCACTGTTCGCACCCATTCTTCCGGTTCAAGATCATCAATGAACATCACGCGTGGCGGCCCATCCAGGATGGCGGCTCCCAGTCTTTCCATTTGCGTTGGCGACAGACGGGGAGCGAGAGCCACGAGGAGGCGCATCGTTTCACGCTGGGTTTCCACTGACCACAGCCACCAGCATTCGTCACCTAGCAACCACCCCAGAGCCAGTTCCGTGGGTATGATCGTGCCCTGTGCCGCTGCAAAAAAGGCTAGGCGTTTGAACAGCGGATAGGGTATTTGCTGCCATTGCTCAGCAGCCAAATTAGCCTGTTCAAGAGAGCGACTGGATAACGCGCCCCACGCATCGCGGACAAGTTCGATCAAGGCTGTCCAGTCATCAAAAGCCTGATTCTGAGCATGCTGGCTAATAGAGGGTTGGTGAATGTATGAAAGGTCGTTGTGCTCATTGGCGCCTTCCACTTCGTGCATCAAATCCAATGCATCTCTCAACAACAGACTAACGTCCGGTAGCAAATCGGGCAGTGCAGTCTGCCAACCGGTGATCCCCATGAGATCATGCAGGTAGGAATGCACATGGTCGGAACGAAGCCGCAAATTACAATCGACAATCTCCTTGATACGCTGTGGTGTTGTATTAGCATCTGCATTTATCCCCCACCGAGACGGCCTACGAAACTCGATACAAGGTGTCAGCAAGTCACTCAGGTTTTGGCGCAGACTTGGAGTCAAGCCATCGCGTTTGAAACGTTCTATCCACCGAAAAATATCAGTACCCGGTGACGA